>DASTPT010000047.1:0-14288 GCA_035762085.1 Actinomycetota bacterium | reverse complement strand
CTGGGACGACCCGGTCCCGACGACGATTGAGCTCACACCGGAGATGGGACTGAACCAACCAGGTGAGGACCACACCGTGGTCGCGAAGGTCACCGATCAGTTCGACGCCCCGGTCGCCGGCGTCTCCGTCGAGATCAACGTGGACGAGGATGGTTCGCCGAACCCAACCGCGCTCACCCAGAACACGGACGCGAACGGCGAGGTGGAGTTCACCTTCACCAATTCGGAGGTGTCGGCGAACACCATCACCGCGTGCATCGCTGGAACGGAGACCTGCGACACGGCAGAGAAGTTGTGGCAAGACCCCGTGCCGACGACCATCGAGCTCGCGCCGGCCACGGGGACGAACCCGACCGACACGAGCCACACCGTGACAGCGACGGTTCTCGACCAGTTCGAGGAGCCGTTCGAGGCCGTGGACGTCCACTTCGACGTGACAGGTGACGGGACACCAACGCCTGCCGCGGGCGACGACGCGACGGACGTCGCGGGCGAGGCGGAGTTCGCGTTCACGAACGACACGGCAGGCACGAACACCATCACCGCGTGCATCGACCTCGACGAGAGCCGCACGTGCGGGATGGAGCCTTCCGACACCGCGACAAAGGTGTGGGTCGAGGTGACCGACACCATCACCCTCGCGCCGCTCACCGAGACGAACGAGCCTGGTACGGCTCACGTCGTGACCGCGACGGTGCTGAACGCATCCGCCGCTCCCGTCGAGGGCGCAGCGGTGCACGTCAGCGTGTCAGGCGGCGGGACCCCGACGCCGGCGGCCGGGAACCTCACGACCGATGCGGCCGGAGAGGCGGACTTCGTCTTCACGAACGACGCCGATGTGACCAACACGATCACCGCATGCCTCGATGTGGATGACAGCGGCACGTGCGACGAGGGAGAGCCAACGGCCACGGCCACGAAGGTCTGGCAGGGCGTCCCCCCGGAGTGCCCCGGGTTCGAGGGTGACCCCCGGAACGATGTCATCGGCACCGGAGCCTCCGACACACTGATCGGCACCGGTGCTGCCGACATCATCTGCGGCAAGGGTGGTGCCGACGAGATCAACGGTAAGGGAGGCAGGGACCTCCTGCTCGGAGGCGGAGGCAACGACGACATCTTCGGCAAGAAGGGGAACGACAGGCTGAAGGGTGGCAAGGGGAAGGACTTGCTGAACGGTGGCAAGGGCACGGACGTCTGCAAGGGCGGACCTGGCAAGGACACGATAAAGAAGTGTGAGAACTAGGTCCCCGCTGCCTGAACCACTCGGGACGGTGAAGCGGCCCCCGCGAGGGGGCCGCTGCCGTTACCGGTTGGGGCCGCAACGAACTCGGTCGTGGGGCGCTCTCCCCGCCTACTCGCCCGGATCCGGGCCCGGCAGGATCAGGGCCGCGTTGCCGATCGGACGCTCTCGCCCGTCCGACGGTCGGTTCATCACGTCGCCCTCGACGACCATCGTGCTCGAGCCGCCGCCGTCCAGGTTCACGGCGTCCTCGGCGCCGAGCCGCCGCATCAGGCGCGCGAACGCCCGGGTGGTGAGCCCGATCGAGTAGTTGCGTCGGCGACCGTCGACGACCACGAGCAGCAGCCGGCCATCGCCCTGCACGCCGATGCCCGTGCGCGGATCGGCGTGGCAACTCCCGACCCGGCATCCCGCGGGCACCGCGACCTCCCGGCCGTCGACCAACCTCGCGCCGCCGCCCAGCACGTCGAACGCGTTGGCGAAGCCCGTGTCCCACCGGATCGTGAGGCTCGTGCCGAGGGCCGTCGCGAACAACTTCGTCGCCTCGTCCGTGCCGGCGATCGCCGACAGCACCACGCCGGACGTCACGTCCATGCTCTCGGCGGCGCACGCGCGCCCGTCGACGGCGTAGGTCCGCTGGAGTCCGGTCGGGTCGGACGTCCGGACGGGTCCCGACGGCGCAAGGTGGATCGAGCACACGTCGGTCGGCGGCGGCGCGAGCGTTCCGCCGACGGCCGAGAAGCCCGCGATCTCGCCGATGAGCGGATCGCCTGCGTTCCACCGGTCTACCGTCCACGTCAACCCCCGCGCGGGATCCTCCACGACGACGGTCTGCTCGGGGCGTGCCACGATCGCCCGGGTCTCGCTCCGCGGTACGACGAAGGCGGTCCCTCGGACCACCGGCGCGTGCACGAACGTCCCGTCCTCCACGAACGGGTGGATCGGGCGGCCGGTGCTCCGGTCGGAGAAGTCACCGTTGATCGCCGCGAGGGCTCCGCCGCGCCTCGCCATCGCGCTGGTCGTCGCGCGCGCGGGGAGGCTGTTTCCCGCAAGCGTCACGTCGAACGTGAGCGGCTGGTTCGCGACGTCCGCGCGCAGGACGAAGATCCGGCGCGGGGTCCTGCGGTCGACGATCTTGACGAACGTCAGGCCCGGCGCGATCCGCCGCCGGACGACCCTCGTCCTCTCCCCCTCCGCGAGCGGCGACAGACGATCAGCGAAGCGGACGTCACGCCTCGTCGGCTCGTACCGGTCGCCGCGACCGGCCCAGGCGGGCGAAGGGAGCAGCGACACGAGGAGCGCCGCCGCGAGCAGCGCCGGGACGAGCGACCTCGGTCCTCGGAGGGTGCTAGGTTCCACGAAGGGTCGATGGTAGTCCTCATGCGCAACCTCTCCCTCTCGACAGCCCTCCTGTTGGTCGCGGGCGTCGCGATATCCGTGCATGCCGACCGGGCGCACGCGTTCCCCGCGACGAACGGCCACATCGTGTTCCGGAGCGATCGCGGTGACCGCAGCGACCTGTTCTCCGTCGCGCCGAACGGCTCCGGCGAGACCCGCCTGACGCGGACCGGGGCGGCCGACGAGCTCGATCCCGCCGTGTCGCCCGAGGGCGATCGCATAGCGTTCGCGCGCCGCTCGCGGCCCGGTTCGGGCACGGATCTGTTCGTCCGGGGCCCTGGCGGACTGTCGCGCGTGCGGCCGACGGCGGTGCCCGAGCGACACCCGGCCTGGTCGCCGGACGGCACCCGGCTCGTCTACACGGCCCGTACGTCGCGTCGCGGCCCGTTCCGGCTGTTCACGATCAACGTGGACGGCCGCGATCGCGAGCAGCTCACGAGCCAGCCGGCCGGGAGCTACGACGCGGACCCAGCGTGGTCGCCGGACGGCTCGACGATCGCGTTCGTGAGCGATCGCGACGGCGGTTTCCCCGAGATCTACGTCATGGACGCCGACGGGGGCGGACGCGAGCGGCTCACCGACAACGCCCGGATCGATGCGAACCCGGCCTGGTCGCCGGATGGGAGCCGGATCGCGTTCACGAGCTGTTGCGCGAGCGGCAGCCACGACCTGTTCGTGATGGGTGCGAACGGGTCCAACCTCATGCAGCTCACCGACACGCCGGCGGAGGAGTCGGATCCGGTGTGGTCGCCCGACGGCACGAGGCTCGCGTACGTCGCGTTCCCGGCGGGCGGCGGCAACATCGACATCTGGACGATCGATGCGGACGGCACGAACCCGGCGCGGCTCACGACGCATGCGGCGCCGGACCTGGCTCCCTCGTGGGAGCCACGTCCCGCCTGCACCGTCTCGGGAACGCCGGGTGATGACACGCTCGAGGGCACGTCGGCCGTCGACGTGATCTGCGGCGGCGACGGGAGCGACGACATCCGGGCCGGCGACGGCTCCGACCTGATCCTGGCCGGACCGGGTGACGACACCGTCGACGGCCAGCTCGGCAACGACCTGATCGTGGGCGAACAGGGCGACGACGCCCTCCGGGGCCGGGGCGGTTACGACGGGCTGTTCGGAGGCGGGGGGACCGACACGTGCCTGCGCGGCGCCGAGGGCGGGTTCGTGCGGCAGTGCGAGGTGCTCGGCGCGACCCGACGGCCCGCCGCGAGCCGCCGATGACCCGTCTCGACCTGCTCCGCCACGCGAAGTCGAGCTGGGACGAACCCGGGCTGGCCGACCGCGAGCGTCCGCTCGCGCCGCGCGGACGTCGAGCCGCCGGCCGCGTGGCCGAGCACCTCCGGGCGGAGGGCGTCCGCCCGGAGGTAGTGCTGTGCTCCACCGCGGTCCGCGCTCGGCAGACGCTCGAGATCGTGCTGCCGGCGCTCGGCGAGCCGGAGGTCCTCGTCGAGGACGGGCTCTACGGCGGCGACGCCGAGGACGTCCTGGACCGCCTCCGCTCGCTATCCGATGCGTCCGCGCGAGCGATGGTCATCGGCCACAACCCGACGCTGCAGGACCTCGCGCTCGACCTCGCCGCGAGCGGCCGGGACCTGGAGCGTCTACGCGAGAAGCTCCCGACCGGCGCGCTCGTCACCCTGGCGTTCGAGGGACCCTGGCGCGGACTCGGCGCCGGGCGCGCCACGCTCGAGTCCCTCGTCGCCCCGCGGGACCTCCGATGACACACGTCGAACGCGGAGACGAGCCGCTCGCCGAGGGTGACCTGGACCCGGACCCGGTCGCGCAGCTCCGGGGGTGGCTGGCCGACGCCGAGCGCGCGGGGATCGAGCTCCCCGAGGCGATGGCGCTCGCCACGGCCGACGCGACCGGGCGTCCCGCGGTCCGCCACGTGCTGCTCCGGGGCCTCGACGAGCGAGGCCTCACCTTCTTCACGAACCGGGAGAGCCGCAAGGGCCGGCACCTCGCCCAGAACCCGCACGCCGCCGTGGTGTTCCTGTGGCGGGAGCTCCACCGGCAGGCCACCGCGACCGGGACGGTGGCCCCGATCGGCGACGAGGAGTCGCTCGCGTACTTCCGCACACGTCCGCGCGAGGCGCGGCTCGGCGCGTGGGCGTCACGCCAGAGCGCTCCGGCCGGCTCTCGGGAGGAGCTCGACGCCGCGTTCCGGACGATGGCCGAACGCTTCCCGGGCGAGGAGGTCCCCCTCCCGCCGAACTGGGGCGGCTACCGGCTCGCCCCCGAGGAGTTCGAGTTCTGGAAGGGCCGGCGGCACCGCCTGCACGACCGGTTCCGCTACGTCCGCGCGGTCGGGGGCTGGCGGATCGAACGCCTCTACCCGTAGCAGCGGCCGGGCTAGGGCTCGAGCGCGATCCCCACCTCGGGGGGCTGCACGAGCGAGTTGTGGACCGTGCAGTGCTCGACGACCGACAGGAACGACCGGCGCCGCTCGTCGGGGAAGCCCTCGGGCAGGTGAACGACGATCTCGACCTTGCCGACACGCGCCGGCCGGTCCGGGGCGAACACGAACCCGCACTCGACCGCCAGTCCCTCGGTCGGCAGCTCGTGCCGGCGCAGGTAGCGGCCGCCGTAGAACGCCACGCAGCTCGCGAGGCCGGCGACGAACAGCTCGGTCGGCGTCGGGGCGGTGTCTTCTCCCCCGTCGTCGATGGGCTGGTCGACGAGCACCTCGTGTCCGCGGATCGCGATGCGGTAGCGGTCGCCGCCCTCGTGGCGGACGCGGATCCCGTTCATCTCGTGGTCCTTCCGGTCGCTGGTCGGCTCTCCCTGGGTCCAACGCGAGGGTCCGGGTCCGGCGTCCGCCGGGGGTGGGCCGGACGCCCGGGTTCCGGCGGGACCTTCGACCGGTTCGATATGGTTCCGGCGCATCCGACCGGGAAAGGACCCTCGTGCCGAGCGTGAACGACCTCCGGACCGCGGTCGCCGAAGCGATGCCGCAGGCGACCGCCGACCTCGAGCGCCTCGTGCGCATCCCCTCGATCGCGTTCCCCGAGTACGACCCGGCGCCCGTCCGCGCCTCGGCCGAGGCAACGGCCGAGATCCTGCGGGCGGCGGGCTACGGCGGCGTCCGCCTGATCGAGCTCCCCGACGGCGTGGACCACCCCGCCGTGTTCGGCGAGGTGGCCGGTCCCCCCGGGGCGCCGACGATCCTGCTCTACGCGCACCACGACGTGCAGCCGGAGGGACCGGTCGAGGAGTGGACCTCGGCGCCCTTCGAGCCCGAGGTCCGGGACGGTCGGCTGTACGGACGCGGATCGTCCGACGACAAGTGCGGCATCGTGCTGCACGCGGTGGCGATGCGCGCCTTCGAGGGTCGGCCGCCGGTCACCGTGAAGGTGATCGTGGAGGGCGAGGAGGAGGCCGGCACCGAGCACCTCCCCTTCCTGATCGAGGGCCATCGCGACCTCCTGGCCGCCGACGTCCTGTGCATCGCCGACGGCGGCAACTGGCGGACGGGCGTCCCGGCCCTCGGGACCTCGATCCGGGGGGTCGTCGACGTGACGGTGACCGTTCGGACGCTCGACCTCGCCGTGCACAGCGGGGTGTTCGGCGGCGTCGTGCCCGACGCGATCAGCGCGCTCGCGCGGATCCTCGCGACCCTCCAGGACGATGCGGGCAACGTCGCGATCGACGGCCTGGCCCGCCTGCCGTGGGACGGGGTGGAGATGCCCGAGGAAGACTTCCGACGCGACGCCCGCGTCCGGCCCGGCGTCCGGCTGATCGGCACGGGCACGATCGCCGAGCGCCTGTGGAGCGCGCCGGCGGTCTCGGTGCTCGGGATCGACGCGCCGCGGGTGCGGGAGGCCTCGAACCAGCTGGTCCCGGTCGCGCGCGCCAAGATCAGCCTGCGGATCGCGCCGGGGGACGACCCCACCCGCGCGATGGACCTGCTGGCCGCGCACGTGGAGGCGAACGCGCCGTGGGGCGTCGAGGTCGACGTGAAGCGCGGCGAGGGCGGACACGGGCTCCGCGTCGCGAGCACGGGCCACGCGTTCGGGGCCATGCGGCGCGCGATGGAGACCGCCTACGGACGCCCCGCGGTCGAGAGCGGCAGCGGCGGCTCGGTCCCGCTCGTGCCGATCCTCGCGCGGACGTACCCGGACGCCGAGATCCTGATCTACGGCGTCTCGGACGAGAAGAGCCAGTACCACTCGGTCGACGAGAGCGTGGACCTGGCGGACCTCGGGCGCGCCTGTCTGGCCGAGGCGCTGCTCTGGGAGGAGCTCGCCGGCTGACCCGGCTACCTCGTCCGGCCGCTGCTACCGTGGGGGCATGGACCCCCAGAACCCAGCCGAAGGACAGCAGGTCCCGTCGATGCCCGCAGAGGTCGTCGACGGTCCCGACCAGCCGCCGCAGGAGGCGGTCGTCCATCCCGCGAAGCTCCTCCGGATCGCCAGCATGGTCCGCGAGCTGCTCGAGCAGACGCGCCAGGCCTCCCTCGACGAGCCAGGGCGCCTGCGCCTGGCCCAGATCTACGAACGCTCGGTCGGCGAGCTCGAGGAGGTGCTCTCGCCCGACCTGAAGGAGGAGCTGGACTCCCTGGCGCCGCCGATGCAGGGCGTGCCGAGCGAGTCCGAGATC
Organism: Actinomycetota bacterium; assembly: GCA_035762085.1. Taxonomy (GTDB): domain Bacteria; phylum Actinomycetota; class UBA4738; order UBA4738; family HRBIN12; genus HRBIN12. The sequence continues at coordinate 7,039 of DASTPT010000047.1, read as the reverse complement.
CGCGTCGCACAGGCGCAGCTGGTGGGCTGGCTCGAGGGGCTTTTCCACGGCATCCAGGCCGCGCTGTTCGCGCAGCAGGCGGCCGCTCGGGCGCAGTTCGAGGAGCTCCGCCGCCGCGGCCTGCCCCCCGGCCAGGGACCTGCCGAGGCGCCCAAGACGCCCGGGCAGTACCTGTAGGGCGTCAGCGGCTCCGCGTGCCGGCCGTGTCCCGGGTCAGGATCTGCGCGAGCATGATGGGGAAGAACGTGATCGCGATGGCGAGCAGCGCGACGACGTTCGTGACCGGTTTGGCCCGCGGTCGGAACAGGATCGAGAAGATGTAGATTGGCAGCGTCTGCTGCTGGCCCGCGGTGAACGTCGTGACGATGATCTCGTCGAACGACAGCGCGAAGGCGAGGATGCCGCCGGCCAGCAACGCGGTCGCCAGGTTCGGCAGCAGGATGAAGCGGAACGTCTGCATGCCCGAGGCGCCCAGGTCCGCCGAGGCCTCCACGACGTTCGGCGACATCCGCCGCAGGCGCGCGACCAGGTTGTTGTAGACGATCACGATGCAGAACGTGACGTGCCCGATCACGATCGTCCACAGGCCGAAGCCGACGTCGCCGAGCGACATGGTGGACCGCAGCGCGATCCCCGTGACGATGCCGGGGAGCGCGATCGGTAGCACGACGATGAACGCGACCGCGTTGCGCCCGAAGAAGCGCGCCCGGTAGACCGCCCCCGCGAGCAGCCCACCCAGGACGATCGCGATCACCGTCGAGATCGCGGCCACCGTGAGCGAGAGCCGCACGGCCTCCCACATGTCCTCGTCTGCGAACGCCGTCGAGAACCACCGCGTCGTGAAGCCCGGCGGCGGGAACGTGAACGCGGACGACTGCGTGGTGAACGCGTACAGGACGATGATCAGGAGCGGGAAGTACAGGAACAGGAACACGAAGCCCGACGCCAGCTTCAGGCCGAGGCCCGCCCGAGGAGCGCCGGGTCCGCTCACAGCGCCTCGAACGCCCCCGCGCGCTTGGCGATCGACAGGTAGACGATCATCACCACCATCGCGACCGACGTGAAGACGGCGGCGAACGGGAGATTCCCGGCGACGCCCTGCTGCACGTACACCATCTGGCCCAGGTAGAACTCGGACGTGCCGAAGATCTGCGGCAGGATGAAGTCGCCGAGCGTGAGCGAGAACGTGAAGATCGACCCCGCCACGAGACCCGGCTTCGCGAGCGGCAGCACGATCCGCCGGAACGTGGTCCACGGGTGCGCCCCGAGGTCGTTCGACGCCTCGAGGAAGCTCACCGGGACCCGTTCGAGCGCGGCCTGCACGGGCAGGATCATGAACGGCAGCCACAGGTACACGTACACGATGAACAGGCTGAACTTCGACTGGACGAGCGATGGGCCCCCCACGATCGGTGCCCCGAGGATCGCGCGCGCGACGCCGTCCAGCCCCAAGCGCTCCAGGGTCCACATCAGGACGCCCTCGCCCGCGAGGATCGAGCGCCACGCCAGGGCGCGCACGAGGTAGCTGCTCCAGAGCGGCATGATCACGGCGATGTACAGGAACGTCTTCGTGCGCGGGGTCGCGTACCGGGCCATGTAGTACGCGATCGGGAACGCGAGGACCGCACAGGCGATCGACACCGCGGCCGCCATCCCGACGGTGCGAATCACGATCTCGTAGTTCGCCGGATCGGTGAGCTGAGCGAACGTCGACGTCGTGAACCGCTTCGAGATCAGCCCGGTGAACTCCTCGAGCGACCAGAAGCTGTAGACGACGATCGACCCGAGCGAGCCGAGGTACAGCACCCCGAGCCACAGCAGCCCCGGCAGCAGGAGCAGCAGCAGCTTGACCACCGGGTGGCGGTAGAAGAACGCGCTCGCCCGGTGCAGGGACGAGGTGCTCGCGGAACCTTCCGGCGTCGTCACCGACACGAGCGCCTCCTGGCAAGGCGACGCCGGGGCCCCTCAGGGCCCCGGCGCGCCTCCTCGGTCGTCAGCTGGATCACGCCCGGACGGCTTACTGGCCGCCGATGACCGCGACCATCTTCGTGACCCACTCGTGGTACGGCACGCACTCGGTCGCGTCGTCGTCGTCGAAGCAGTCCGACGACGGCGTCTTCCAGAACTCGATCTGGTCGAAGTTGTCGATCCCGTTCAGCTGGCAGCCGTCCTCGCCGAGGAGCTCGTTGCCCTCGCACGCCGCGGGGACCGCCGGCACCGAGCCGAACCACGACGCCAGGTCGCCCTGGACCTTCGGGTTCAGCGACCACTCCATCCACTGGTAGGCGCAGTTCGGGTTCGGGGCCTCGGCGTGCATCATCGTGGTGTCGGCCCAACCGGTCGCGCCCTCCTCCGGGACGACCATGTCGATCGGCTGCTCCTCGAAGAACTTCAGGTAGTTGACCTGGAACGGCCAGGACGAGCTCGCGACGGCCTCGCGGTTCGTGAAGTCCTCCATCTGCACGAAGGCGTCGTGCCAGTACCGGCCGACGAGCTCGCGCTGCTGGCGCAGGAGCTCCAGCGCGGCGTCGAACTGCTCGCGCGTCAGCGCGTACGGGTCCTCGATGCCGAGCTCGGGGTTGTGGGCTCGCAGGTACAACGCGGCGTCCGCGATGTAGATCGCGCCGTCGTACGCCTGGACCCGGCCCTTGTTGCTCTTGCCGTCGGGGAGCGTCTGCTCCTCGAAGACGACGTTCCAGGACGTTGGCGTCTCGTCCCCGAAGACCTCGGTGTTGTACATGAGGACGTTGCCGCCCCACTGGTACGGAGTGCCGTAGTGCTCCGCCGTCCCGTCGCCGTCCCTATCGACGGTGTGCCACGGCGCGTCCTGCAGCCGCTCGTCCACCGTGTCGTAGGACGGGATGAGGTCCAGGTTGACCTCCTGGACGGTCTCGCCCTCGATCAGGCGAAGGCTGGCGTCGCCGGACGCCGTGACGAGGTCGAACTGCCCGCCGCCCTCCTGCATCAGGGACACCATCTCGTCCGAGGTGTTCGCGACCTTGACGTTCACCTCGCACCCGGTGTCGGCCTCGTACTGCGTGACCCAGTCGTAGGCCGGATCGGTGGAGCCGTCCTCGATGTAGCCGGCCCAGGCGATGACGTTGACCTGGCCCTCGCCCTCCCCGACCTCGGTGATGACGCCGCCATCGCCGCCGCCATCGCCGCCGCCATCGCCGTCCCCCTCGTCACCGCCGCACGCGGTGGCGATCACGGCGAGGATGGACAGGAGCGCCCACAGGCGCATCCACTTCGTCATGCGTCCCCCTCCTCTGGGTCCTGCGACCCATCCGAACCGCCGGCCTGCTCGACCGGGCGGTTGTTCTTCCTGCTCCAGGTCAGGCGCACGGCTCGGCCCTGCACCTGGAGCGCCTCCATCGACGAGGTCGTGAGGTTCTGCTGGAACACGACCAGCTCCCCGCCCTCGTCGAGGGAGACGATGTACTTCGTGAGCGCGCCGATGTACACGACCTGGCGGACGTGTCCCGTCACGGTGCACTCGTCGTCACGGACGGGCGACGCCGGATCAACGAGGTGGATCTTCTCGGGGCGGACGGTGAACGGCTCGGGCGAACCGGCGATCCTCTCCGCGACCACCCCGGACAGGATGTTCGACGTGCCGACGAATCCGGCGACGAACTCGGTGGTAGGGCGCTCGTAGACCTCGGCCGGGGTCCCGACCTGCTCGACCCTGCCGTGGTTGAACACCGCGAGGCGGTCGCTCATCGTGAGCGCCTCCTCCTGGTCGTGCGTCACGTAGACGAACGTCAGCCCGACCGCCTGCTGGATCTGCTTCAGCTCGATCTGCATCGCCTGTCGGAGCTTGAGGTCGAGCGCCCCGAGCGGCTCGTCGAGCAGCAGCACCTTCGGCCGATTGACCAGCGCCCTGGCGAGCGCCACCCGTTGCCGCTGCCCGCCGGACAGTTGCGCGGGGCGCCGGTCGCCGTACTCCTCGAGACGGACCATCCCGAGCGCCTCGGCGACGCGACGGTGCCGCTCGGCGCTGGGCACCTTCTTGACCTTCAGCCCGTACTCGACGTTCTGCTCGACGGTCATGTGCGGGAACAGCGCGTAGTCCTGGAACACAGTGTTCACGTCTCGGCGGAACGGCGCGAGACCGGACACGTCCTGACCGTCGAGGAACACGCTGCCCTCGGTCGGGGCCTCGAACCCGGCGATCAACCGGAGGCACGTCGTCTTGCCCGAGCCCGAGGGTCCGAGCATCGAGAAGAACTCCCCCTCGCGGACCTCCAGGTCCACATGGTCGACGGCGGTGACGTCGCCGAACCGCTTGACGACACCGTCCAGTCGAACGGCAACGCCGACGCCGGTCTCGGCGCGCGCGTCGTCAACGCGGGTCTGCGGTTGTCCCAATGCCCACCAACCCCCTGCGGAGAGGGCACATCTTGAACGGGAATCGACCCGCCAGCAACCCCTGCGCTACGGACGATCGAGCGGCGCCGCGGCGCCCAGTGCCTCGTCGTTGCCCCGCAAGGCCCTCGCCAGCCCCGCGGTGAGCTCACCCACGAGTCGGGGGCCTACGTAGACGAGGGCCGTGTACACCTGCACGGCCGTCGCCCCGGCGCGCAGGCACGCGAGCGCGTCCTCCGCGGACGCCACCCCGCCGCAGGCGACGATGGGCACGGCGCCCTCCGTGGCGGCACGCACCTCGGCGACGATCCGGACGGTGTCGCCGAACAACGCTCGGCCGGAGAGGCCACCGGCGCCGACCGACAGCCGGGGCTCGGCCACCGGACGCGTGTTGGTGCAGACGAGCCCGTCGGCGCCGCCCTCGATGGCGATCCGGGCGAGGGCGAGGACGACCTCCCGCTCCACGTCGGCTCGGAAGGGCGGGAGTTTCACGATCAACGGCGTGCGCCGGCGGGACCCCAGCTCCCGCAGGATCGATGCCAGGTGAGCCTCGTTGTCGCGGTCCCGGCCCCACGAGACGTTCGGACAGCTCGCGTTGAGCTCGACGCCGTCGACGTGCGGCTCGAGGAGGGCGTGCGTCGCCAGGACGTCCCCGAGCGCCTCGTCGGCGATGCTCGCGAACCTGGGCGCGGTGCGGCGCACCCGGGCGAGCGTGCGCGCGGCGGCCTCGGCGCCGGGGTTCGGCAGGCCCATCGCGTTCGCCATCGAGCCCCGCGACGGGTATCGGACGATCCGGGGCTTCGGGTTCCCGGCCCGGGGCGCCCGTGTGAAGGTCCCGCCGACGACGTACCCGAATCCGAGCCGCCCGAGCGCGCCCAGACGCGCCCCGGTCTTGTCGAACCCGGCCGCCAGGCCGATCGGGTTGGCGAGCGGGACGCCGGCGAGCGAGCGCTCGAGCGCCGGATCGGCGGTCGCGCCGCCGATCCGCTCCCAGGGGAGCGGCAGTCCGAGCAGGCGGTTCGCCAAGCGGTGGGCGCCCTCCGGGGGAAGGGCGAAGAACGCGGGTCGCACGACCGCCCGGTACACGCCCATCGGGGCCCTATGCTACGCGCGATGGGCGACGACCTCGCGGACCGGTTGATCGGTGCGTCCGAGCTCCACGGGGACTTCGTCCTGTCCTCGGGGAAGCGCTCCACCGTCTACTTCGACAAGTTCCGGTTCCTCACGGACCCTCCCCTGCTGCGCGAGGTCGCGCACGCGGTCGCCGAGGTCCTGCCCGAGGGCATCACGCACCTCGCGGCGCCCGAGGGCGCGGCGACCCTGCTCGTCGCCGCGGTCGCGCTCGAGGTCCACCTCCCGGTCGCGGTCGTCCGCAAGGAGCCGAAGGCCTACGGCACGATGTCCCAGGTCGAGGGACACGCACCCGCCGGCGCGCAGGTCGCCCTGATCGAGGACGTCTCGACGACCGGGACCCAGGTGCTGCGCGCGGCCCGCGCTCTCGAGGCCGAGGGCTGCACGGTCGGCATCATCGTTCTCGCGATCGATCGCGGCGGCGCCGAGCACCTCCGCGACGCGGGGTACTGGGTCAAGTCGGTGGTCGAGGTCCGGCCGCCCGAGGACGGGGCGCGCTAAGCAGGCGGAAGCGCCGCGCCCCCCGGACTCCCGGCGGGGTTCACGACCCGCCAGATCCGCAGGCTCCACAGGAGCCGGCTCCCGCGGGCGCGGAGGTCGAGGACGCCCTCCTTCATCATCTGCGCCACCGCCTTCGAGCGGGCGACGACGTCGGGGAGCGGGAAGTCGCGCTCGAGCAGCCGGTGGAGGTTCGGGGCGCCGAACAGCGCCCGGGCCGTTTCCAGGATCGTCCGCTCGTTCTGCAGCGTCCCGGTGGGCAGGTAGAGCCGTCCGCCGGGGACGAGGCAGTCGTTCTCACGGATGCTTCGCAGCATGGCGGCCGGCAGCTCCGCCCCCGTCGGCCCGCCGGCGTGCCCGTCGGGGAACCAGCCGGCGATGCGGCCGATCTCGTCCGGGATGCCCGAGACGTCGCCGATGATGACGGTCGCCCGCTCGCCGCGCACCGGTTCGAGCAGGTTGCCGACCCGGAACTCGACGCGGTCCTGCAGGCCGAGCTCCACGGCGTTCTCGCGCGCGATCGTAACCGCGCGCTCGGACAGGTCGCAGCCGATCACGCGTTTCGCGCCCAGCCGGGCGGCGACGAACGACAGGACGCCGCAGCCGCAGCCCACGTCGATCACGACGTCGTCGGGATCGATCTCCAGGGCCTCCGCGAGCGTGCGGCTGGTGTGCGTGGGGTGGAAGACGCCCTCGCCCAGCGTCACGGTGAAGGGGCCGGTCCGGCCCTTCCACTCCAACACGCTCTCGTCCGCAGGCCGCGTCATCGACGCTCATCCTCCCTGTTCGCGGCGCTCGCAGTCAACGTCCGAACGTCCATACCGGGCCCGGGCGACTAGACCGTCGGCGGCCGGGCCGGCGCGTCCGGGCCCGGCTGGAGCTCGCCCCGTTCGACGCGGAACGCCTCCTGCTCGGCGGCCGCGGCGATCGCCGGCCCGTCCACCCCGCGGTGCCCGGCCGGGTAGCGCGACAGGCGCGAGGCGGCGCGGCGCAACAGCGTGACGGCACCGTGGGCGTTCCCGCGAAGCAGGTGCACGAACCC
>DASTPT010000046.1:0-6678 GCA_035762085.1 Actinomycetota bacterium | reverse complement strand
GCGCTCGAGCGCGTGCTTTCCTGAGCGGCGCGGTCGATTCCTACAGCTCAGGCGGACTTGCGTGGGCCGGCGACCTGCCTGGCGCTCAAAGCCCGGTTGTGGTTGACGACCTCGACGTTGTGCCCGTCCGGGTCGAGCACGAACGCGCCGTAGTAGCCCGGGTGGTAGACCGCGCGCTCGCCCGGCGCGCCGTGGTCCTCGTAGCCCGCCGCGAGCGCGGCGGCGTGGAACGCGCGCACCGTGGCGTCCTCGCGCGCGGGGAACGCGAGGTGGACGTGCTCCGTGAGCGGCCGCTCGTCCCGGACGAGCGAGAAGCTGTAGTCGGGGCCGGACAGCTGCACGCGCTCGGGCTCGTCGTGCGTCAGGCGGAGCCCGGCGTGCGGGGCGATCGTCGTGTAGAAGCGCCGGGCGGCCTGCGTGTCGCGGACGCGGATCCACAAGTGGTCGACGCGGCCGGCGGGCACGGCGTCCTGGCGGTCGCCGTGGACCGCCTCGACGCTGTTGCCGTCCGGGTCGAGCAGGAACCCGCCGTAGTACGTGGGGCCGTACTGCGTGCGCGGCCCCGGCGCGCCGTCGTCGCGGTACCCCGCGTCGATCCCGGCCTGCCAGAACGCGTCGACCTGCGCGCGGTCGCGGGCGCGGAAGCCGACGTGGAGCCCGCGGGTCACAGGGTGCTCGCGGTCCGTCGGCCCGATGTCCCAGTCGTCCCACTCGACCAGCTCGGCGTCCGCATGGCTGGGCTCGACGCCCAGGACGCTCAGGACGGTGCGGTAGAAGCGCTCGGAGGCCGCGAGGTCCGAGACGGCGATGCCGACGTGGTCGAACACCCGGCCGAGGCTACCGTTGCTTGCCTGATGGGGCGCGAACCCACGGGATTCTGTCGTCGATCTCGGGTCGGGTCAAAGCAGCCGAGTTCGCGCCTCGTTAGTACCGGAGGAGGCGGGACGCTCGTGTGCACGAGAGTCCTCTCGCCGGACCTTGGCGAACTGATCTGCGTCGACCCCTCGCCGTTAGAGAAGGGCTCGCAGTCGGTGCAGCGGCGACACCCCTCAGAGCAGGGATTCGCGCTCTGGATATGCCCAGCAGGCCGACCCGCTCTAGGCAGCAAAGCCGGCGATCGCGTCCCCGATCAGCTTCGCAGCGATGAGGATCAGGACGACAGCCATGATCACCGCGGCGTTGGCCGCCATCCATGTCTTCACGCGATCGAGGACACCCGTGGAACGCTCGCCGAGGGCGAAGTAGAGGATCACCGGCGTCACCGTGCCGAGGGAGCTGATCGCGGTGAAGACGAGCAACGCGACGGCCTGCTCCTCCGCCGAGACCCCCGCCTGTGCGATTGCCGCCATCCCGGCGATGATCAAGATCAGATTCTTCGGGTTGATCGCCGCCAGAACGACCGCCGCTCCGGCGGTCTTGGCCGGCGAAAACGAGTCGAAAGCCTCCATCCAGGCCGGCGTCTGAGGCTCCTCGTTCTCCTTTGGCCGCCCGCGCCATTGCTTCAGCGCCAAGCCCACGAGAACGAGGCCGAGAAGAAGCCTCAGCGAGCTCACCCACCCGGCCGGCTGGCCCTCGTCCTGCGCGCCCGCGCTTCCGGCGAGCGCCAGCAGAATCGCGCCGGCGCCGGCGACGCCGGCGACCTGGCCCGTGAGGTAGACGAGGCCGTTCACTCGACCGCGAGCCGAGACGAGCACGAGCACAATTGCGATGATCGGAAGCGGGCTGATTGCCACTGCGACCGCCGCAGGGAGCATGTCGCCGATCGCCTCGCCCATTTCTCACATTCTTCAGTAACGGCCTTCGACGCGGCCTCCGGAGGTCGCGGGCTCAAGTGCCCAGTCGAGCCCATCCACGTCCTGCCGCCCCCCAAGCAGCGAAGCTCGGCCGCCCGCGCGCAGCGCCGGCCCGGCTTCCTCGATGCGGCATCGGCCCGAGCGACGACGCAGGGCCGAATGGGGCTGCCGGACGACAGTCGTCGGCTGCCAGCGTCCACTAAAGGACGGACTCCCTTGGGGCTAGGTTCTGGGGACAGGTTGAGGGGTTGTCGGGGAGCGCAGGGTCCTTCGAGGGAAGATGCAACGAGGAGACAAACGAGGCGAATTGCAGGGAAAGCGCTCTGCCAAGCTCACCTACGAGATTGCGTTCGCCGCGGGGCGAAGCCTCCATGGTACGGAGGGGGTCGTCGGTTCGAGTCCGACCGAGGGCTTCGAGAAGTCGCTGCAAATCGCGATCTATCGCGTGCGAGCGTTGCCGGGCTGGCGACGAAGGTCGCACGAGGTTGCACGCCGGCGGGACTGAGCGCATTGACGGGCTGAGCATGCCGGACACGAAGGAGGAGCCGACCGGGCTCGCCGAGACTTGCGCGACTTCCTGGTCGGGAGTTCCCCTACCTGATGGAGCACGTCGGGCAGCACGTCGCCGACCGGCCTCGGGGCAGAGCGACAACGAGTTCGGCCTCGACCTGATCCTCGCCGGCCTCGAGCGGACGGCCTACCGCTAGGCCGGCGAACGGCCCCCGCGGCCGGGCAACCGCAGCCGGCGGCGCCGCCCGCCGTCGCCGATCACCGAGACGACGGTCTGCGCGAGGTGCGGGCAGCCGGTCGAGGGGAACGCATCCCGCCGGTGCCGGTGGAGAACGAGGAACAGGTCCCCGGGCGGCGCGTCCCGGTCTTGGCCGCCGAGCCGCAGGCGGTCGATCGCGGCGAGCGTCGGCGTGTAGATCGCGTCGTACCAGTCCGCCGCGATCTCCGCGTCCTCGAGCACGCGTCCGCGTCCCCGCATCAAGTGGTAGCCGTGCACCTGGATGTTCTCCAGCAGCTCGAGGTAGTGCGCCGGCCGGCTTACCGAGACGCGCACGCCCGGGCGCGCCTCGGCAAGCCCGCTGTCCTCGAGGAAGATCCGCTCGAGCTCCCGGAGGACGACCTCGAGCATGTCCGCCCCGGCCGGGAGAGGGACGCGCGCGATGAGCTCGGTCACGTCGGCGTCGATCATCTCTGCGCCTCCGCGCCGCGCGAGGGCGGCGCGGTGGTGACCGTCGATCACGAAGTACGTCTCACCGAGCTTGACCGTGACGATCGGCGGGAAGGCGCCGTCGGCGAACGCGCCCTGGAGCGAGCGCAGCCGGTCGCGGCTGAAGGCGTGGAGCGGGCGGAAGTCGCGGGTGAACGAGCTGGCGCGGCCGTCTGTGCCGACGAGCGCGTCGAGGGGGATCGCGCGGACCCCCAGGTACCGGCGGCCGAACGGCTTCAGTCGCCGCTCGACCTCGTCGAGCTCGAGCAGGCGGTCGCCGCGGCGGGCCCTCAGTCCTTTCATCTCGAGGTCAATCGTACAACCGGCGTTCATCAGGACTCGATCAGGGGTCCGCGGGCCTCGAGCTCGGGCCCGAGCGGCCGGCGCCCCGGACCATCCACGGCAGGCCACGGAGCGCGGCCCCCAACGCCGACGGGTGGCGGAGGACGCGGGCGCTCGCGGCGAGTGCGCCGCCGACGGGCCGGCGCAGCCGGGCGCGCCGGAGTCCGTTCCGGCACTCGGGCCGCCGCCGCCCGCCCTGGTGAGGTCGCACAGGGTCGTACCCTCACGTCCGTGGTAAGGAGGGGTCGCGGGTTCGAGTCCGACAGAGGGCTCTCGAGAAGCCCCGCAAGAGCGGGGGTTTCTGTCGTCTCTACCGTCAACGTGCTCGCGGCAACGGGTACGAAACGGGTACACGAGCCTCCGAGCCGCGGCGGAAAGCCGCCGTTTTCAGCGCCTTCCTCGACTGCAAACAAGGCCCCGACCGCGGCTGAGATCTGCTCAAGCGCCTGGGTCGCGCCAATACCCGGGCGAGCACGCTAGGTATCGGCCGCTATCGGTTGGTGAGTGGGACGAGTCGAGACAGCTGAGCGAACTCGTCTCACGGTGTCCGCGAGGCCTCGGTCAGGTGCCGACGTAGGCCGCGAGGTGCTCGCCGGTGAGGGTTGAGCGGGCGGCGACGAGGTCGGCGGGTGTGCCCTCGAAGACGATCCGGCCGCCGTCGTGGCCGGCGCCGGGGCCGAGGTCGATGATCCAGTCGGCGTGCGCCATGACCGCCTGGTCGTGCTCGATGACGATGACCGACTTGCCGGAGTCGACGAGCCGGTCGAGCAGGCCGAGCAGCTGCTCGACGTCGGCGAGGTGGAGGCCGGTGGTCGGCTCGTCGAGGACGTAGACGCCGCCCTTCTCGGCCATATGGGTGGCCAGCTTGAGCCGCTGCCGCTCGCCGCCGGACAGCGTCGTGAGCGGCTGGCCGAGGCCGAGGTAGCCGAGCCCGACGTCGGCGAGCCGGTCGAGGATCTTGTGCGCGGCCGCGTTCTTGCCCTCGCCGGAGCCGAAGAACTCCGTCGCCTCCGCGACCGGCATCGCGAGCACCTCGCTGATGTCCTGGCCGCCGAACGTGTACTTCAGCACCTCGGCCTGGAACCGCTTCCCCTCGCACTCCACGCAGGTGGTGGCGACGCCGGCCATCATCGCCAGGTCGGTGTAGACGACGCCGGCGCCGCTGCAGTTGGGGCAGGCGCCCTCTGAGTTGGCGCTGAACAGCGCCGGCTTCACGCCGTTGGCCTTCGCGAACGCCTTGCGGATCGGGTCGAGCAGTCCGGTGTACGTCGCCGGGTTGCTCCGTCGCGAGCCGCGGATCGCGCCCTGGTCGACCGACACCACTCCGTCCTGCCCGGACACCGAGCCGTCGATCAGCGAACTCTTGCCCGAGCCCGCCACCCCGGTCACGACGACCAGCACGCCGAGCGGGATGTCGACGTCGACACCCTGCAGGTTGTGGGTGCTGGCGCCGCGCACCTCCAGCACCCCCGACGGCGTCCGCACCGACGGCTTCAGGGAGGCGCGGTCGTCCAGGTGCAGCCCGGTCAGCGTGTCACTGGCCCGCAGCCCCTCGACGGTGCCCTCGAATACCACCTCGCCGCCCTGGGTGCCGGCGCGCGGGCCGAGGTCGACGACGTGGTCAGCGATCGCGATCGTCTCCGGCTCGTGCTCCACGACGAGCACCGTGTTGCCCTTGTCCCGCAGCCGCAGCAGCAGGTCGTTCATGCGCTGGATGTCGTGGGGGTGCAGCCCGATCGTCGGCTCGTCGAAGACGTAGGTGACGTCGGTGAGCGACGATCCGAGGTGGCGGATCATCTTGGTGCGCTGCGCCTCGCCGCCCGAGAGCGTGCCCGACGGCCGGGCGAGCGAGAGGTAGCCCAACCCGATCTCCGCGAAGGAGTCGAGGAGATGTTGCAGCCCGGTGAGCAGCGGGGCCACCGACGGCTCGTCGAGGCCCCGGATCCAGTCGGCCAGGTCCCCGATCTGCATCGAGCAGACGTCGGCGATGTTCCTCCCCTCGATCTTCGACGACCGGGCCTCCTTGCCGAGTCGGGTGCCGTCGCACTCGGGACAGGTCGTGAACGTCACCGCCCGCTCCACGAAGGCGCGGATGTGCGGCTGCAGCGCGTCGACGTCCTTGGACAGGAATGACTTCTGGATCTTCGGGATCAGCCCCTCGTACGTCAGGTTGATCCCGTCGACCTTGATCTTGGTCGGCTCCTTGTGGAGCAGGTCGCGCAGCTCCTTCTTGGTGTACTTGCGGATCGGCTTGTCCGGGTCGAGGAAGCCGCAGCCGCGGAAGATGCGGCCGTACCAGCCGTCCATGCTGTAGCCGGGAATCGTGAGCGCGCCCTCGTTGAGCGACAAGCTGTCGTCGTACAGCGCAGAGAGGTCGAAGTCGGTGACCGAGCCCATGCCCTCGCAGCGCGGACACATGCCGCCGAGACGGGTGAAGGTCGCCTTCTCGGTCTTCGTTTTGCCGGCGCCGCGCTCGATGGTGATCGCGCCGCTGGCCTTCACCGAGGGGACGTTGAACGAGTACGCGTTGGGCGAGCCGATGTGCGGCTGCCCGAGCCTGCTGAAGAGGATGCGCAGCATCGCGTTGGCGTCCGTGGCCGTACCGACGGTGGAGCGGGGGTTGGCGCCCATCCGCTCCTGGTCGACGATGATCGCGGTCGTCAGCCCGTCGAGCACGTCGACCTCGGGCCGCGCCAGCGTCGGCATGAAGCCCTGGACGAAGGCGCTGTAGGTCTCGTTGATCAGCCGCTGCGACTCCGCGGCGATGGTGCCGAACACCAGCGAGCTCTTGCCGGAGCCGGAGACGCCGGTGAACACCGTCAGCCGGCGCTTCGGGAGCTCGACGCTGACGTCCTTGAGGTTGTTCACGCGCGCGCCCTGCACGCGGATCAGACCGTGGCGGTCGGCGACGTGCAGCGCAGGCGACTGCGTGTCCTTCCTCGTGGCCTTGCTCATCGTGTCTCCATCCGTTGGCACGCGGCTCACGCGTCGAGCGGCAGCCGCTGCAGCAGCGCGTCCACGCGCGCGAAGCCGCCCTTCGCCCCTTCCTCGACGCCGTACTGCATCGTCGTGTCGCGCTCCTCGCTCGTGGGGAAGCGCATCGTCTGCGTCAGCTTCGTCCGGTCGCCCAGATCCTCGAACTCGAGCGTCTGCAGGTGGTTCTGGAACGTCTGCACGAGCCGCTCGGGCGCGTCGACCTCGCGGAACTCGCCCTCGACGACGCCGAAGGCGGTGCGGAAGCGGTACGTGCCGCCGGGACGGACGTCCATCTCCTCGACGACCGTGCCGTCGCCCCACCATTCCGGGATCAGCTTCGGGTCGGTCCAG
>DASTPT010000045.1:0-37286 GCA_035762085.1 Actinomycetota bacterium | reverse complement strand
GTAGATGTTCTGCTGCCCGATGTCGTCCGTCGGCGTGGCGTTCCGGTTCGTCTTCGTGAGGTACGAACACGTGCCTCCACCATTGGGGGCAGTGCACTTCTGCCAGACAGTCGAGCCGGCAGCCTGCCAGAGATAGAAGATCGTCGGCGTCCGGCCGTTCGTTCCGGCGTACTGGTAAATCGGGGTGTTGTTCTCCCATGAGTCCACATCGGTAAGATCGCCGTCCGCCTCGGGATCGACGAGTTGCTCGTCCGCCTGTGTCCGAAGGAACTTGCTGTTGATCAGCTGTCCCCACTGCCCGTGCGGCGTGTGGCAGCTGCCGCAGTAGAGACCACCCCCGAATTCACTCGCAGAACCTGGCCCAGCCGGCTCGGTGGCCGGAGGCCCCTCCTCGCCGCGTGTCTCGAGCTCGTGATACGCCCACTCCGCCGCCGTGATAACTGTGTTGTCCGGATACGGAGAGTCGTACGAGCCGATCGTGTGCTGCGCCGGTGCGTTCGCCAAGTCGTACGCGGTCCTCGTGGCCGCCGTCCCCATCGCGAGGTTGGCGCCCACGAGCGCGTTCGAGTTCCGGCGTCCCGTCGCGGCCTGTCCGAACAGGCTGTGGCAGGTCTGACACGTCGCTGTGGTGCTCTGCGCAGCGAGCAGCGCGGTTTCCCCGGCGTTGTGCATCGAGTGGCACTGCAGGCAGTAGTTCGTGCTCGACGAGTATCCGCCGTGCGGCGAGATGTTGGCTCCGACCGGGTCACCCAGGGCCGGAGGGGTCGGGCCGTTCTGGGGCGGGTTCGTGGCGAAGGCCACCCCGCCGAACGCGAACAGCATGATGGCGATCAACGCGATCACCATCGCCACCTTCATCGCTGTGCTCGAGATCCGCACTATCTTCGTCACCTCCTCCGGAGTGCCTGGATCACGCTCTGGGTGGATCGTTCTAACCAAAGCCTCCTGTTCTGGTCCTGTTTGTCAGTTCTCACAACAACTTCTAGAGCGCAGGATAGGCTCGGGACGCGGCCCCACGGACTAGCCATTGGTCCCAATGTCCTCGGGACCAATGGGGTGTGGTGAGCGTAGATAGTTGCCAAAGCGGGTCGGAATCATCTGTTATCTCTGATGTACCAACCGCGAGGACGGCCGGACGCCCGGACGACCGAGGGGCGAACGACCCGCCGGAGGTTCCCCGACCGGCCGGTGGCGCCGGGACCCGAGGACCCTACGGTGCAGGCGAGATGCGAGCAGCGGTTCGCCGTGCGTTGTCCACGCTCGGCGCCATCGGGCTCGTCGCGTTCATCGCGACGGTCGCTCCGGCGGCACGGAGCGAGCTCCCTCCTCCCACGGCCGATCCCCACGGCGACTACTCGAGCGAGACGGCCAACTGCGAGTCCTGTCACACGCCCCACGGCTCCGAGACCTCGAGGCTCTTCGTCCGCTCCAGCCAGTCGCAGACGTGCCTGCGCTGTCACGACGGCTCGGGCGGGGGACCGAACATCGACGAGCAGTTCCAGCGTCTGTCGACACATCCGGTCGCCGACGGCACGCTCGTCTGCAGCGACTGCCACACGCCGCACCGGTCGACGGAGGAGGACACGAAGCTGCTCCGGGCGGCGGGCGCGGACGGGTCGTTCGTCTACTCGCCGCCGAGCACCCCGATCGGCAACGACTTCTGCTACTCGTGCCACGGATCCGCCCGGGGGAGCACCACCCCCGGCCTTGAGGGGTTCGACGAGAGCGCGCACAACCTCCACGGCGAGGACCTGGGGTCGGGCTCGGGCATCGTGTGCCTGACCTGTCACCGTCCGCACGGATCGAACAACCTGTCGCTGCTCACCGAGGACCCGGCGACGCTCTGCCTGCAGTGCCACGCGGGCGAGGAGCCGGCCGCGCCGACGGGCCCGACCGGCGAAACCGGACTCGCGGAGCCGAGCGGACCGACCGGCCCATCGGGCACGGTCGGGCGGAGTGCGGGCACCTGGGGCGCCGATCGGCAGGGTGACCCGCAGCCTCGCGAGACCTCGGGGGGCCCGGACGCGGCGGGGCTCGCCGGGACGCCGGTCCTCGGCTTCGGCGCGCGGGCGAACGACTACTCGACCGCCGACGGCACGCCGATCCGGATCTACCATCACCCGATCTCGCCGGACGAGCAGCAGGACGGGGCGCGCTCCGTGACGTGCTCGTCGTGCCACAACCCCCACCTCGCCGACGCGACGAACGCTGGCGAGGACAGCCTGGTGATCGACCCGGCGGACACGATGCGGCAGTGGGACGTCTGGTGGCGTCCGGGCGCCGCGATGACGCGCGGCTCGATCGACGCCTGGTGCGCCACGTGCCACGTGAAGCCCAGGCGCGTGTCGCCGATCGCGTCGAGCGAGGACGTCCCGTACCCGGTCCGACTCGCCTACGACGCGGCGACGGACGCCGACGGCACCCCGCACGACGAGTTCACGTACGCGGAGTGGACCTCGGAGGCGCCGCACGGGCCCACCGGAGCTCGGCTCGCCTGCACCGCGTGCCACGACTTCCACGGCTCGTCGAACGCGTACATGCTTCGCGAGCGTGTCGTCAGCCCCGACGGCGCGACGACGAGCTCCGTGACGGGGTTCGGCGCCGTGCAGGCCCACTGGGACCGGCTCCAGACGTTCTGCTCGACGTGTCACACGTCGAGCGAGACCGAACACGGACGGGGAGAGCTGTGCACGCGCTGTCACAGCCACACGAGCGGCCGGCTCTAGGGACGCGGAGGGCGCGCGACCGGTCCTCGGACCCCGACGGACTCGGGTCCTCACCCGGCTCGGCCTCCGTTGTCGGCCACCCCGTTCGCTCCCCTGATGACCTACCCGGATCCCATGACGACGGGAGCGGAGGAGCCGGATGCCCTGGTGAGGGGCATGGCCTTAGGGTCCCGACCTTAGAGAACCCCTCGGGTCTCCACGATCGCCCTCGGACGCCGACCCCAACGCTCCTAGGGCCCCGAGCCGAGGAGGGAATCGGGCGGCCGTGGCGTGGGGAGGAGGCCGCCGACCGATACACGCCTGAGGTAGCGACCCCTACCGTGATGATCGAGGAAAGCGATCAGCACAGGCAAGGAGGTCGCGACGATGACACAGAGAGCCGCAGCGCAACGCTATGCCGGTCCCGAGATGTGGTTCCTGTCCCTCGCCACCGTGGTGCTGGCGATCGGGGCCCTGCTCATCATCATGTGGGAGCCGATGGCGATCGGTCTCGCCCTCGGCGTGGGACTCCTGGCGCTCGGCGCCCGGTCCCTGTACACGAAGGTCAAGGAGTCGGCGCACCGCCGGGCCGATGCCAGCTCCACCGTGGCGAACGCGGGCCTCGCCGTCGCGGCGGTCTCGATCGCGCCGCTGCTGCTGTTCGCATTCCTCTGGGCGGCGCTGCTCGTGCTGCTCGGGGCCATGTGGGTCCTGAGCGCGCTCGGGGTGATCTGAGCCGGTCCGAGCCGACTTCTCCTTGGAGCCGCCGTCCATCGGACGGCGGCTCCATCGTGGACGGGGTGATGAGGTGATCCGCACCGTCCGGACGGCGATCCTGGCCGGCGCGTTCGCGGCCGCATCGGCGTGGCTGTCCGCGCCCGCCCCGGCGAGCGCGCAGTCGCCGAGCCCCCCCGACCCGACGACCGCGGCCGAGTGCGTCGGCTGCCACGCGATCCCGGACATCGTGGTCGCCGACGAGGGCAACTACCGTCCCGGCCTGTACGTCCGGCCAGAGGACCTGACGGGCAGCGTGCACGCGAAGTTCTCGTGCATCGACTGCCACAGCACGCTGAAGGCGACGATGCACGACCGCCGCGACGCGGCGAGGGACTCGTGCCGCACCTGTCACGAGGACGAGTACGCCGACTATGAGGCCGGCTCGCACGGCGGCGCCGGCGAGGGCCTGCATCCGACGTGCATCACGTGCCACGGCTCCCACGCCGTCCAGGACGCGCACACCCGCGAGTTCGTCCACCGGGCGAGCGAGCAGTGCGACCGCTGCCACACCCAGATGAACGAGGCGTTCATGGGCGGCAACCCGTTCGGGATGGACACGCACCTGGCCGGCGTCGACGTGGCAACGTGCGCCGATTGCCACGGATACCACACGGTGCTGCCGACCGAGGACCCGGCCTCGCCGGTGAACGAGGCCAACATCCTGACCACCTGCCGGCAGTGCCACACGAACGCGCCGGCGAACTTCGTCGACGTCCAGATGCACGTCGCGGAGGGGCCGATCCCCGACGACCCTCGGCTGCGCGTCGTGACGATCTACATGCTCACGCTGCTGATCGGCACGTTCGGCTTCTTCGGGTACCTGACGGTCCTGGGGATCCGCTTCGAGTGGCGTCGGCAGGCCGAGCGCGCCAGCCAGCGCTCGGGAACCGGAGGCGTCCTGTGAGCGCCACGACCGTCGAGACGATCGAGCACCCCGAAGGGGCGCACGACGAGACGACGCTCGTCGTGCGCCGATGGTCGTGGTGGGCTCGGGCGACGCACGCCGTGCTCGCGCTGTCGGTGTTCGGGCTCGTGTTGACCGGGATGCCGATGCACTACGCCGACGCGTTCTGGGCCAAGCCGCTGCTCGCGCTGTGGCAGGGCGAGCGCGGGGCGGCCGCCGTCCACAAGCTCTCGGCGGTGGGCTTCATGGGCTCGGCGGCGATGCACATCGCGGGGATGTTCGTCGCGTGGGTCACCGGTCGGTTCAAGCTGCGGTCCATCTTCCACCAGGACTCGATCGTGCCGCGGTGGACCGACGCGAAGCAGATCGGCGAGCAGATCCGCTACCTGAAGGGCCGCGGCCCGAAGCCGCGATTCGCGCGGTTCACGTTCTGGGAGAAGTTCGACTACATCGCCGAGGCCTGGGGCCTGCTGATCATCGGGCTGACCGGTCTGGTGATGTGGTTCCCCGCACGGTTCCTCGAGTTCCTGCCGGGATGGCTCGTGAACGCGGCGCGGATCTTCCACTCGTACGAGGCGATCCTGGCGATGGGGTTCCTGTTCACCGTGCACTACTTCAACACCCACCTGCGGCCCGAGGTGTTCCCCGTGGACGAGGTCATCTTCAGCGGCAACATCCCCCTGCACGAGATCAAGGAGCGATACCCCGGCTGGTACACCCGGGTCGTGGGCACCGACCAGGTGTTCCGGGCTCGGACGGGCACCAGCAAGATGGCGCTGCTGATCAGCGGCTTCTACCTGTCCGTGGGGTTCGTGATCCTGATGCTGGTGATGACCACGGCGGCGCTCGAGGCCATCCGCTACTTCACCTGGATGCTGACGGGCAGGGGGTAGCGCCGGAGGGTCGCTCAGGCCTCGTCCAGGCCGATGATCCCCTTGCGGATCGCGTACTTCACGAGCTCCGTGCGATCGTGCATGCCCAGCTTGCGCATCAGGTTCGCGCGGTGCGCCTGCACCGTCTTGATCGACAGGAACAGCGTGTCGGCGATCTCGCGGTTCGTCTGCCCCTCCGCGATGAGCTTGAGGATCTCGCGCTCCCGGTCGCTCAGCGTGTCGAAGGAGGTCTCCTCCCCCTTCGCCACCCTGGCCAGGTAGTCCTTGATCAGGAGCTTCGCCACGCTCGGGTGCAGGACGGCCTCCCCCTGGTGCGCGCGCTTGACGGCCAGGATCACGTCCTCGGACGGCGCGCGCTTCACCACGTACCCTGTCGCCCCGGCCTGGAGCATCTGGAACACGTAGCCCTCGCTGTCGTGCACGGTGAGCGCGACGACCTGAACCCCCGGGGTCGACTCACGGATCCGCCTGGTCGCCTCGAAGCCGGACAGACCGGGCATGCCGATGTCCATCAGCACGACGTTCGGCTCCAGCTCCCGGACCTTCTCGATCGCCTCTTCACCGGAGGACGCCACCCCGACGACCTCGAGCTCCGGATCGGCGGCCAGCACCATCCTGATGCCCTCGCGGACGATCTCGTGGTCGTCCACCACGAGCACCTTCACTCGGCCGTTCATGTCTGCCCACCTTCGCTCCGCGTCGCGGGGACGCGCTCGTCTCCTCCTCCGGACGGCAGCGGGATCTCCGCGACGACCCGCGTGCCGCGACCCGGTACCGAGTCCACGCGGAACGTGCCTCCGGCGATGTCCGCCCGCTCGCGCATGCCCTCGAGGCCGACGGCCTCGCCGGTCCGCGCACGGGCGGCCACCTCGACGACGTCGAACCCGACGCCGTCGTCGTCGATCTCCAGGCGCAGCCGACCGTCGGCCGCGGTGACGTGCACCTCCACCTGCGTCGGCCGCGCGTGACGGGCGCTGTTGCTCACGGCCTCCTGCACGATGCGGAAGGCCGCGAGCTCGATGTGGTCCGGCAGGCGCCCGATCTTCGCCCCCTCGAACGAGATCGGGAACCCCCACAGGTCGCTCATCTGGGCCACGTACCACCTGAGGGCGGGCATCAGGCCGAGCTCGTCGAGCAGCGCGGGGCGGAGCTCGAAGAGCATCCGGTCGAGGTTCCGCGCGGCCTCCTCGGCCAGCGACTTCACCGCGCCGATGCGCCCGCGCGAGGCCTCGTCGACCGGCGCCTGCGACTCCAGCAGGTCGATGTTCATCATCAGCGCCGAGAGCACCTGGGAGGTCTCGTCGTGCAGCTCCCGCGACAGGCGTCGGCGCTCCTCCTCCTGCACGGTCAGCGTCTTGCGGAGCAGCCCCTGCAGCGCCTGCTCCTTCTGCTGCAGCCGCTCGAGCAGCTCGGCGTTGCGCACGGCGACCCCCACGAGACCTGCGAGCGAGCTCAGCATGTCGCGCTCGGCATCGTCGAGCGCCCGCGGCGGCTCCCACGCCAGCCCGATCACCGCGAGGCAGCGCTCGCCGATGCACGCCGGCGAGAAGGCCCACGCCACCGGTTCGCCCGCGGGGACGGCGTCGATCGGGCCCGCCGAGGTGAGCACGCGCCCGTCGTCGGCTACGCGCGCGACGACGTTGCCGTCCGGCGGCCGAGCGCCCCACACCGCCTCCGGGTGCCCGACCTCCTCCGCGCGCCAGATCGCGACCCCGTCGGCCGCGAGCGCGGCGCCCACCTGCCCCGCCGCCCGACCGAGGACCTCGGTGAGGCCGGCCCCGGAGGTGAGCAGCGACTGCAGCTCCTCCATCCCCTCGAGCTCGGAGCGGAGGTCGTCCGCCGTCTCGCGCAGATCGGTGGCCTGGTGCTGGAGCTTGTCGGCCATCTCGTTGAAGGTGCTCGAGACCTCCGACAGCTCCCACGAACGGTACTCGGGCAGCCGGACCGAGAGGTCGCCCTGACCGAGCCGCTCGGCCGCCTCGCCGACGTCCGCGAGCGGCCGGAGCACGCTCCGGCGGATCGCCCAGACCGACAGGACGATGCCGAGCAGCAGCGGGATCGCTGCGATCACGAGCGACGTCCGCGCGCTCTTCACGAGCTCGTCCTGGAACGGGCGCTGGTCGAGACGGACCTCGACCGCGCCCAACACCTCGGAGGCCTCCGAGTGGCAGCCGACGCACTCGGGCTGCTTCGGCACCGGGACGAAGACCGACAGTTCCTCCTCGCTGGTGGAGGTGACGGTGCGGTTCTGGTCCATCGAGGTGAGGAGCGCGGCACGGGCCGGATCCGAGAGGCTGAGGTTCTGGTCGGAGGACACCCACGGCGTCGCGGCCCGTCGGTACACCGTGACCGACTGGACCAGCTCGCCCTCCTCGACGTTCCGCACCGACCGCTGGATGTCCTCGGGCGAGTTGTTCAGCATGCTGACCTCGAGGCTGTCGGTCGCGGTGTGGGCGACCGCGCGGCCGGCCTCGACCCACTGGTCGTCGATCCGGCTCGTCTCCAGGCGCGCCATGATCGCGAGGGCGATCGCCGCGGCCGCTCCGAGCAGCACGGCCATCCAGACCATGACCTTGATCTCCAGGCGCACGCGGCACCCCCCTTTGGCGCTACTTCAACGCATCCCTAGGGCGGCGAGGTAGGGCGTGGGGCCCCCCACCGCGAGGCCGTCCGGTCCCCGCGTGCCCGAGCACGGGCGCCGACCCGATGCCGCCTGGGCTGCGGAGCCTCAGGCGTTCACCGCAGCGGGCTGGAACGCGCACGCGGGATCTTCGCCGAGCGCGTCGCCGAAGCTCGCGAACGCGCGGGCGCGCGAGCCCCCGCACGTGTCGGCGTACGGGCAGGCGCCGCAGCGCCCTCCGAACTCGGCCGCCCGGATCGAGCGCAGCAAGGGGTGGTCGCGGTAGAGCGCCACGACGTCGTCACGCCTCACGTTGCCGAGCCGGTAGGGCAGGAACCCCGCGGGGTAGACGTCGCCGTCGTGCCCGACGAACAGGATCCCCTTGCCGTCGCGGGTCCCGACGCTCTGGGCCCTCGAGGCTCCCGGCTCGCCGAGGCGCTCGCGCAGGCGCGCGGTCAGTCGCTCGTACAGCTGCCCGAGCCCGAACGTGGACACCGGGTCCGCGTCCGGTCCCGCCTCCCGCCGCTGCGCGACCACCCGCCGGAAGAAGGGTGCCTCGACCGTGCGAACGATGAAGCCGTAGCGCGAGGCCTCGTACAGGAAGTGGACGACGTCCTCGTTCTCGGCGGGGGTGAGCTCCTCGAGCTCGGAGCCACGGCCCACGCGGATCAGGAAGAAGACCTCCCAGATGTGCGCACCCCAGTCCGAGAGCAGCGCCGCGACGTCGGCCAGCTCCTCGACGTTGCGCCGCATCACCGTCGTGTTGATCTGGACGGTGTGGCCCTCCGCGACCAGCATCCGGACGGCGTCCTCGGTCCTGCGGAAGTGGTCTTCGACGCCGCGGACCCCCTCGTGCGTCGCCGCGGTCGCGCCGTCGAGGCTGATCGACACCGTCTTCGCGCCGGCCTCCCACATCCGCGCGCCGTTCTCGCGCGTGAGGAGCGGCGTCACGCTCGGAGCGAACCCGATCGGCATCCCGTACGAGCGGGCGTGCGCCGCGAGCTCGAACAGGTCGTCGCGCATGAACGGGTCACCGCCGGTGAAGACGATCACGGGGAACCGCGGCGTGAACGCCCGGAGGTCGTCGATCAGCTTCCGGCCCTCTTCGGTCGTCAGCTGACCGGGCATCGCGTCCGCGATGGCCTCGGCGCGGCAGTGCTTGCACGCCAGCTTGCACGCCTTCGTCGTCTCCCAGAACAGGAGGATCGGCGCTTGCTCGAAGTTCACCGGCACCGCCGCTCACCCCGCGATCATCGCGATGTAGGTCTCGAGCGTGTCCGCGTCGATCGGCCCCACCTGCTTGGTCCGGATCACGCCGTCCGCGTCGATGAAGAACGTCTCGGGGTAGCCGAAGACCCCGTACTCCACGCCGAGCGACCCGTCCGCGTCCACGACGCTGTGGTAGCTGATGCCGAACTCCTCCTCGAAGGCCAGCGCGTCCGCCTCGGCGTCCTTCGAGTCCACGCCCAGGAAGATCACGCCACGCCCGCGCCAACGGGTCTCGGCCTCGGCGAGGATCGGCGCCTCCTCGCGGCAGGGTCCGCACCATGAGCCCCAGAAGTTCAGGACGACCGGCTTGCCCTCCAGGTCCGACAGCGCCAGGGTGCCCGCTTCCCCGTCGCCTCCGCCGCCGGCCGGCAGCTTCCAACCCGCCTCGTTCCCGCCGGCGAGGAGCGGCAGCTCGAAGTCCGGCGCCGCCCGCCCGAACGGATCCTGCCCGAGCCCGCCGCCGTTCCGAGCTGCGAGGGCCACCCACACCATCGCGAGGGCCAGTCCGAGCACGATCGCGCCGATCACGAACCCCCGGCCGCGACCCCCGCCCGACGGCTCGGGCTCGGTCCCGTCGCGGAAGACGTCGTCGTCGGCCGTCAGCGGCGACGTTGCAGGTGCAACGTCGTCGCCCGCACCGGCGAGCGCAACCGCCTCGTCCCGGTCGGATCGACCCTTCATGTCGCGGACATTCCCACCCTGACCCCGGGTCGGCAGTGGACCTTCGGCCCGGGCGTGGCGGGTCGCCGGACCCATACCGACCCTAGGGCACGGTCGGACGATTTCCCCCAAAGAGGGCGACGACGGACCGATTTCGGCGTTCGGGCCTCTGACCAGCGAGAAGGGGGACGGAGAGATGCCTCGGATCGCGGAGGACGACGACTACGGGTTCCCGGACGACGAGCCGCCCCAAGGGTTCGAGCGCCGGCCGAACCGATTGCCCCTGGTGCTCCTCGGCGTGGCCGTCGTCGCGGCCCTGTTCGCCGTCGGCTACACGATGTTCACGCGCTCGACGGTCTACTACCACACGGCCACCGAGGTCCTCGAGATGCAGGGCGAGCACGTCCGGCTCTCCGGCCAGGTCGTGGACGGCACGATCGAGGCCGACGCGTCGACCGGCACGGTCGCGTTCTCGGTCAGCGACGGCACGTCGACCGTGCCGATCGTGTATCGGGGGCCGATGCCCGACACCCTCCGCGACGAGGGCGAGGCCGTTGTCGAGGGGGCGCTCGGCGCCGACGGCGTCTTCCACGCGGACACGCTGTTCGCCAAGTGCCCGTCGAAGTTCGAGTCCCGGACCTCGGAGCCGCAATAGCGATGGACGGCCGGCCCGCGCTCGGGATCGCCCTGACGCAGGTCTCGAAGGCCTTCGGCGCCCAGCTCGCGCTCGACCGTGTCGACCTCCAGGTGGATCAGGGGTCGTTCGTGGCGGTCATGGGCGCGAACGGCGCCGGTAAGACCACGATGCTGAAGGTGATCTCGGGGCTCGCGGCCCCCACGTCCGGCAGCGTGCGGATCGCCGGGATCGAGATGCGCAAGGCCGGGCCGCGGCTGCGCGCCCTCGTCGGCGTGGTCTCGCACGAGACGATGCTCTACGCCGATCTCACCACCGAGGAGAACCTCCGGTTCCACGCCAAGCTCTTCGGTCTCCGCGACCCCGCGGAGGCCGTGACGCGCGCGGTCGAGCGCCTCGACGTCGCACACGTGCTCGACAAGCCGGTCCGCGCTCTCTCCCGCGGTACCCGGCAACGCGTGGCGCTCGCCCGCGCGCTCCTCCACGACCCGGCCGTGATCCTGCTCGACGAGCCCTACACGGGGCTGGACGAGGCGGCCGCCGCGACGCTCACCGAGCTGCTGCTCGAGCTCGCCACCCCCGAGCGCATCCTGATGCTGACGCTCCACGACGTCGTGCGGGCGCTCTCGGGGCCCCGCCGCCTCGTGGTGCTCTCGGGCGGGCGGGTGGCGCTCGACGAGCCGATCGCCGGGAGCACCGACCGGATGGCCGAGACCTACCTCGGCCTGCTCCGCGCGGAGGCCCGCCGATGAACGTGCTGTCCCCCGCCTTCACAATCGCCGCCAAGGACCTCCGCCTCGAGTTGAAGACGCGCGACGTCGTGGCCTCGGTCGGGCTGTTCGTGCTGCTGGTCGTGGTGACGGCCAGCTTCTCGTTCCCGACCGGCGGCGAGGGTCGCGAGGGCGTGGCCGCCGGAGTCCTATGGATGGCGTTCCTGTTCGCGGCGCTGCTCGGCATGGGGCGCTCGATGGCGGTCGAGAAGGAGGACGCGTGCCTGGAGGGTCTGCTCGTCTCGCCGGCCCCGCGCGAGGCCGTCTTCCTCGGCAAGCTCTTCGCGAACCTCGGGTTCACCTTCGCGGTGGAGCTGGTGATCCTGCCGGTGTTCGTCGTCCTGCTCCAGCTCCGGCCGGGGGGCGGGACGTGGCTGGTCGTGCTCGGGACGTTCCTGGGGACGCTCGGCCTCGTGACGGTCGGGACGCTGTTCGCGGCGATGGCGGTCAACACCCGCGGCCGCGAGGCGATCCTCCCACTCCTCGTGATGCCCGTCTCCGTGCCCGCGATGGTCGCCGCCGTGAAGGTGAGCGAGGCCGGGTTCTCGGGCGGCATGGCCGACGGCACCCTGTCGTGGCTGCTCCTGCTCGTGGGCTACGACGCCCTGTTCCTGCTGGTCGCCCTCGCGACCTTCCCCTACGTGACGGAGGAATGAGGTGAACGACGTGAAGACGGACGCTGCGCGGCAACAGCCGGTGGGGGAGCTCCGTCCCGACGCGCTCGCCGGACCGGTGCCCCGGTCCCGGCGGCGGCTCTGGGGCATCGCCACCCTCGTCACGCTGCCGATCCTGCTGGGGATGGCGCTGCTCTGGGCGCCGGAGGACGCGAACCAGGGCGCCGCCCAGCGGATCTTCTACATCCACGTGCCGAGCGCGTGGATCGGCTTCCTCGCGTTCTTCGTGGTGTTCGTCGGGAGCATCGCGTTCCTCGCGACCGGCAAGCGACGGTGGGACGACCTGGCCTCGTCCTCTGCCGAGGTCGGCGTCGTCTTCACGTCGGCGGTGCTGATCACCGGGCCGCTGTGGGGCCGTCCCGTCTGGGGCGTCTACTGGACGTGGGACCCGCGGCTCACGAGCTTCCTGATGCTCTGGCTGATCTACCTGTCCTACATCGTGCTCCGCGGGTACGTCCCCGAGCCGCTCCGCCGGGCGCGGTTCTCGGCGGTCCTCGGCATCGTCGGGTTCCTCGACGTGCCGATCGTGTACCTCTCGGCCCGGTGGTGGCGCTCCGAGCACCCCACGCAGTTCGTCGTCGAGAGCGGCGACCTGCCGCCCGAGATGCTGGCGACGCTCCTCGTGGGACTCGCCGCGTTCACGTTCCTGTTCCTGTACCTGCTGTCCGTGCGCCGCTCGGTCGCCCGCCTGCGCGCGCAGCGCGAGCTCGAGGAGGTGGGCCGATGAACGGCACCGGCTACGTGATCGTCGCCTACACGGGCGCCGGGCTGCTCTACGGCCTGTACCTGCTGTGGCTCCTCGCGCAGGAGCGCCGGCTGGGGAGGAGGTTCCGTGACGCTGCTCGGTAACTTCGCGCTCCTGCTCGGGCTGATCGCGGCGGGCTACGCGATCGCGGTCGGGGTCGCGGGTGCGAGGAGCGGACGCGAGGAGCCGATCCGCAGCGCCGAGGGCGCGATGAAGGCAGCCGCCGTCTCGCTGTCGGTGGCCGCGCTCGCGCTCGTCGTGCTCCTGCTCCGCAAGGACTTCAGCGTCGAGTACGTCGCGCAGTACACCAGCCGAGACCTGTCGGTCTTCTACACGGTGGGCGCGTTCTGGGCCGGCCAGGCCGGCTCGCTCCTGCTGTGGGCGTGGACGCTCTCGCTGATCGGCGCCGGCGTGATCTTCCAGAACCGGGCGCGCAACCGAGACCTGATGCCGTGGGTCACCGTCACGCTCGCCGTGGTCCTGGCCTTCTTCACGGTCCTCGTCACCTTCTACGCGAACCCGTTCCGTACGCTGCCGGCGGCGCCGGCCGACGGCCAGGGCCTGAACCCACTGCTGCAGAACTACGGCCAGTGGGTCCACCCGATCGCGCTGTACCTGGGCTTCGTCGGATTCACGGTGCCGTTCGCGTTCGCGGTGGGCGCGCTCGTGACCGGGCGGCTCGGCGACCGCTGGATCCGGTCCGTCCGTCGGTGGGCGCTCTGGGCATGGGTGCTGCTCACGGCCGGGATCCTGTTCGGCGCTCGGTGGGCGTACGTCGAGCTGGGATGGGGCGGCTACTGGGCGTGGGACCCGGTCGAGAACGCCAGCCTGCTGCCCTGGCTGGTCGGTACCGCGTACCTGCACTCCGTCGTGGTGCAGGAGAAGCGCGGGATGCTGCGCGTCTGGAACGTCTCGCTCGCCGTCGCCGCGTTCGCGATGTCGGTCTTCGGCACGTTCCTCACGCGGTCGGGGATCATCTCCTCGGTCCACGCGTTCGCCGAGTCGTCGATGGGCCCGCTGCTGATCGGGTTCACGTTCCTGATCGTCGCGGTCGGAACGGCGCTGATCGTGTGGAGACTGCCGGCGCTGCGCGCGAGCGGGCGGATCACCTCGGTCGTCTCGCGCGAGGCGTCGTTCCTACTCACGAACCTCCTGTTCGTCGGCATGACGATCGTCGTGCTGTGGGGAACGATCTACCCGATCGTCAGCGAGGCGGTCCGAGGCGTCGAGATCTCGGTCGGTCAGCCGTTCTTCAACGCCCTCATGGCACCCCTCGCGATCGTGACGGTCGCGCTCGTGGGCACCTGCCCCCTCCTCCCGTGGCGCCGCGCCTCCGGCCGGCACCTGAAGCGCAACTTCGCGATGCCGCTCGCGGTCGGCGCGGTCGTCTTCCTGGCGCTCGGCCTGGCGAACCGCGGCGAGAACCTCCTGATCGTGACCGTGCTCGCGCTCGGGGCGTTCGTGCTCGCCACCGTGACGGCCGAGGTCTCGCGCGGGCTGAGCGCGCGTCACCGCCACCACGGCGAGTCCTGGCCGCGCGCGGTCCTGAACCTGTTCGCATTCACCCCGCGCCGGTACGGCGGCCCGATCGTCCACGCCGGCGTCGTGATCATGCTCGCCGGCATCTTCTTCAACATCGGGATGAAGCAGGAGGTCGAGTCCCAGCTCTCGGTCGGCGAGTCCGTGCGCGTCGCCGGCAACACCGTCACGTTCGAGGACCTGACGTTCGAGCAGACACCGTCGAAGTTCGCGCTGATCGGGACGTTCCGCGTCACGGGGCCGGACGGCGAGGATCTCGGCACGATCCCGACGGAGCAGGCCGAGTACACCGGCCAGCAGCAGGTCACCGAGGTCGGCATGCGCTCCACGATCGGCGCCGACCTGTACGTCGTGATGAGCAACGTCGATCCGACCGAGCGGATCGCCACCGTGCTCGTGTTCCACGAGCCGGCCGTGTTCTGGATCTGGACCGGGATGATCGTGATCGTGCTCGGCGGCGTCCTCGCCGCCTGGCCGTGGCGCACCGACCGCGCCCCCCGCGGCGGGACCCTCGACCTCGAGGTCCCGAGCACGTTCGAGGAGCCGGAGGTGGCCCGATGATCGCGGCCGCGATCGGCTCGTTCGTCCTGCTGATGGTCGTCGCGTACCTGATCGGCCGACCGTTCGTCGCCCCGCTGCGGTACGCGCGGGGGGCGTCGCTCGAGCAGTTGCACGCCGACCGCGACCGCCTGCGTGCGCAGCTCCGCGAGCTGGAGATGGACTTCGAGACGGGCAAGCTCGCGCGGAACGAGTACGAGAAGGTCCGCGCCCGCCGTCTCCAGCAGATCGAGGCCACCACCCGCGCGATCCACGAGGCGGAGACCTCCGACGAGGAGCTTCCCCGCGCCGGCGTCGGCACGGCCGGCTCCGGACCCACCCCCGACGACCTCGAGCGCGAGCTCGAGCGCCGGATCTCGGAGCGCAAGCGCCTCCTCGAGGAGCTCGAGGCGCACGCCTGCCCGGGATGCGGCACGACGATCGATCCCGAGGACCGGTTCTGCCGCAAGTGCGGGGCCGACCTGGCGACGGCGGAAACGAGGTGAACGGCAGATGACGAAGGACATGCGACGGGCTTCGCGGGTGCTCCGCCTCGCCCTGCCCACCCTGGTCGCCGCGGCGGCGCTCGCCGCAGGACCGAGCGCCATGGCGCAGACGCCCGGCTCGATCGAGGGCAGCGTGGTGAACGGCACGACGGACGCGCCGGTGGCCGAGGTCGAGGTCACGCTCCAACTCTTCTCGGCGGACGCGGACCTCGGCACGACGTCCGCCACGACGGACGCCAGGGGGCGCTTCGCGTTCGACGACCTCGCGGCCGACGTGGCGGGCTACCAGCTCTCCGTCCGGTACGAGGGCGCCGTGTACCGGTCGGCAGCCGCCGCGTTCACTGCCGGTCAGACCGTCGAACAGACCCTCACCGTGTGGGAGCCGACCACCGACCCCGCGGACGTGGTGCTGACCGACTACATCGTCTGGATCGACCGCGAGGACTCGGGGGTGGGCGTCCAGCACGACTTCGCGTGGGCGAACGGCGGCGACACCGCCTACGTCGGCGAGGGCGCCGGCGATGACGGCGTCGTCTCCGTGCCGCTGCCGACGGGGGCCACGAACCTGCAGTACCTCGGGACGTTCCTCGAGAACCCGGGCGAGGTCGTGGGGCAGACCTACGTGTCCGACGCCCCGATCGTGCCGGGCGACTCGACCGCGACCGTCCGTTTCAGCTCCCCGCCCCTGTCCTCGATGACGCTCACGACCCCGTTCCCCACGACGAGCGTGCAGCTGTTCGTCCCGCAGGACGTCTCGGTCTCCGCAACGGCGCTCCGGCGCGCGGGGACGGTCCAGGACGAGGTCGACGGGCGGACGGTCACCTACCAGGTGTACGCGGCGCAGGACGTGGCCGCGGGGACGACGATCGAGGTCTCGATGTCGCAGAACGCCGTGGAGTCGGGGACGACGAACACGGCGCTGTGGATCCTGCTGGCCGTCGCCGGCGTGGCGCTGGTTGGCGGGCTCGTCGCCGTGGCGATCCGCCGGTCCAGGCGACGGAGCCGGCGACCGACCGCCCGCTCCGCCGCTCGGCCCGCCAAGGCGAAGGCGCACGCCGTCCCGCCGAAGGCGAACGGTCAGCGCACGACGAAGGCGGCGGCCCCCCGCGGCAACGGCCGGACAGCCGAGCCCTCGGGCGAGGACGCCGACCTCATCGTGGAGGAGATCGCGGCCCTCGACCTGAGCTTCGAGCGCGGGCTCCTGGACGAACGCACCTACAAGCGGCTGCGCGTCGCGGCCAAGGACCGGCTCCTCCGCGCGGAGGGCGCGGGTGCGACCGGGGGGAGGTCCCGATGAGCCGGGGAGGTGAGCGCTCGTGCTCGTGACCCGTGAGGCGGACTACGCGGTCCGCTGCGTCGTCGAGGTCGCGCGGAGCGGCCGCACGAGCGCGGCGCAGGTCGCGCGCGTGCAGGGGATCTCGCCGACGTTCCTCGGCAAGATCGTCCAGTCCCTCGCGAAGGCCGGCATCCTCGCGACCCGACGCGGCGTGGGCGGCGGGATCTCGCTCGCCAAGGCCACCGAGGACTTCACGCTCCTGCAGGTGATCGAGGCGATCGAGGGACCGCTCTGGATCAACGAGTGCCTCCTGTCGCCCGACCGCTGCACGCACGTGGGGACGTGTCCGGCGTACCCGTACCTGTGCGAGGCGCAGGCGCGGCTCCGCGAGGCGCTCGACGTCACCTTCGCCGAGCTCCTGGCCGAGCCGGAGGCGCCGGGCTTCGCCCCCACGTTCGTGGCGGTCGACGAGCTCGTGCGCGAGGACCCCGGGAACGGGCGGGATCGCCGCGTGCGGACGCCTGATCCCGCCGCGGGGGGTGGTGCGTGATGGCGCTGCTCGCCCTCGCGATCGGGTACCGGGACGTGCCGCTCGAGGACCTCGAGCGGGCCGCGATCCGCCCGGAGGAGCTCGCCGAGGCGCTCCCCTGCCTGCTGCGTGCGCCGGACGTGCGCGAGGCGCTGGTCCTGTCCACCTGCAACCGGATCGAGATCTACACGTGGGCCAAGGACCCCGACGCGGCCGCCGAGCAGATCCGTCTGTTCCTCGAGGACCTCAAGGGGCTGCCGATCGGGTGGTCGCGCTCGAGGTCGATCGTCCTGACGGGCGACGACGTCATCCGCCACCTCTTCGCCGTGACGGCGGGCCTCGACTCGATGATCACCGGTGAGTCCGAGATCCAGGGCCAGGTCCGCGCCGCGTACAAGACCGCGGTCGCGCACGGCGCCGTCGGTCCGCACCTCCACGGCCTGTTCCGGTGGGCCCTCGAGGCGGGCAAGCGCACGCGCTCGACGACGGGTCTCGCGCGGGCGCGCGAGTCGTTCCCGCGCGCCGGCGTGCGCGCGATCGCGGCGAAGCTCGGGGGCGTCGAGGGTCGCGAGGTCGTGGTGGTCGGCAACGGCAGGATGGCAACGGCGTCGGTTCGGGCGCTCTCGCACGCTGGCGCCGACGTCCTGGTCGCGGCGCGGAGGCCCGAGGCGGCCGAGGAGCTCGCCGATGAGTTCGACGCCGGCACCCTCGCCCTCGACGCGGTGGAGGACTCGCTGGTCGGCGCGGACGCCGCCGTCTTCGCAACGTCCGCGACCGAGTCGCTCCTCGGCCCCGCCGAGTTCGCGCGGATCGTGGCGGCCCGCGGCGGGCGCCCGCTCGCCGTCGTCGACCTCGGTCTGCCGAGGAACGTGCACCCCGACACCGCGGCGCTCGACGGCGGGAAGGACGGCTTCGACCTGTTCGACCTGTCGCGCCTGGACCGCGACGGGTACACCGTTCCCGGCGGCCAGGAGGCGCAGATCGGCGCCGCGCAGGAGGTCGCGCTGATCGAGGCCGAGAAGTGCGTGGCCTGGTTCCGCTCCAAGCCCGCCGACGCGGTCGTCGCGGCGATCCAGGCCCGCGCGAGCGAGGTCGCCGAGCATGAAGCGGCCGCCGCCGCCAGGATCCCCGGGCTCGACGAGCGGCAGCGTGCGGCGGTCGAGCACGCGATCCGGCGCTCGGTCCGCAAGGTCGTGCACACGCCGACGGTCCGCGCGAAGGAGGCATCCGCCCGCGGCGACGACCTCCTGCTCCAGGCGGCGCGGTGGCTCTTCGGGATCGACGGGGACGAGGCCGCGGCGTCGGCGCACGCCGGCGGGTCGGCGGAGGCGGCGCGATGAGCATCTTCCGGCGCAAGCGAGGAGCCCCGGCCGAAGGCGGATCCGATGCCGAGGCGGAGGGCCTGCAGGAGGACGCGGCGGTGACCCCAGAGGGAGAAGGCGGAGGGCGGCGGAAGCGCTACATCGTGCTCTCGGCGGGGATGCTCGGCGTCGTCGGCGGCGGGCTCCTCCTGCTCTCGGTCTTCAGCTTCTGGTGGACCTCGCAGCCCGACTTCTGCAACCGCTGCCACGTGATGAACAAGTACGTGGCGGCCTGGGAGCGCTCGCCGCACCAGGACGTCAACTGCGAGACCTGCCACACGGCGCCGGGGTTCTTCGGCTTCGTCGGCGGCAAGATCGCCGGCCTGCAGGTCGTGGCGAACTTCATCCGCGGCGACTTCGACGACGACTCGTTCAACGCGGCGGTGCCGAACGCGTCATGCCTGCGGTGCCACGAGGACATCCTCGACGAACCCTTCACGACGAACCCGGAGACGCAGATCAGCGTCAGCCACTTCCACATCATGGACAACGGCGGCAAGTGCATGAACTGCCACTCGACCGTCGCGCACCTCGAGACCGTGCCGCTCGGCTCGCAGACCTTCCCGACGATGGACACGTGTATGAAATGCCACAACGGAGAGGTCGCGCCGACGGACTGCGAGATCTGTCACCGCGATGGCCCGCCCGGTCCGGTCCCCCCCACCGACGTGCAAGGGGAGACCGCCGCCGGTGGCGGATGAGGAGGTCCCGTGGACGAGGAAGGCTCGACGAGGAGACCGCGCAGGTTCGGGGCCGTGATGGCGGTGCCGGCGGTGCTCACCATCGTCGTCGCGCTGTTGCTCGTCGGCGTGATGCGCCAGGAGGACGAGGGGAGCGCCACCCCGACCCCGGTCCCGGTCGTCTCGACGGCCGCCACGTTCCTCGACTGCAGCGACTGCCACGGCGACCTGGACAAGTCGTTCAACGCCGGCGAGCGCCCGACGCTGCTGTTCACGCACGAGCAGCACTTCACGATCGGCGTCTCGGACTGCGCGGCGTGCCACGTGGCGAACACGCACGAGCCCGATCGGACGAACCGCCCGACGATGGTCACCTGCTTCCAGTGCCACAGCCTGGAGGCGGAGGCGCGCGCCCCCGGCGACTGCAACCTGTGTCACCCGGCGAACATGAACCCGGAGCCGGAGTCGCACTTCGCGGACGCGTGGCTGCCCGAGCTGCACTCGGAGTCCGCGCTCGAGGACCCGTTCGATTGCGCGACGTGCCACAAGCAGGAGTTCTGCAACGAGTGCCACGGACTCGAGCTGCCGCATCCGCAGGGGTTCACCGACCTCACGCACGCCGAGCTGTTCTTCGAGGACGCGGCGCTGTGCGATCGTTGCCACCCTCGGGAGCCGCTGGTGCGACGCGACACGTGCGACTCGTGCCACCACCCCGAGGGCCCCGAGACCTCGACGTGGGTGGAGTGGCACCCGACCGTCGTGGGAGACCGGGGGGCCGAGAACTGCTTCCAGTGCCACGCCACCGAGACGTGCCGGACCTGCCACCGGCAGGGACCCGAGGACTTCACGAACGAGGACCTCGCCCCCGACGAGGCCCTGCTGACCGCACTGCCCGAACCGTCCGCGACGGCCGAACCCAGCCCGTCGGGCGGGTGAGACGAGGAGGCGAACGATGACCGACGGACCGAACGACGACACGAGATCCCGCGAAGGGCTCGGCGCCGTCCTGCGACTGCAGATCGAGCTGTGGCTCGTCGTGCTCTTCATGGCCCTGGCGTTCGGCGCGGGGATCCTCGTCACGGCGCTGTACGAGGAGCCATCGACGGCGGTCGTCGGCGGGGACACGACCGGGCAGATCACGGCGCCGCCGCTGAGCGACGAGCAGATCCAGGGCGGGCTGCCGTCCGGACACCCCGAGATCGGCGGGGCCACCGGGGCGACCGGGGCCGAGGACGGCAAGGACGCGGGGTCGACGAACGGCGGCGGGAAGTAGCGGACGGGAGACGCACGCGTGGACGCGGACGATCGGCCGGAGGACGAGCGGCGGGACGAGGGTCTCGAGCCCGAGCCCGGGGCTCTCGAGCCGGAGGCCGGGGGCCTGGAGCCCGAGGCCGGCACGACCGGCGAGGAGCCGGACGACCTCGGCATCTTCGGCCTCGACCGCGACGCGCAGGCCGAGGAGCCGATCGAGGACGGGGTCGCGGACGCCGAGGACGAGATCGACACGTCCGGGCCGGGCCCACCGGAGCACCGGGCGCTCCGTGTTCTCGTCGTGCTCGGCGGCGCGCTCGCGGTCGTGCTGTTCCTCGTCGGGTGGAACCGCGTCGCCACGTCGGACGCGTTCTGCGCCTCGTGCCACGAGGTCGAGCCCGCGGTCCAGGCATCCGACCGCTCGGTGCACGCGAACGTGTCGTGCCTGTCCTGCCACACGGGGTTCTCGGGGGTGCTCGGCGCGCTCCGCTACATCCCGACGCTCGCCCGCGAGACGATCGACGAGTTCACCGGCTGGGACGTCGCGCACGGCGTGCTGGATCCCCGGTCCTGCGTCTCGTGCCACGACGACCTCACCGCGACGCCGGAGCTCGCGGCCGCGCACGAGGGCGCCGACGACTGCGCCTCCTGCCACGGCGACGTCTCGCACCCGCCGCTGCGTCTGCCCGGGTTCGATCGGCCGGTGGACGAGCTCGCAGAGGGCCAGGTCCACCCCCGTCTGTACGTGCAGACGCACGGGACCGACGTCGCCTCGGACCCTGGATCGTGCAACGAGTGCCACGAGACGGACTTCTGCGAGACGTGTCATCTGCGCGAGACGTACCCGCACCCCGACGACTGGATCGAAACCCACGGCCCTACCCAGATCGAGCTCGGCCCCGATACGTGTCAGGGCTGTCACGCCCCGACGTTCTGCGAGGGCTGCCACGGCGCCGAGATCCCCCACGACGTCCGGTGGATGGGCGAGCACTGGCGCGACCTCCAGGACGCCGGGACGGGTCCATGCCTGCTGTGCCACCCGCGCCGTGACTGCACCGACTGCCACGCGAAGCACCAGGTCCATCGTGAACAGGATCTCTACGTATGAGCGACGGTGAAGGACCGATGAGCGACCAGCCGAGGCGCCGGAGCCGCCGAGGGCTGCTCGTCCTGCTCTCGGTCATCGTCGTGATCCTGCTCGCCGAGGCGGCGCTCGTCGTTGCCGTGTTCGTCTCACCGTCGACCGGCGAGCGCCTCGAGTCGGTCGCCGCATCGGCCGAGCGCGCATGGGAGGGCTCCGAACGGAAGCCGGGCGTCCGCGCACGGACCGCGCAGGCGGTCGAGCACTGGTTCGACGACTGGATCGCGCCGCTCTGGCGGGGGCCCGACGTTCCCCAGAGCGAGCCCGAGTTCACCGCCTGTGTCGACTGTCACGAGGACTATGCGACGACCCGGCGGTTCGGCGTCTACATGGACCATCCGCTCCACGCCGAGATCGGCGTGGCATGCGAGACGTGCCACCCGACGAACCCGCACCCAAGCCCGCCCCGCCCGCGCGAGGCCGTGTGCGAGGAGTGCCACGCGGAGGTCCGACAGCAGGACCGCTGCAGCTACTGTCACCCGCCCGGCTCGTTGCCGCACTTCTATCAGCTCGGCGCACCCCGGGACGCCTCCACCCGGTGCGACGTGTGTCACCCGAAGGACGCCTTCGACGCCGCGGCGACCGAGCCGCTGATCGATGTCGGGGCGTTCAGCGGCGAGGACGGGCGGACGTGTCGCTCGTGCCACGAGGACACCACGTGCGAGAGCTGCCACGACAACGGCCATCCACTCGGCTGGGCAACGACCCACGCCGACGCCGCGCTCGGCGGCGACTGCTACGCCTGCCACACCGCGACGTGGTGCGCCGACCGTTGCCACGCGGTGACCAGCGTCAACCCGCTGCAGCCCAAGCCACTCCCCTCGGTGGGGGTTCGACCGTGAGGACGCCGCAGAGCCTCGCCGGGCGGATCGCGGTGCTCCTCGCAGCGCTCGCGCTCCTCGTCGGCGTCGCCGCCGGTGCCGTGCTCGCGCTCCGTCCAGGGGCGACGGCTCCGGCCGTCGACCCGCAGCGCGACCAGCCGTTCGTGCCCATGACCCTGCAGGGCCCGGTCATCGCCAGGGTCGATGGCGACCCCATCACGCTGACCGAGGCCGAGCTGCGGATCGCCGGCCTGTCGAGCCTGCACGGGGAGATCGAGGACGTGATGGGGGAGGATTGGCCCGACGCGGTCATGTCCTCGCTGGTCGAGGATCGCCTGATCCGCGCCGCGGCCGAGGCGGCCGGGATCGTGGTGACCAGGGGCGAGGTCGCCGACACCCTGGCGCGCGTGCGGGAGCTGTCCGGCTCGCCTCAGGACTTCGACGCCTGGCTCGACGACCAGGGGCTCACGTACCCCGAGCTCGAGCGCCGGATCTGGATGCAGATCCTCAACGGCGACGTGTACCGGCAGGTGACGGCCGATGCCGAGGTGAGCGGCGCCGAGCTGCGCGAGTACTACCGGGAGAACCGCGAGACCTACGAGGGCGTGGACGGCGTCCCGCTGCCCTTCATCGCCGTCCGCTCCTCGCTCCGGACGGAGCTGCTGGAGGAGCGTCGGAACCAGCTGTTCGCCGGGTGGCTCGCCGACGCGCGGGCCGACGTGGACATCGAGATCGTGGACGAAGACTGGTGGAAGGAACTGACATGAGCACACACGCGGTGAAGAAGCCGGCCTCCTCGAAGGCGTTGGTCGTCGGCGTTCTGGTGATGACCCTCGTGGTCCTTGCGCTCGGCGGCGCGGTCGTCGCCCTGCGGCTCCGTCCCGAGACGCTGCCGACGAACAGCGTCGAGCGCGCCGTGGCGTCGTGGGAGCAGCTGGTCGCCGAGAACCCACAGGACTCCGGCGCCCAGACGGGGCTCGGCCTCGCCCTCCTCGACGCCGGTCGCACCGAGGAGGCGCGGGTCGCGTTCGAGGAGGCGCTGGCGCTGAACGAGGAGAACTGGGTCGCGATGCTGCAGCTGGCGATCCTGGTGCGGAACGAGGACCCCGACCGCGCGGTGGAGCTGCTCGGCGCCGCGGTGAAGGCCGCGGGCAGGACCGAGAAGGTCCAGCCGGCCGTGACGCTGGGCGACCTGTACATGACGCTCGGCGACGTCGACGAGGCGGTCCGCGCGTACCGCATGGCCGTGGCCGACGCGCCGTTCGTGATCGAGGGACACCTCGGGCTCGCGAAGGCCTACGAGGCGCTCGGCGAGACCGAGAAGGCGGTGAAGGAGTACCGGTCGGCGGCGCGGTTCGCGCCGGACCACCCCGAGGTGGTCGCCGGCCTCGAACGCCTCGGAGCCGAGGCCTGACGACGACAGGAAGGGACGGCGAACCATGGCAACCTCGACGGAACGAACGAAGGTCCCCCCACCCGCACCGGCGCCGGAGGGAGGGCCGCCGGAGGACCGCGGGACGCGGCGGCTCCTGTTCGTCCTCCTCGGCGTCCTCGTCCTCGGCGCCATCGCGCTCCTGGTCCTGCTGGTCTGGCTCCTGCGCCCGGCGGCCACGGCGGAGTCGGGAGCGACCGCGGGTGGCTACCCGATCCAGGTCGTCACGACGATCTACGGGTACGGCGACGAGCCGAACGAGCTGGTGCGCACGCCGCTCGGCGTCACGTTCGACCCCGACGGGAACGTCTGGCTCTCGAACACCGGGCAGGCGCGCGTGGAGCAGTACACCTCGGACGGCACGTACATCCGGACGGTCGGAGCCGATGGCCCCGGCAAGCTGTACTCGCCGTACGGGTTGGCGGTCGACGCCGAGCGCGGACGCCTGTACGTGGCCGACTACGGCGCCGGCGCGATCCAGGTGTTCTCGACCGAGGGCGGCTACGTGACCCACTTCCCCGCCGACGACCAGGACCTGGAGGTCTTCGGGCCCGACGGCTTCGCGCCATTCGACGTGAACGTCGCCGGCGGGCGCGTCGTCGTCGCGAGCCATGACGGGCTCTACTTCTTCGACGAGACGGGCCACGTCGTCGGTCGGTGGGGCTACACGCACAAGGGTGCGAACGTTCGGGGCGTCGAGCTCGGGATGTTCAACTTCCCCGACGCGTTCGACATCGACCCGCAGAACGGACGCTTCTACATCGCCGATTCGCTGAACCGTCGCATCGTGGCGATCGACCGGCAGGGAAGGTGGCTGTGGGTCTCGGGGCGTCCGGACTCCAAGGGCAAGATCCGCGGGTTCTGGCAGCTCCCTCGGGGGATCGCCGTCGGCGCCGACGGCAACATCTACGTCGTCGACACGTTCCGGTACGACGACGAGGGGATGGGCGCCGGTCACATCGTGGTCCTGTCGCCGGACGGGGAGCTGCTGAGCGAGTTCGGCCGCACCGGCACGGAGGACGGGTCGTTCCGGTTCCCCGAGCAGCTCGAGTCGGGACCGGACGGGCTGTGGGCCCTCGCGGATCGCGAGAACCACCGCGTGGTGATCTTCCGGCTCCTCACGCCCTACCCGGGCGTGGACGAGCTCGAGCAGCCGAGGTACGAGGGCATGCTGGAGCTCCCGAGCGACGTGTGGTCCACGCCGGCGCCGTCGCCGGCACCGGCCGGCTAGGTCCGGACCGAGGACAGGGCGGCGAGCACGCGGTCGGCGATCTCGTTCGCCTGGCGGACGCAGTCCGGGATCCCCGCGCCCCGGAACGCCTGGCCGACCACGAAGACCCCGGGCGGCATCGCCGCCTCGATCCGGTCGATCCGATCCAGATGGCCCACCTCGTACTGCGGCATCGCGCGGGGCCAGCGCACGACCTCGGCGGCGTCCGGACGTGCCGAGAGATCGAAGATCTCGGCGAGCTGGTCGTCGACGCGCTCGATCAGCTCGTCGTCGGGCAGGGCGAGGGACTCCTCCATCCCCCACGCGCCGATGAAGCACCGCACGACCGCGCGCGTCCCGAACGACGGATCCGGCCACTTCCGCGAGACCAGCGTCGCGGCGGTGATCGCCAACCGGCCGCGCGGCGAGACGAAGCCGGACGACTCGGGCAGGCGCTGGCCCGTGCCCTCCGGGTAGACGAGGAGCACGACGGCGGTCGAGACGTACGGGATGCCGGCGAGCTCCGGAACAGCCTGCGCTGCAAGGTCGGACACCAGCTGCTCGGTCACGAACGCGGGCGTCGCGAAGACGACCGCGTCCGCCGGGATCTCCTCGTCGTCCGTGCGCACCCGGTACGCGTCTCCGTCGCCGATCACCGAGGTGGCCGGCGTGCCGAGGCGCACACGCTCCCGGCCGAGCGCGGACGCCAGCGCCTCCGTCAGCCGGTGGAGGCCGCCCCGCAGCCGCAGGAACATCGGCTGGCGCCCAGCCCCCGGCGCTCGGTGCGCGGTCGCCGTCTTCGCCTGCGCACGGGCGCCGCGGGTGATGCTGCCGTGCTCACGCTCCCACGCAGCGATCTCGGGGAACGTGGCGAGGACGCTCAGCCGGTCGATGTCGCCGGCGAACAGGCCGCCGAGCAGCGGTGCGACCAGCGTCTCGGTCGCCTCGTCCCCGATCCGGCGGCGGAGCAGCGAGCCGAGCGACTCGTCGCCCTCCTCTCGTCGCCGGGGCAGTACCAGGTCGCCGCCGGCGCGGACCTTGCCCGCGTACGACAGGCCCGGCCACCGGGCAAGCTCCACCGGGTCGGTCGAGATGCCGAACGGGCCGCTCGGGAACCGCAGCAGCCCCTTGTCGGTGTAGATGTGCGTCGGAACCGGCGCCGGCGCGATCAGGTCCTCGCCCACGCCGAGCTCCCGGCAGAGGTCCGCCGCCCAGGGCTTGCGCGCGATGAGCGAGTCCGGCCCGGCCTCCAGCTCGAGCCCGCCGACGACCGCCGACCGGACCTTGCCGCCGGGCGAGCCGTTCGACTCCAGGACCAGCACGTCCGGTGGCTCGTCGGCCCGGCTCAGGCGGTAGGCCGTCGCGAGCCCGGAGACGCCGGCCCCGACGACGACCACCCGCGCGGTCACGTCGTCTCCGCGAGGTGCTCGCGGACCACGGCGGCGAGCATGCGCGTGT
This sequence comes from Actinomycetota bacterium, assembly GCA_035762085.1. Lineage (GTDB taxonomy): Bacteria > Actinomycetota > UBA4738 > UBA4738 > HRBIN12 > HRBIN12. The sequence goes on along the minus strand of DASTPT010000045.1, from coordinate 10,894 downwards.
ACGCGGGATCGGCGTTCGGCATCTCGGTCCGCGCGAAGTGCATCCCGGCGTCCTCCGCGATCTGCCGGCACTCCACGTCGAGGTCGTAGAGGATCTCGAGGTGATCGGCCACGAAGCCGGCCGAACACACCACGACCGCCCGGTGGCCCGCCTCGGCCAGCTCGGGGATCACGTCCTCGATCGCGGGTCCCCACCACGGATCGGCGGTGCGGCCGGCGCTCTGCCACGCGGTCGTCCAGTGCGAGAGCCCGAGCGCATCGGCGACGAGCTCGGCGGTCTCGCGCAGGCCGGCCTCGTATCGGCATCCGTCGGGACACACGTCGCAGAGCTTGCACCGCAACGTTCCGTCGTCGAGCGTCCGCACCGGCAGACTGTGCGCCGAGAACACGACGACCGCGTCCTCGCGCTCGGCGGGCCCGAGCGTCCCGAGCGCGTGCGCCACGCGGCCCTCGAGGAGGTCGACGAACATCGGGTGGTCGTGGAACGCCTCGACGAACGTGAGGGTCGGGCCGCCGCGCTCGGCGAGGTCTCCCTCGACCCGCTCGCGGTACGACCCGACGGACATCGCCGACCAGTGTGGCGCCATCACGATGCCGACCGCGCGCTCGACCCCATCGGCGCGCATCTGCTCCAGCGCGTCGCCGATCCACGGCGGCGAGTGCTTCATGCCCAGGTAGGTCCGGAACCGCCCCGATCCGTCCTCGTTCAGGTCGCGCTCGAGCCCCTCGGCCTGCGCGCGGGTGATCTCCAGCAGCGGGAACCGGTTGCCGATGACCGCGTACCGCTCCTTCAGCTCTGCCAGGAGCTCGGGGGATGGCGCTCGGCCGCCGCGGATATCGGTGTAGTACCGCTCGATGTCCTCGGGCCCGCTCGCGGTCCCGTAGGCCATCACGAGCACGCCGATCGCTCCGCTCTCGCTCATGCCCGACAGGATACGGATGGGCGAGAGGGCGGAGCGGGAAGGGGTGGATCTGGACCCACGCGCGGGTCGCCCGCGAACGGTCCTCGACTCACGTCAGGACGGAGGATCGGGGTCGGTCGCTCTCCGAATATCGATCGACCTCGTCTTCCTCAGTTCGATCCTTCGAAGGTGCGGACCTTCCGCCTAGTTCTTGACCTCGTAGCGCAGAAGGAGCACGCCGTTCTCGAACGAGGTGGCCTCGACCAGCTTCAGGTCGTGACGATCCTGGAAGATGCGCGTGCCCTTGCCGCGTGACGCCGGGCAGACCAGCATCCGGATCTCGTCGACAAGGCCCGCGTCCAGCAGGGAGTGCATGAGTTGCAAGCTCCCCCACAGCCAGATGTCCTTGCCGGTCTGCTCCTTCAGCTCCCGGATGGTGGTGGCCGGGTCGCGTGTCACGGTCGCGGCGGGGAAGTCGCCCCAGGGGGCGTCATCCAGCTTCGACGAGGCGACGAACTTGGTGAGGTTGTTGAGCTTCTCGCCGTACTCGCCCTGATCGTCGGCGTACGGCCAGTAGTCCTTTGTCTGGGCGTAGGTAGTCGCGCCGAGGATCATCGCGTCGACCGAGTCGATCAACCCCATCACGCTCGCCTTGAAGGCTTCGTCCGTGGTCTCGGAAAAGGGCTCCCCCGACACGAAGCTGAGACCGCCGTCCTCCTCCGCCGCGATGTTGTCGACGGTAACCCACTGCTGGACCACGAGTTTCCGCATGGCGCCAACTGTAGCTCCCGGACCGGCGAGGGCGTTGAACGGATCGAGTCAGCGTTGTGGTCGGGGAACTCGCGGCTGTCATCGCGTTCTTCATCGAACTGGGCCTGGAACTGCAGGGCGAGGCAACAGTCGAGGGTGGATGGGTCGACCAGCTCCTCGGGATGGACGGGTCCGAGCGGACATCGCCGTCGATGCGGACCCACCGATCCCTCGGCACGGCGGGGGCACCCTGGCGCGGCCCAGAACCGCAGGTAGATGGCGGGAGGACTGGGATTCGAACCCAGGAGTCCCTTGCGGGACCAACGGTTTTCAAGACCGTCGCCTTCGTCCGCTCGGCCACCCTCCCGGGGCGAGTCTACCGGCGCCCCGGGCTCGACCGATGACGGATGGAGGCATCGCCGTCGAACCTATGCATCGCTGGGATCGGGGTTCGCGTCCGTCGGGGTCGGTCCGTACGATTGACGCGTGCCGAACAGCGTGCCGAACGATCCGCGGCTCCAGGGTTGGAGCGAGCAGCTGTACCGGAGCCTCGTGGAGCGGGTCCCGGCCGTCGTCTACATCGACTCGAACGACCAGCGACCAGACTCGCTCTACATCAGCCCGCAGGTCCAGGACCTGCTCGGTCATCCGGCGAACGCGTTCCTGCGCGACCCGGACCTCTGGTACCGGCTGGTCCACCCGGACGACGCGGAACGGGTCGCCGCCGTGTGGCGGGAGGCGCGCGAGGGCCAGCGGCTCTTCGAGTGCGAGTACCGGATGATCCGGACCGACGGCACCGTGGTGTGGATCCACGACGGCGCGGTGCCGGTCCGTGACGACGACGGCGTCATCGTCTTCTGGCAGGGGACGCTGTACGACATCACCGCGGGGAAGCGGCACGAGCAGCAGCTCGAGGAGGCGCGCGAGCGGTACCGGGCGCTGGTCGAGAACCTCCCGGCCGTCGTGTACCTCGTCGCGCCTGACGACGATCGCCGAACGCTGTGGGTGAGCCCGCAGGTCGAGCACGCGCTCGGCTACGCGCGGGATGAGTGGCTCGACCAGCCCGACATCTGGATGGAGCTCCTCCACCCCGACGACCGGGAGCCGGCCCTCGCGGCGCTCGACGCGCACAACGAGACGGGTGAGCCGTGGAGCCGCGAGTACCGCCTCATCGCGAGCGACGGTCGCGCGGTCTGGTTCCGCGACGTCGCCACGCTGGTCCGAGACCCCGACGGCCGGCCGAGGTACTGGCAGGGCGTCCAGCTCGACATCACCGAGCTCAAGGAGGCCGAGGCCGAACTGCGCCGGGCCCACGACGAGCTCGAGCGCCGAGTGCAGGCGCGGACGGCCGACCTCGAGGTGGCGAACGAGCTCATGGCGCTCGAGATCGGCGAGCGGCGGCGAGCGGAGGCCGAGCTCGCCGAGGCCGAGCGGAAGTACCGCCTGCTCGTCGAGCAGATCCCGGCGGTGACGTACACGTGGGGGGTTGGCGACGGGCAAACCGACAGCTACACCAGCCCGAGGATCGAGGAGCTCCTCGGGTACACGGTCGAGGAATGGCACCGGGACCCGGACTTCTGGATCGGCCGCATCCACCCGGACGACCGGCGGGCGGTCCTGGTCGATGCGACGCGTTCGGAGGCGACGGGCGGCCCGTTCAGCATGGAGTACCGCTACCTGCACAAGGACGGGCACATCGTGTGGGTCCAGGACGAGGCCGTGCTCATGACGCGCGCCGCCGACGGATCGCCCCGGCTGTTCCAGGGTGTGATGTTCGACATCACGGCGCGCAAGGAGGCCGAGGCCCAGGCGCGCGAGTCGGAGCGCCGGTACCGCGACCTGACGGAGCAGGTGCCAGGCATCATCTACGTCGCCCAGATCGGCCCGGACGCGACCGGACCCGTCTTCACCTACGTCGGCCCCCAGATCCGCGACGTCCTCGGCGCCGAGGCCATCGCCTGGCGGACGGAGCGCGACTGGCTCGAGAGCATCCATCCCGACGATCGCGAGCGTGTGGCCACGATCGCCACCGAACCCACCGTGAGCGGCGAGCCGTGGATCAGCGAGTACCGCATGATGCGCACCGACGGGTCCACCGTGTGGGTCCGGGACCGCGGCCGGGTGCTGGAGCTGGACACCGCAGGGCACCCACGCATCTTCCAGGGGCTGATCGAGGACATCACGGATGAGAAGACCGCGGCCAGCGACGTGAGCGAGGCGCAAGACCGGTACCGCACGCTCGTCGAGCAGATCCCCGCGATGGTGTACATCGAGGAGCCCAGTACGCGGCCGGGTGAAGCCCACCTGCTGTACCTGTCTCCGCAGACGGAGTCGATCGTCGGCTACTCGCCGGAGGAACTGACCGCCGACCCCTCACACTTCCAGCGGATGCTCCACCCCGAGGACCGCGAGCGGATCGTCGCGGCGAACGCTCGCGCCGACGTGACCGGCGAGCCGTTCGACGAGGAGTATCGAGTCATCGCGAAGGACGGCCGGACGGTCTGGCTCCACAGCCGCGCCGTCCTCGTGACCGACGACGCCGGACGACCCCGGTACTGGCATGGGGTCGCCCTCGACGTGACCGAGCGTCGCGCGGCCCAGGAGAGCCTCCGGGCGCTCGAGGAACGCTACGAGAACCTGGCTGGGCGGGCGTTCCGGACGCTCGGCCTCGACGCGGACGCCTAGGCCCGAGCCCCCGCGCGCGGACGCAGCTCCGTGAGCGAGGGCGGCAGGTACGGGTGGAGCGCCGCCGGCAGCGCCACCGAGCCGTCGTCCCGTTGATGGTTCTCGAGGATCGCGATGAGCGTCCGGGACATCGCCGTGGCCGTCCCGTTCAGCGTGTGGAGCGGCTCGACGGTGCCGTCGGCACGACGCACGCGGGCCTGGAGGCGCCGCGCCTGGTAGTCGGTGCAGTTCGAGCAGGACGTCAGCTCGCGGTACCGACCCTGGCCCGGCAGCCACGCCTCGATGTCGTACTTCTTCGCGGCGCTGCCGCCGAGGTCGCCCGCCGCCGTGTTCGTCACACGGTACGGGATCTGCAGGCGCTGGACGATCTCCTCTTCGATCGAGAGCAGGAATTCGTGCTCGTCCCAGGAGGACTCCGGCGTGGTGAACGAGAACATCTCGACCTTGTCGAACTGGTGGACCCGGAACATGCCCCCCATGTCCCTGCCGTACGTGCCGGCCTCTCGCCGGAAGCACGTCGAGTACCCCGTGTACCGGAGCGGGAGCTCCTCTTCGTCCAGGATCTCGCCCATCCGGTACGCCGCGAGCGGCACCTCGGACGTCCCGACGAGATAGAGGTCGTCCTCGCTCGTGACGTAGAGGTTCACCGCATCGGTCGGCAGGAACCCGGTGCCGTACATCGCCTCCTCACGGACGAGCACCGGCGGGATCACCGGCACGAAGCCCTTGCCGACGAGCACGTCGAGCGCATGCCGAACGAGGGCGAACTGCACGAACACGAGGTCTCCGAGCAGGTACACGAACCTCGAGCCGGCGGTCCTCGCGCCACGCTCCGTGTCGAGGACGCCGAGCAGTTCGCCGAGCGCCACATGGTCCCTCGGCTCGAACCCGAACGAAGGCGGCTCGCCGACGCGCTTGACCTCGACGGCATCCTCCTCGGCCATCCCGTCGGGTGCGCTCTCGTGCGGGACGTTCGGCGTCTCGGCCAGGACCGCGGCGAGCGCGGCCTCGGCCTCGGCGAGCTGTGGCTCGAGACCCTTCAGCTCGGCCGAGACGGCGGCCACCTCGGCGATCAACGCCTGCTTCTCGTCGCCCTGCGCCCGCCCGATCGCCTTCGAGGTCCGGTTCTGCGTGGCGCGGAGCTCCTCGACGCGGGCGGTGAGCTTGCGGCGCCGCTCGTCGAGGTCGAGGATCCGGTCGACCGCCTCCGCGAGGTTCCGGCGCGCGAGCCCGCGACGGAAGGGCTCCGGATCCTCCCGGATCGCCCTGACGTCGAGCACTACCCGACCTTCTCGGGCTCCGGCCGACCCTCGGGCTTGGCCGGCGCGGGCTGCGCCGCCCCGGGCGTCGGCTGGTCCATGATGCTCTTGCCCTGGAAGGTCGCGCCCTCCTCGACGACCAGCGTCTTCGAGGTGATGTCGCCGTCGACCCGGCCGCCGCGCGAGATCTCGGCGCGGCCCTTCACGACGATGGTGCCCTTGAACCGACCCGAGACGGCGACGTTCTGCGCACGGATGTCCGCCTCCACCTGGCTCTTCGGCGACAGCATGACGTCGCCGTCCGCGTTGATCTGGCCCTTCACCTGCCCGTCGATCCGGAGCGAACCGGCCGAGACGACCGTGCCCTCGAGCTTCGCGCCCTGACCGACGATCGTGACCTCACCGTCGCGCTGTTCCGCCATGCGTCGTCCCCCTGTCTCCGGTCGTGCCTCTTCCGCCTCCGATGCGCCGTCCTCGCGCCGCCGGATCACGTCGCCTGCACCGCCTCCCGAGGCCGCGCGAGCGCCTGTCGGATCGCCTCCTCCTCCTCGGTGGACAGGTTGTAGCTGCTGCGCGCGTTCATGATCGGCTTCGCGTAGACGCGGGTGTCCTGCCGCCCGTTGATCGACGTCACGACGACGCCGTTGCCGTGATCGTCCAGGAGCGCACACGAGAACGACAGGCGCCCGCCTACGTCCTCGAACGCGTCGTACCGGACGAGGCCGACGTGGCGAACCGCGCCCTCGATCAGCTGCTGCTGCCCCTGGTCGGTCCCGTGGAGCGAGCGGACGGCCGCCTCCAGGCGCTGGATCCCGCGGGCGTGCCCCTCGAGGATCCCGCGCAGGGCGTCGTCCAGCTGGATCGGGCCGGCCGGCTCCGCCCGCCGACGCCCCGGACCGAGGGCGCTCAGCACGAGCGCGAGCACCCCGAGCCCGAGCGAGATGAGCACCAGCAGGGTCAGCGTCTTGTCCGAGAACGTCACGGTGCGACTCCCCCGAGGATTTCGGGCATCTACCTGGGGTTCTGCGAGGTCCTAGACTATACGACCTCAAGGGGGGCCGGGCGTGAGGACCGCGTACTTCGACTGCATCGCCGGGATCTCGGGCGACATGGCGCTCGGGGCGCTGATCGACGCCGGCGCCGACTTCGCCGAGGTGCGGGCGCACCTCGAGAAACTGCCGCTCGAGCCGTTCGAGATCGAGGTCACCGAGGTCGAGGAGCAGGGCATCCGCGCGCTCCGCGTCGGTGTGCGCAGCTCCTCCGTGGGCGTGATCCGCACGTACGGGAGCATCCGTGCCCTCCTGGATGGAGCCGACCTGCCGCCCGAGGCGCTCAGCCTGTCGCACAAGATCTTCCGCGCCCTCGCCGAGGCCGAGGCGAAGGTGCACCGCAAGGACGTCGAGGCCGTCACGTTCCACGAGGCCGACGCGGTCGACTCGCTCGTGGACGTCGTCGGCACCGCGCTCGCGCTCACGTTCCTCGGCGTCGAGCGCGTCCTGGCCTCCGCCGTGCCGACGGGGCTGGGGATGGCCCGCACCGAGCACGGCGCGATGCCGATCCCGTCCCCGGTCGTGATCGAGCTGCTGAAGGGCGCCCCGGTCTACTCGAAGGGCGCGGCCGCCGAGCTCACCACCACGACCGGTGCGGCGATACTCGCGGGGACCGCCGAGGGCTACGGCGACCTCCCGCCGCTCGTGGTCGACGCCGTCGGGTACGGGGCGGGGACCCACCGGCTGGACTTCCCCGACGTCCTGCGCGTGCTGCTCGGGCACGAGGAGCCGCTCGAGCCGGTCGTCCCGCTGCGGCCGGTCACCTGAGGGGACGCGAGATCGCCCGCCAGAGCCATTGGCACGCCCCGCCCCGCGTGTCATAAAGGGCGGGATGGTCCGGCTCTTGCTCGTGGTCTTCGTGGGCGCCATCGCGATCGGCCTGCTGGCCGGGGGGCGACTTTCGAACCTGGCCGAGCACCGGTTCCGCCTCGGATGGCTCGGCGTGATCGGGGTGGTGCTCCAGTTCGTCCCCATCCGCGGCGACGGCGGGGACCTGGTCCTGACGGCCTCGTTCCTGTGCTTGTTCGTCGTCTGCGGCGCGAACTGGCGTCTCCCCGGGTTCGCGCTGATCCTCGTCGGCCTGCTCCTCAACTTCGTGGTGATCACGGTGAACGAGGGGATGCCGGTCGCGCGTCAGGCGGTGGTGGCCTCGGGACAGGCGGACACGCTCTCGGAGCTGCGCGAGCTGGACAGCCCGAAGCACCATCTCGAGCGACCGGACGACCGGCTGATGGCCCTCGGGGACGTCATCCCGGTGGGGCCGCCGATCCGCCAGGTGGTGAGCGTCGGGGACCTGGCGGTGCTCCTCGGGGTGGCCTGGTTCCTGATCGCCGCGGTGCGCCGCGGCCCGGAGCGCGTCCGCCCCGGCGCACGCGACGAGCCACCGGACCGGCGGCACCAGCCTGTCGCTCCGTCGCCCGGTGAGGAGGCGCCACCCGCATGACGCCCGAGGTGGAGGCGGAGCAGGTCCGCCAGAAGCCCGAGCGCGACAACTGGCGCTCGGCGCTGTTCCAGGTTCTGTACATCGTGCCGGTGATCGCGTACCTGGCGATCTCGCTGCCGGCCGAGCGCGACGAGCTGCTCCAGGGCTCGGTCCTGCTCTTCATCATCACGGTCGCGGTCGTCGACCTGATCCCCGTCCCGGCGTGGGGCGGGATGCAGCTCTCGCTCAGCTTCCCGATCCTGCTCGGCGTGGCGATCATCTACCCGCCGCCGGTCGCCGCGGTCATCGCGCTGCTCGGGTCGTTCGACCCTCGCGAGCTGCGGTTGCAGATGCCGCCACTGCGGGCCGTGTTCAACCGGGCGCAGATGGCGGCCTCCACGGCGGCGGGGAGCTACCTGTTCCACCTGGTGGCCGAGGCCGAGGACGATCGCGTCGGCCCGCTCGTGCTCGGCGTCGTCATCGCGGCGATCGCGGCCTACGTGATCAACGCGCTGAGCGTCGCGACGCACCAGGCGCTGTTCCGCGGGATCGGCGTGGGGCGCGTCCTGCGGATGATGCACGGCGCGGCCCCGTACGAGTTCCTGCTGTCCTATATCGGCCTCGGGCTGTTCGGGGCCGTGATCGCCCGGTTCTTCGTGACCGAGGGCTTCTGGTCGGTCGTGGTGTTCCTCGGGCCGCTCGTGTTCGCGCGCCAGATGTACTTCCGGAGCCGCGGCCTGGCCGACCGACTGGCCGAGCAGAACGAGATCCTCGCCCGGCAGGCGGAACGGCTGGAAGAGCTGCTCGAGAAGGAGCACCACACGGTCGACGAGCTCCGAGCGCTGAACCGGATGAAGGGCGAGTTCGTCGCCGTCGTCTCGCACGAGCTCCGGACGCCGGTCACCGCGCTGATCGGCTACGCCAAGACGCTGCGGCAGCCCGAGTTCGCGGACGACGCCGTGATGCGCGAGGAGTTCCTCGAGCGCATGGAGCGCCAGGGCGACCGGCTGCAGCGACTGGTCGAGAACCTCCTCACGGCCTCGCGGATCGAGAGCCGGCAGCTGCCGCTCGCGCTCGGGCGCGTGCTGTTCGAGGACCTGGTGCGCGAGGTGATCGAGAGCCTCGGCGCGGAGGCCGGCAGGGTGCAGGTCCGGCTCGCCGAGGACCTGCCGGTCCTCACCACCGACCGGCAGCTGCTGTCGCAGGTCCTGCAGAACCTCGTGGACAACGCGATGAAGTACTCGCCCGACGGCTCGCCGTGCGAGCTCGAGGCGATCGCGCGCGACGGCGACGCGATCGTGTTCTGGGTGCAGGACCACGGGATCGGGATCCCGGCCGACGAGCTGCCCAGGATCTTCGAGCGCTTCTACCAGGTGGACCAGTCGAGCACGCGGACGTTCCGGGGCGCCGGCCTGGGCCTGTCGCTCGTGCAGGACCTGCTCCAACACCTCGGCGGGACGATCGACGTGCACAGCGTCGAGGGCGAGGGCAGCCGGTTCACCGTCACGCTGCCGGTCCGGCACCCGAGCCTCGACCAGCCCACGACCAACGTCCCCGAGGGGTTGCGCGCCGGGCCCTGACCGATCCGCTCAGGCGGGGGGCCGCTCCACGAGATCCCGGAGGTTCGCGACGTGCGCCCGCGGCTCCGCGGCGTGCTGGCACGTCGTCGGGTCATCGCAGGGCGGGTTGCCCTCCATCGTGAACAGGTTGAACCGGCACTCGGGGCAGAAGACGTCGAGCTCCTCGGGCAGGTACGGGCACTCACCCCACGAGCACGACCGCACGCCCTCCCCCGTGAAGATGTCGTACCCGCAGCCCGGGCACTGGCGGAACCCTTCCCACACAGCCATGCCGTACCTCCCGACCCCTAGTGGTACGCCCTGGGGCGAGCGCCTCGGAGGGTCGAACGACCCTCGGGTGGCACCCCCTTCGGCCCGGGATCGCCGGCTCTCAGCGGACCGAGCGACGCGGCGTCGTGGTGCGCGGCCGATGTCCCGGCGGCGGCGCGGGCGCGACCGTCTCGCCCACCGCCAGGCGCCGGTCGACCGCTGCGACCTCGGCGAGCGAGGCCTGCTCGAGGGTCGAGCGGATCGCCTCGGAGGCCTTGACCCAGGTGGGGTGGAGCGCGCAGACGTCGTCCCAGTGGCACGGACCGCCACGCATCGGACACCGGCGGGAGCTCAGGTAGCCCTCGGCGGCCTCGATGACCTCGAGCACCGGGATCGAGGCGGGGTCGCGCGTGAGCCGGTAGCCGCCCACACGCCCCGCCTTCGCCTCGGCCAGCCCTACCTTCGCGAGCACGCCGAGCAGCTGCGGCGTGTACGAGCGCGGCAGGTCCATCGCGTCCGCAACCTCGCGGATCTTGCTGTACGCGCCGTTCCCGTCCCACGTCCGCGCGAGGTAGATGGCCGCCCGCAGGACGTAGTCGCCGCGGCTGGAGAGGGTCAGATCCACCCGAGCAGTCTACTCCCACGTAGAGGTTGCGTCCCCACGTTGAGTGACGTACTCTACGTCACCTCGGGAGCGCCTCCGGGTATCACGGGCGGGCCGGCTCTCCTCTCCTCGGCCGGCCCGCCCCCACGGTTGACGCGGCCGTACCCGTCCCGCACGATACGCCGGCGATGTCATAGCACCTCCACGAGCACCTCCGATCCATGCGCGGGCCCGCCCGCGTGGTGCTCGCCCCTCAGGCCGGACGTGACGCCGCGTCCCCACCCGTGGAGGCAGACCGATGACCGCGAACCGGAGGCTCCCCGCCGCGACCGTCTACCTGTGGACCGAGGCCGCGAGCGGCTTCCTGTTCACCCTGATGGGCACCGTGTTCTCC
>DASTPT010000044.1:0-15877 GCA_035762085.1 Actinomycetota bacterium | reverse complement strand
CGCCACCCATGGGTCGAGGAACGGGACGGTGCCGATCTGGTGGAGTTCCCGATCTCGACCGTCCGACTGCTCGGCAGGAACCTGCCGTTCGTCGGCGGCGGGTACCTTCGGCTTCTACCGATGCGCTACGTGCGATGGGGGATGCGTCGCGTGACGGCCTCGGAGGGTCGGCCCACGATGCTGTACGTGCATCCGTGGGAGATCGATCCCGGCCAGCCCGTCCTGCCCCTCGGCCGGCTGGCCTCGTACCGCCACTACCACGGGCTCGGCGGGGTCGAGGATCGGCTCCGCGCGCTCCTTCGGGAGTTCCGGTTCGGGACCGTCCGCTCGGTGCTCGGGCTCGAGCGCTCGTGACATGACTGCTGCGACGCCTCCGCTCCTCGTCGAGATCACGGGCGTGGCCGGTTCGGGCAAGTCCACGCTCACGCGCCGACTCTCGCAGTCGATCGAGGGCGCGGCCGTGGGTGGCTTCATCCACGCCAGGAAGCCCGCGCACCTCGCCTCGATCGCGCGGGCCATGCCTCGCCTCAGCCGGATGCTCGCCGCGAACGTGGTGCGGACGCCACGCCTCAGCTGGCCAGACGTCAAGCTGCTCGTCTACGTCACGGAGTGGGATCGCATCCTGCGCCGCGCGCCGGACGGCCGCGCGGTGACGCTGCTCGACCAAGGGCCGGTGTACGCGCTGGTGCGATTGCGCGCGCAGGGACGCGGAGTGACGCGGACCGGGTCGTTCTCGAGATGGTGGGACAGGGCGCTCGATCGCTGGGCCGGCGAGCTGGATACGGTCGTGTACCTCGACGCGCCGGACGAGGTCTTGTTCGATCGCATCAACCGGCGGGATCAGCCGCATCGTACGAAGGGTGGCTCGTACGCAGCCGGGATCGAGTTCATCGAGCTGTACCGCCGGCTGTTCGAGGAGGTACTGTCTCGACTCGACGCGCATGGCGGTCCCCGAATCGTGCGGGTCGACACCGGCTCGACGAGCCAGGACGCGGTCGCCGCGGAGCTCGACGGGGTCCTGTCGGAGAGGCGCGTCGCCGGGCGGGAGGCGGCGTCGTGACCGGTGCGAGCGCGCGGGGACGCCGCATCAGCGTGCTGCACCTGATCCTGATGCTGGGCGAGACGAATGGCCAGTACAACGAGCACTGCCTCCCGATGATCGGCGTCCGGGACCTCACGATCTGCACGTACTTCGTGCCGCGCCTCACACCTCCGCCGGAGATCGCCGTGTTCGCGGGCGATGGGACCCTACGGGGATTCTTCCGCGCGCTCCGCGCGGCGCTGGATGCCCGGAGCCACGACGTGATCCACGCGCACGCGCCCGAGTCCGGAGCGCTGTTGGTCTTCGCGCTGCTGCTGTGGCGTCGTTTCGGCCGGCTGCGCTCGTCGATCGTCTACACGGTGCAGGACTCGTTCCACGACTATCGGCTCAGGAACCAGGCGCTGATGCTGGTGACGCTGTCGGCGTTCCGGCGCGTCATCTTCTGTAGCCGTGCGGCGTACGACAGCATGCCGGGCCTCTGGCGTTGGGTCGTGCGCCGTCGGGCGAGGGTCGTGCAGAACGGAGCGGACATCGACCGGGTCGACCGCGCCCTGGCGGAGGAGGCGGTGGAGCGGGACGACGCACGGTTCACCGTGCTCTCGGTCGGCCGGCTCGAGACCGTCAAGGACCCGACCACGCTCCTGGAGGCGTTCGCGCGCTTGGAGGCGGACCCGCACCTCGTGGTGGTCGGTGCGGGGAGCCTCGAGGGCTCCGTCGTCGGGGCGGCCGCCGGGCTGGGCGTGCGGGACCGGGTCGAGTTCACGGGGCTGATCCCCCGCAACGAGGTGTTCCGACGATGCGCTGCGGCGGACCTGTTCGTCTCGACCTCGCACGGGGAGGGACTCCCGGTCGCGGTCATCGAGGCGATGGCCACGGGGTGCCCAGTGGTGCTCTCGGACATCCCACCGCATCACGAGGTCGCCGACGGCGCTGACTTCGTCCCCCTCGTTCCGACGGGCGACGTGGGCGGGTTCGCGAGGGAGATGCGCCGGTTCCAGGAGATGTCCCGGGACGCACGTGCGGAGATCGGTCGCCGGTGCAGCGACCACGTTCGCGCGCGGTTCACGCTGCCGATCATGCACGCAGCCACCGAGGCCGTGTACCGCGAGCTTCCGACGCTCGCGCGAGCGTCGGTGCCGGCGTCATGATCGTCGAGTTCGTCGGCGGCAGCGGCGCGGGCAAGTCCACGCTCCTCGAGGCCGTCCGCCGGCGCGCGCCCGGCCGGGTGATCTCGACGGCCGAGCTGGTGATGGACCGACCCGGCCGCCGGTGGATCACCCACCCGAAGGCGATGAACCTGGTCGCGGACGTGACCGTCCTCCCCTCGTTCCTGCGCGGCCCGGACCGGGACCGAGCGTTCGTGCGCTTCGCCTTCGAGCGGCTCCGGCGCCACGCGCCGTCCCGGTTCGCGAAGGTCAACTACCTCCGCGAGGTGGTGCGCGACGTCGGCAAGCACGAGCTCGCCGCGCGGGCCGCCGCCGACGCCACGGTCCTGGTGGACGAGGGCGCCGTGCTCACCGCCTCCCACCTGTTCGTCTACAGCGACGGCGAGCTCGTGCAGGCCGACCTGGAGCGGTTCGCCGAGCTCGTGCCGCTGCCCGACCGGATCGTGTACGTCACGGCCCCGGTGAACGTGCTCGTCGAGCGCTCGATGCGGCGACCCGACCGCCGGCGCGAGCTGGGGGCGGACGACCGCGAGGAGGTCGAGCGCTGGACGGCGCGCGCCGTGGAGGTCTTCGACCGCCTCGTCGCGCTCCCGCGGCTCGGAGACCGGACGCTCGTCGTCGACAACACCGAGGACTCCGCCGAGGCCCGGGGGGCGGCCGCCGACCGGGTCCTCGCGTTCCTCGACGGCCCGATCGCGGCCGAGCGCTCGGATGGGGACGGGGAGGCGTAGCGATGATCCCGACGATCAAGACGCTGCTCGAGCGCATGGACGAGGCCGGGATCCGCGCCTGCCACTGGAAGAGCAACTGGGCGCTCGCGGTGACGATGGAGGGCGCGACCGACATCGACCTACTGATCCACCGGCAGGACGCTCAGCGTTTCCGCGACCTCCTGGCCGAGCTCCGCTTCGAGCCCTCGATCGAGGCGGGCGTCCAGGCGATTCCGTCGACCGAGCACCACGTGGCCCTGGACCCGGAGACCGGCACGCTGGTGCACGTCCACGCGTACTACCGCGTGATCACCGGCGAGAGCCTCGCGAAGAACTACCGTCTGCCGGTCGAGGAGATGCTGCTCGCGAACACCCGGCGCGAGGGGATCGTCACCGTGCCGACCCGGGGCGCCGAGCTCATCGTGTTCGTGCTCCGCATGATGGTGAAGCACACGACGGCGATCGAGCTGATGCTCCTCGCGCGCCAGACGCGGCAGCTCCGCAGCGAGATCGAGTGGCTCGTGACCGACGAGGCCGTCCAGGAGGCCGAGAAGCTCCTGCCCGTCTGGCTGCCGCAGCTGGACGCGCGGCTGTTCCGAGCGGCCGTCGAGGCGCTCCGCCGGCCGGCCCCGGCCTGGCGCCGCGTGGCGGTCGGCTACCGCGTCCGCCATCGCCTGCGCACCTACGCGCGGCGGCCGGTGCTCCGCGCCCGCGCCGTCGGGGCGTCGAAGTTCGCGGGGGTCGTCTCGCACCGGCTGACGGGCTCCAGCAAGAAGCTCACGCCGGGCGGCGGCGGCGGCGTCATCGCGTTCGTCGGCTCGGAGGCGACCGGCAAGTCGACGGTCATCGAGCGGATGCACGGCTGGCTGGGCGAGAACTACACCGTGCGCCGGATCCACGCGGGCAAGCCGCCGGCCACGGCGCTGACGTACGTCCCCCACGTGCTGCTCCCGTGGCTGCGCCGGGCGTTCCCCGAGCAGCGCTCGACGCGCGTTGAGCGCCAGACGCGAACCCCCGAGCTGGCGCCGGGGCGGACGTACCCGCTGATGTTCGGCATCCGGTCGGTGATGCTCGCCTACGAGCGCCGGGCGCTGCTCACGCACGCGTTCGCGCTCTCGGCGAACGGCACGATCGTCCTGTGTGACCGCTACCCCTCGTCGCGGAGCGGCGCGCCGGACGGTCCGCAGCTCGGCCACCTGGCCGCGCCCGACCCGCTCCGGCGGTGGCTCACCGCGCTCGAGACCCGTCTGTACGACGACGTCCCCGCGCCGGATCTGGTCGTCCACCTGACGGCGCCGCTCGACGTGACGCTTGCCCGCAACGCGGCGCGCGACAAGACCGAGCCCGAGGACTACGTGCGGTTCCGGCACGCGCTCAGCTCCGGCCTGGAGTTCGATGGCGTGCCGGTCCACCGGGTCGCCACCGACCGATCGCTCGAGGAGGTCGTGCGGGACGTGAAGGACGCGATCTGGGAGACGCTGTGAGCGTCGGCGAACGGAACGCGCCGGACCGCGGAGCGGCCGAGGCTCGCGGTTCGGCGCGGGTTCCGACCTTCATCACGATCGGGGCCGCGAAGGCCGGCACGACGGCGCTGTACTGGTACCTCGCCGAGCACCCGCAGGTCTTCATGAGCCCGATGAAGGAGACGAACTTCTTCGCTTACGGGCTCGACGAGCGCGGCGAGCTGCTGTACGGGGACCCGGACCACCACCACTTCCGGATCCGCACGTGGGCCGAGTACGAGGCGCTGTTCGCGGACGCGGGCGACGCGCTCGCGGTGGGCGAGATCTCGCCGATCTACCTGGAGTGCCCGCAGGCGGCCGGTCGGATCCGCGACCGCCTCCCGCGGGCCCAGCTCGTCTGCGGCCTCCGCGACCCGGTGGACCGCGCGTACTCCGACTATCAGATGTACCTGCGACGGAAGGGCCGTCGTCTGGATCCCGCCCGGGACCTGACCCCGACCTCGGAGTGGGCACGGCCGGACTCACACTGGATGACGATCGGCCGGTATCACGAGATGCTCTCGCGCTACTACGGCGCCTTCCCGCGCGATCGGATCCACGTCTTCCTGTTCGACGACCTACGGCGCGACACGCCCGGCGTCCTCCGCGAGCTCTACGGGTTCCTCGGCGTCGACCCCGACTTCCGCCCCGACCTCGAGACGCCGCACAACGTCGGAGGCATGCCGGCTAGCAAGAGGCTCGAGCGCCTGCTGACGAGCCACCGCCTCCAGTCGCTGCTCGAGCCGGTGATCCCCAGGCGCCTCGCCGACCGCGCCCGCAGGATCCGGACGAAGAACCTCCGCCGCGCCCCGGCGCTCCCGCCTGCGCTCCGCGCCGAGCTGATCGAGCGCTTCCGCGACGACATCGGCAGGACCTCCGAGCTGATCGAGCGAGACCTGACCGGATGGCTCGAGCCGCCCGAGCGCTCGGAGCCGGACGTCAGCCCCCGAAGCCCATCCGCCTGAGCTTGCGGTCCGTCATCTGGCTGCACGAGCGACCGCCGTTCAGGCAGCGGTTGACGAGGAACCGCAGCGCCTTCTGGTCCTTCCACGTGTTCCAGAAATCGGCGTGGAGGCTCCGACCCGGCGCATCGCCGGCCTCGTCGGACGAGAGCGTGAAGCCCGCGGCGTTCCGCACGTCGAACTCGACGTGGAGTCGGAGCCGAGGCATCGCGATCCAGCCGCGCTCGCACTCGGGCGTGCCCCAGCCCATGTGCGAACGGTGGTCCGCCGAGTCGCGGCGCTCGCCGTCCCAGCAGTCGGGGAAGTGGATATGCGCCGTGACGTTCTCCCCCGTGCCCGAGCAGTCCGGCGGGGACGCGGCGTACGGACGGGTGTCCCCGCACGCCCACGAGAGCGAGCGCTGGGACCGCGACGGCGCCGGCGGGTTCGCCGTGTCGCCGCCGGCGATCATCTTCAGGTTCGCGGGGAACGCGCGCACCCTCACCTCCGACTTGGCGCGGTAGTAGATCAGTACCTTGCGGACCGGCACCGGGTCGCCGTTCCCGTCGAGCAGGGCCGGGATCCAGTACCCCGACGTATCCCTCGAGAGCGCGCATGTCGTCTTCGCACGGGTCATCGACCGGAACGTGCTGTCGAACGCCGTGGTCTCGTTCGCGAGGAACTCGTGCAGGTGCGCAACGCCCTCCTGCCCGGGGAACACGATCGGGTCGTCGTGCGACCGGTGGGACTGCTCGCAACGGACGTTGAAGAACCCGTCGTCGGCCTGCGCGGCCGGAATGGCGGGGACGAGGGCTGCGAGGGTGAGGAGCGCGAGGGCGGCGGCTCGACGCATGGCGGCTCTCCTTCCGTCGGGTGGCGGGGCCGAGAGACCGGCAAGCCCCGTAGCCTGCCCTCCGTCGGGAGGGATGTCAAACCGCGGTCAGCCGAGCAGCCGGCGCGCGAGCCCCCCGTCCCACCCGCTCCGGTACAGCCGGAGCGCCGGGCGGTGCACGAGGCGCTGCTTCAGGCCGTAGGTCGCGAGCTTGCGACGACGGAACCCGTGAGGGCCGTGCTCGAGCCGCGCCACGGCCTCCTCGAGCCCCTCGCCGTACGCGCGTTGGAACCCGGGGTAGAGCTCGCGGACCACGTGCTCGTAGAGCTCCAGGTCGGCCTGGTTCGCCTCCTCGATCATCCGCCGGCTGACGGGATCGGACAGGAGATCCTTCGCGATCCTCGAGCTCTTCGCCACGTTCGCGCGCTCGTACCGGATGTCCAGGTCCGGCGCCACGAGCGCGCGGACCAGGACCATCGACTCGTCGAACCGCTCCGTCAGGCCGACGAACATCTCGCGCTTCTCGATCGTGGCGATCGCGTCGGCCGCGTTCGTCGTCCCGCCGATCCGCTGCGTCTGCGCGTCGCGCACCCAGTCGTTGCGGATCCAGTCCTCGAACACGCGCTCCTTCTTCCGGTAGTCGATCTGGTACTGGAACCGCGAGGCGCACATCGAGATCGGCTCGCGCAGGAACGTCAGGTACCGCATCTCGGTCCCGGGCTCCTCCAGGTCGGCGTAGCCCGTGACGCGGTGGCCGGCGATGCTCGCGAGCCGCGGGTACAGCCGTCGGACCCGGCGGAGGTCCGGCGTCGAGAACGGCGGGTCCTGCCACGGCCCGTGCCACGGCTCGACATCGCAGTGCCGCGCGCCGTACGAGCTGCGCAGGATCTGCCGCAGGGTCGTGCCGGCCGTCTTGTTGATGTGGACGAAGACGAGCAGGGACCGGTCGCTCACGGCCACGCGTACCCCAGGCGGTGGCTCACCGAGCGCGTCGCGCGCGCGATGACGCGCAGGTCCGCCTCGGTGAGCGTCGTCTTCCAGGCTTCGTCCTCGCGGATCTCGCCGACGCCCTTCAATCGCATCGAGTTCCCGATCACGTGATGCTCGAGCGCGCTCAGGTCCGGCGGAAGCGGGGCCGGCTCGACGCCGAGGAAGCCGGCGATGCGGTCCAGCGTGGCCTGCGGATCGGCGCACAGGTCCTCGTAGTGCAGACGCATCCACGCCTCCGGCGGGAACCGCTCCCGCACGCGGTCCGCCTCGCGGTTGTAGTGGCGCCACTGGCGAGCCGCGGTCGCGACGTCGACGCCCGTGTGCTTCACGATGCTCGCCGTGTTGCCGCGCGGGTCGCGGACCAGATGGATCACCCTCAGATCGAGCGTCGGCTCGTCCATCAGGTAGCGCGGCCGCTGATGGTCCCGCGCGGTGTCGACGAACACGCTCGCGCCGGTCGCGTCGAGGACGGCTCGGGCGAGGGTCCACGACGAGCGCCGGGCCTCGGTCATCCGCCGCCGCACGGGCCCGGCCAGGCCGACGACCGCGTCGCGGACGTCGTTCAGCGTGGCGTTGCCGAGCGAGCGGATCAGGACCCCGTTCAGCCACCGGCGGCGCGAGAGCCGGACGTGCGTGTTCCAGTAGCCGGTCCGGAACACGGTGACGGGCGTGCCGAGCTCCTCGGCGCGCGCGGCGACCCGCCGCCAGAACGGGCACTCGACGAACCGCTCGCCGCACGAGCACCGGTACGTCTCGAGGTCGATCCGGGCGGTCAGACCCGTCGCCGCGCCGATCGACGCGCATGCCGGGTGGGCGTCGAGCAGGAAGCCGAGGAGCGTCGAGCCCGTGTACGGGCTCCCCGGCATGCACACGTAGCGCACGGGCGAGCGCTCCTCGCCCTCGGGGCCCGAGACCCGCCGCAGCCGCTCCGGCGAGGAGGTCATCGGCCCTCGCTCAGCCGCTCCACCGGCGGCATCCGTGACGCGGGCGAGGCGAGCTCGAGCCACAGGTCGATGTTCCGGCGCAGCGTCGAGGCAAGGTCGTACGCGCTCGTGCGGTCCCTCGCGGCGTCGCCGAGCCGCCCGCGCAGCGCGGGGTCGGCGAGCAGGCGCTCGATCGCGGCCGCCAGCCCCGCGGGGTCGTCGCGCGGGACGACGATGCCGGCGCCGTCGACGGCCTCGCTGCCGGCGACGTCGGCGACGACCATCGCGGCCCCGCACGCCATCGCCTCCAGGAACACCAGCGACATGCCCTCCCAGCGGGACGGCGCGACGATAACGTCGGCGGCACGCAGCTCGGGCGCCGCGTCGTCGACCTCGCCCCGCCACTCGATCCGGTCGGCGACCCGGAGCGAATCCGCGAGCGCGCCGAGCCGCTCGCGCTCGCCGTTCGCGCTCTCGCCGCCGACCAGCCGGAGCCGCACGGTGGGATCGGCGAGGAGCGCGAGCGCCCGGATAGCGAGGTCCTGTCCCTTCTGCTCGCTGAGGCGGCCGACGCAGACGACGAGGGGCGCGCCCGGGTCGCGCTCGGCCGCCGGGCCCTCGGGCGAGAAGCGCTCGCGGTCCACGCCGTTGTGGATCAGCGTGATCCGCTCGGGCGTGGGGAGCACGGCCCGGCCGTCGGCGGCCTCGGCCTCCGAGACCGCGACGATCGCATCGCAGCGGCGCGCCAGCGCGCGCTCGACCCATCGGTACAGCGGCGCGAGCCGCCCGCCGACGAGCCACGACCAGTAGTGCGGCGTGACGATCACCGCCGGGCGCCGCCGCCCGAGCGTCATCGCCGCGATCCGCCCGAGCGCGGCCGCCTTCGACGAGTGCAGGTGGACGACGTCACGACCCTTCGCCAGCCGTCGGAGCGCCCACAGGTCGACCAGGTCGCGCGGGCCGGGCTGCCTCGCCATGTCCAGCGTTCGGTGCTCGGCGCCCGCGCGACGGACCCAGCCGGCGAGCGGCCCGCGCTCCGGCCCCGGGCACGCGACCGTGACCCGATGGCCTGCCGCGACCGCGGCCTCGGCCAGCTGCTTGACGAACACCGCGACGCCGTAGCTGACCGGCTGGGACACCAGCAGCACGTCGAGGGACGGGGTCATCGCACCGCTCCGCTCACGACCGCCAGACGCCGAGGTCAAGGCCGGTGAGCCGCTCGAGCTCGTCGAAGTCGTCCTCGTACATCCGGCTCAGCTCACGCTTGCGCTCGGGATCCAGCTTCGGCAGCGCGGTCCCCTTGCCGATCAGCCGCCGGCCGCCGAGCCGTGCGCCGACGTCGACGACCGTTTCCAGGTGGTTGCGTCGCAGGGTCCGCCCCGCCTTCACCATCGCGCTCGTGAGCTTCCCGTGCTTCGGCACGGTGCTCGCGTTCACCTTGCCGGCCGAGTCGGGGAACCCCTCCGGCGGCACGCCCAGGAACGCCCCGAGCGTCTCCCGAACCCCCTCGAGATCCTTCACCGACCGCTCGAACACGAGCGCGAGGATCCGCTCCCGGCCGAACGTACGGAGGTAGCGCTCGAGGTGCGCGCTGTAGAAGCCCATCTCGACCGCGTTCGGCCGCGTCTGGAGGAAGCGCTCGAACGAGTCCCGGTAGTTCCTCCGCTGCACCACGAATCCGTAGTTCGAGTACGCGCGGTCGACGGGGTGCCGCAGCATGACGAGCAGCTTCGCGTCGGGCAGCGTCGAGGCGATCCGGTCGGGGCACGCCTCGCAGTAGAAATACTGTGGCGAGATCTCCCCGATCGCCGCGTACCGTGCCGCCTCCTCCGGCGGGCAGAAGAAGGACCCGTACCAGCCCAGGCCGCGCTGGAAGTGGCGGTCGAAGAAGCGGATCTCCTTGCGTTTCGTCGGCAGGTAGACGTCCGGGTGGCCGGACAGCAGCGCGTGTAGCCACGTGGTCCCGGCCCTCGGGACGCCGATCCCGAGGAACGTGGGCAGGGTCATCGTCGTGCGCGTGCCGATCCGCTGGCCGTCCATCTCAGCCCCTCGCAAGGGCGGGCGTGGGGGGGACGGTCCGGACGGCCTGTGGAACGCGCTCGGGGCGCGGGACGGTCGCCGCGCTGGCGACGAGCAGCGTCAGGAACACCCAGGTCGTCTTGCGGTGCTCCCACGTGAGCGTCGAGGCGCCGAGCGCCCACACCGCCAGGACGGTGACCCAGAAGTTCCGGTCCCACTTCGACGGCTGATGGAACGCGTGGAACACGACGATCGCCAGGACGATCCCGAACAGGACCAGGCCGATCAGGCCGAGCTCGACGAGGACCGACACGAACGAGTTGTGCGCCTCCTTGCCGAGCGTGTTGACCGTCCGGTACATGTTCGCGCCCACCCCGACGAGCGGGTGCTCGTGGAACGAGTCGAGCCCCTGACGCCACTGCGCGAGCCGGCCATTGAGGTCGCCCTCGGTCGCCTCGGCGGCGGTCGTCCCGAGCCGCTGGAACGACGCGAGGGGCTGGACGACGGGCAGGAGGGCGAAGAACGCGTACGTGAGGATCGCGAGGATCGCGATCCTGGCGACCGGCCGCAGCCGGGTGAGCGAAGCCAGGCCGAAGGCCATCCCCACGATGCCGGCGACCGCCGCCGTGCGGGTCCCCGCCAGCGCCAGCCCGACGAACGCCGCGGGGATGAACGCGAAGTCGAGGAGGCGCAGGAGCCGACGCCAGCGGACGGTTCCCGACGTGCTGGCCAGGTACCAGGCGACGGGGATCCCGAGCGCGATGATGAACGCGAACCCGTCGGGGTTCGTCGCGCCCGGGCTGAACCGGTCGTAGTTCGCGTAGAAGGGGTTCGAGCCGAAGTAGTTCGCGATCGCGCCGCCGACGGCGACGTACGCGCCGAGGACGTACGCCTGGAGGCCTGCCTGGATCGCCGTACGGGTCCGGAACACGTCCCACAGGATCAGCACGAGGCCGAACGACTGCACCCACGTGAAGACGTGCAGGGCGCTCACGCGGGGGGCCAAGCTCCAGAGCACGCTCACGGCGTTCCAGGTCACGAAGACGAACGTGGCGAGCAGGAACGGGTCGGGTCGACGGAGCCGTCCGGTCGCGACGACCGTCCCGGCCCAGCAGACCGCGAGGACCAGACCGGCCAGCTTCGCGAGCGTCCCGATCCCCGGGAACCGCACGAGGCCCTCCCACGCGATCGTGAAGATCAGCACCAGTGAGAGCCAGTACACGATCTTGCGCATCGCCTATTCACCCACCAGCACGTGGAGGTATCTCGTCACGACCGAATCCTGCGTGTAGGGGTCCCACGACGCCGCGGGCGGTCGAGCGACCTTCCCCGCGACCGCATCGGCGATCGCCCGGGCGAGCGCGTCGACGTCGCCGACCGGGACCAGGCGTCCGTAGCGGCCGCCGTCCAGGATCTCCATCGGTCCACTCGGGCAGTCGGTCGCGACGATCGGGGCACCGCAGTACAGCGCCTCGATCAGCACGGACGGGAGTCCCTCCCACCGTGACGACAGCACGTACGCGTCTGCCCGGACCATGTACGGGTACGGATTCATCACCCACCCGGGCAGGTCGACCGCGTCGCCGAGGCCGAGCTCGTCAACCAGCGCCTCGAGCCGTGGCCGCTCGGGACCGTCGCCCAGGATCAGCAGTCGGATCGGCCGCTCGCGCCGCGCGTGTTCCACCGCACGGAGGAGCGTGCCGAAGTCCTTCTGCGGTGTGAACCGCCCCACCGCGAGCACGACCGGGTCGCCGCCGGGTTCGAACCAGGGGTGCTCGAGTGACTCTTGCGCCATCTCCCGGAGCTCGGGCGTGACGATCGGGTTGTGGACGACCTCCACCCGCTCCGGCGCCAGGCCGATCTCGGACACCAGGTCGTCGGCGGTGCCCCGCGACACCGCGACGATGCGATCGGCCCACGGGTAGAAGCGCTTCGCGAGTCTCGGCAGCATCCGGTGGCGCCGCCGCGGCGAGTTCGGCGCCTCGAGCGAGAGCTGGTTCTGCTCGTTCACGACCAGCCGTGTCCGAACGCCCGCGAGCCGCCTGGCCCAGATCCCCACGATGTTGACGTAGTTGAGGGAGGTCAGCATCGCGGCGGGGCGCTCTCGTCGCAGGTACCGCACCACCCCCGGCAGACTGGCGAGGACCCGACTCGCCCCCAGGTCGACGATCCGGACCGACGGGGACACGTCGTCCAGATAGTGGCCCTCGGCCCGGCTGAGGACCAGATCGACGTCGTGTCCGCGCGCCGCCATCCCGCCCGCGAGCTTCATCATCGCGCGCTCGGCTCCGCCACCACCCATGTTCGAGGTGAAGATCGCGAGCCGCCCCGCGCCGTCGGTCGCGCCCCGAGTCACGTGAGCCTGGCCACCTTCCGCACCCGCTGCCATACGAGCCGCCGGGGACCGGCCGACAGTCCCGCGAAGAACGCGACCGCGGTCAGCGCCGCGGCCGAGACGGCGACGCCCACCACGAGCATCATCCACGAGCCGGCGCTGACGACGGAACTGACGGCCGTCGAGGACGCGAACAGCACCGCGGTCGCGAGTCCCGGCCTGATGACCGCGCGAAGCTGCGTCTCGGGTGGCGTCCCGAGCACCCGTCCGATCATGAGCGGGTACGAGACGCTCTGGATCGCGCGTCCGAGGATGAACCCGAGCGCCAACCCGACGATGCCCATATCGAACACCGCCAGGAAGAGCCAGCCGAGCGCGACCGCGAGCGCGGCCGAGACCGTCCCGAGCAGCACCTTACGTCGCAGGTTCAGCGTGAGGTCGATGATGTTGGCGTCCGTGCGGATCAGCGAGAACTGCAGCACCATCAGCATGATCATCAGCATCGCGCCCGCGCCCGGGTAGTAGCGCGCGCCGACCCACAGGCGCAGGAACGACTCCACCCACAGCAGGACCGTCGCGCCGGCCACCACCGTGAAGAGCCAGACGAGGCTCATCGTCTCGCCGCGGATCCGCACCGCCCGCCGGAGGTCTCCCCTGCCGATCAGCCCGCCGAGCCCCGGCATGATCGCGAAGATCAAGGTCGCCACGGCGACGGTGATCGCCTGCGGCAGATACCTCGCCAGCGAGTAGGTCGTCACGAGATCCGTGGACCCGGCGACGCCGAGCACCACCACGTCGCTACCGAGGCTGATCGTCATGACCAGGTTCCAGACGAGGAACCACCAGCTGAGGCGGACGAACCCCCGGACCTCGGCCATGCTGGGGCGGGCGATGCCGAACCACGACACGCGTGAGCGCGCGATGACGACGTACGCGATCCCCCACAACACCGTCCCCGCCACCGTCGCGAACGCCATCGCCACGATGCCAGACGTCAGGTAGACCGCGAGCGCCAGCATCGACTTGCTGACGAAGACGAGCAGCACGGAGAGACCCAGCCGCTTATAGCCGAGGTTCTCCCCCTGCAGGACGGACTGTGGAAGGTAGAAGAGCGCGAACAGGACCGCGTCGACGACGAGGATCGCGCCGGCGAGCCGGATCGCGCCGTACGAACTCGGGTCCGCGTCGATCCACACCGGCGAGAACCACGCGAGGATCCCGCCCGTGACGAGCAGCACCGGCAGGAACAGGACCCAGACCGCGACGGCGTTACCGACCTGGCGACGCTTGTGGTCGAAGTCGGTCGAGGCCTGGTCGTGCGCGATCGTCCACTTCAGCGCCTCACCCGGCCGCCCGCTGGCCGGCGACGCGTGGCCGATCAGCCGCTGCAGGACCTGCCACGTGCCGTACAGCGTGTCGCCGAGCCGCGTCACGATGAACGGCGTGATCAGCAGGCCGGCGAAGATCCTCGCGGCCTGTTCGGCGGTGGAGGCGACGGCGTTGAGCGAGGCCTTCTTCGTCAGGCTGCCGTCGGACAGGAGCCGCGACAGGGCGCGCCCGACGAGCGACCGCTGCCCGGCCGTCCTATGGCCGTTCCCTTCGACGGTCACCGGATCGCTCTTGCGCTCGCGGGGTCGGGGGCTGCGGATCACGACAGCCTCGACCAGACCTCGGCGCGGACGCGCGCCAGGACTTCGTCCTTCGGACGACCCGCGTCGATCACGATCGCCGGGGTCGTGCTCCAGTCGATCGCCCAGATCTCCTCAGAGCGCTGACGGAGCACTTCCTCGGGCGCCTCGCGCCGCCGCTCGACGGCGACGTCCGGGTCCACGCGCAAGACCACGAGGATGTCGGGCTGGGCGATCCGCGCGTAGTAGCGCTGCTCGCGCTCGGACAAGAGGCCTACGAGGCGAGCGCGTCGCGCGGACTCGCGCAAGCCGACGCTCACCGGGCCGTCCATCTGCCGGACCTGCGCCAGGGGGAAGCGATCGCACACGACGATCGCGCCGTTCGAGGCGGCGCGCCTGGCGTGCCGGTACGCGCGGTAGCGATCGCGGGCGGTGAGAACCTCCCAGGCCAGGCGCACGGCGGTCCGCGGCGTCATCGACGCGCCGCCGTCGGCCGCGACGGACGCGCGGAGCGCCCGGCCCGACGGCGTGGGCGAGCGCTTGACCGAGGCGGCCAGCGTCATCGCGCCCTTCACCACGTCCGAGAGCGCCGACCGCGGCGGCTTGCCCAGGTGCACGCTCAGGGTCCGGAAGTCCTTCCCGAGCCACTCGGTCAGGTCCTCGACGACCGTGGACTTGCCGGCCCCGTCGCCACCCACGATCGCGACGAGCAGCCCGGCGCGTCCGAGCCGCTTCGGCTCGGCGCGGCGCCGCAGGACGCGCCTCCGAACGACGATCCGCCCGCGGCGCCAGACCTTGAGGTACGTGTCGAGCGCTCGCCCCCGTCGCGCGCACACCGCGAGGGCGCGCTGCAGCTCCCCCGCCGTCCGGATCCGGAACCCGACCGAGGCGCCGGGCCGCAGCGAGCGCAGGCACCGCGCCCACAGCTCGGGCGTGACGATCGGCAGGTGCCGGTGCAAGGTCCGGGCCGCGTCGCCGGGATCGACGCGGGCCAGGAGGTCCTCGAGCTCTCTGCGCTCGCTGGCCGAGAGCGACCCTTGGCCGCTCGCGATCGCGTCCCACGGATCGTGCTTGATCACCATCCGGAGCACGAGCAGCGCGAGCTCGAACTCCGGGGATGGGACGTGGAACGGTGGCGCCGGCACGGCGGACGCGAGGTACGGGTCCTCGATCGGCAGGTGGTAGTTCTTCGTCATGTCGTCGCCGACGACCAGCTGGTGATGGGCGTGGACGTGGACCAGCCGGCCGCTCGCGCGGTCGAGCGCGTATGCGTGCCAGATGCCCGGGAGCCGCTTCCAGGGAGGTAGGTGCGCCTCCTTGAAGCCCAGCCGTGCCAGCACCTCCTCGAACGTCGCCGCGTCCGAGCGGTGCACGAGCAGGTCGAGGTCGTTGTCACCGCTCGCGGAACGGCCGAGCGCCTCGTTGCTCTTCCAGTGGCAGGAGCGGACGCCCGCGGCCTCCAGCGCTCCGCAGAGCTCGGCTATGAGCGCGAGCGGGGCGCTCGCCGCCTCGGCGCTCGCCACGGCGAGCGGTCGGGACGGCGCGGCCGGCGACGGCGCCACGGTCGGATCCACGCTCATGCGGCCCCACGCCCGAAGCGGCGCACGACGGTTCCCGCGCGCGGGCCCGAGCCTGTCCACTGGCTGATCGGATACACGGGTATCACCTCGGTCGGCAAGGACGGTCGTCGGGGGACGAGCCGCCCCTCGAACGCAACGACGATAGGGGTCGCCCGCACTCCTGGCACGCGTGCGGCGTCGTATGTCGGCTACGTCAAGCGTATGAGGGT
>DASTPT010000043.1:0-6425 GCA_035762085.1 Actinomycetota bacterium | reverse complement strand
GTCACCCCGCTCCACAGAGCCGCGACCCCGGTCTCAAACTGCCCGGGGTACGGGTTCGTGTGGCCGCCCACCGCGTCGTCCCAATACGAACTCGGACCACGAAGGTCGAAATTCGTCACCGGGAGCGTGAGCGGCGGGTTGCTCACGTTCGAGAGCGGGTTGTTGTACACGGTGCTCTGGTAGACCAGGCGGAACTTGCTCTCCTGCCCGACGATGTCACCGTTCAGCGTGGCGGTCACCTTGACTCCGAGTTCGCCGTTCGCGAGGTTCTTGTCACCGAGCGCCAACGGATCAACGTCGAAGCTGCCGAGCGGGATGTTCGGCACCGTCCCGATGAAATACGAGTAATACGTCGGGTTGGCTGCGCTGTTCACCGGCTGCGTCCACGTGATCGTGTGGGCCACGTTGTCCACCACCGGGTCGGCGAGCGCGGGGTACCCCGCAGGCGTCCCGTACTGGTAGGCGTAGCCGCCTGCGGTCAACGTGAACGGCGTCCACGGCTTCACCGTCAGATTCCAACTCGTCACACCGTCGAGCACGTACCCGAACTGCGGGGTCGCGACGACCGTGTGCGCGCCGGGTGCCACGTCGTGGTTCCCGGCCAGGACCGGGGCTCCGTCCAACGTGTAATCCGCGCCCGTGCTCTCCGGGATCGTGATGAACCCAGAGCCGCCCTCCGGCTGGTCGGTCTTCGACGGAGCAGCGGCCGTGGCGTGGACGGTCGGGTCGAACCCCACGACCTCCAGCGTCCAAACGTGCTGTCCGGCCAACCTGTAATACTCCTGCGGCTGCGCCGTCACCAGATAGGTGCCCGGATCGAGCGGCACGAATCCGGAAACCAGCACGCCGTCGATGAAGTAATCGACGCCGGTCGTCGCCGTGATGTCGATCCCACCCTGCGACGCGATCCCGGGGCTGACGAACTCCTCATCGACCGCGACCGGGGCCGCGGGCGTAACCTCGACGAAGACAGGAGCCGCCGCGATGGTCAGCGACCACCCTCCGTCAGGGTAGCCCGTCATCTCGTAGCCGGGCTGGGCTTCCGCCGTCACCTCGTGGGTGCTCGCGAAGAACTCATGCACCCCTGCATCGGCCGGAACGCCATCGATGAAATAATCGATCCCCTCGACGTTCGGGATGTTGATGCCACCCTTGTTCGCGACACCCGGCGTACCCGAGAACGTCTCGTCGAACGCCGTCGGCTTCACGACCTCTGCGGGCTTCAGGGCGACGGTGTATCCGCGCTGCTGGGTCGCCGTGACGCCCATCACGTTCGTCGCCTCAGCGATGAGCGTGTGCGCTCCGACGCCCGTGCCGTACCCGGACACCGCGCACTCGGTCGGGATGACGAACTTCTCACCCGTCACCGAGCACGTGGGCTCCGCCGGGACCGAACCGACGTAGAACGAATCGCCGTCGGCAATGCCGCTGTCCCACACGATCGTGGGCTCCGCCGTCATCGCAGCCAGGCACGCGGCCTGATTACCGAACGGACCGGCGATCAGCACCTGCCCCTTCGGAACGGCCGTCGAGCAGACGTACGCCCCGAGCTTGTCCTGATACAGGTTCCAGGGCTTCGGGGGCCTCGGTCCGGCAACCGCCGGAGCCACCAGCCCCACAACCAACAAAGCGGCGGTCAATGCCGCCGCCATGATGCGGGTCCTCATCGTGGACACTCCTTCCGTGCAGACCCGGGCGGTCTGCATCTGGCCGGAAGGAAGCTCATCGCACCCTCGGATGCCGCCTGTGCTTCTCCCTTCCCTCCACCCGCCTCCCGGGTGGCGTCTCTCGCCTCTCTTGTCCTCCCCCGGGGGGACCCTACTTCCGAAGGGCGGCAGCGGCAGGGCCGACAGGCCCGTTGCCTGTCGGCCATTGTGCCTACGCCATACACCGCAGAGAGTTATAAGAGCGGTCGGCGGTTTGGTAGGGCGGCGTCGATCAGCGACGGTCCCGTACCACCGGATGGAGGTCGGCGAGGAAATGTACTCGTTCGACTTCGACGGCGTCGATCCGGCCGCTCCCTACCGGCGGACGGTGCGGGGGCGAAGCAAGCGCATCGCCTCTACTCGGACCTGGTGCGTCGGACCTGGTGCGCATCTACGACCGGCACGGCTACAACGCTCGCGTCGGGAGGATCACGCAGCGGTTGAACCCGCTTGAGGCCGTGGGACCCGAACGGCGCTCGGCTGGAGAGCTTCATCCCCGAAGGGTTCGAGGCGTACGCACGCATCTTCCACCCGGCCGCGTTCCGCTCTGCGGCGCGGCGCGATCGATCCGGACACGGCCATCCGGTGGTCCGATCTCGCTCGCGAGCGCGGCGTGGAACTGACCCCGGACATCGCCTTCCTAGGGGTATCCGGGATCGAGCCGGGCGATCAGCGCGCACTCGACGAGATCGCTCCTGCCGATGGCAGACTCCCGCCGGAGACATGCGACGCGCTCGCAACGGTCCTTCGCCCACACACCACGACGCCGGAGGTCGCGTGGTTCTGCTTGTGGGACGGGAACGGCGCGTTCTGGAGCGGATCGCACAGCCCGGTGTATAGCTCGCTGGATGGTAGCGAGCCGAGCCCAGAGGAGATCGAGCGGTACATCGTCGAGGCCGAGGCCCAGGACGCCATCCTGGGCTCGACGGCCCTCGTACACGCTTACGCGCGTGACTACTTCCTGTTCCGGGGCCCGCTCGACGCCGCGTGCGCCTTCGAGCCGAGTGGCTCGTACACCTCACCGAACCTGTGGTGGCCGAACGACCGTGCGTGGATCGTCCAGACCGAGGTGGACGGCTACTCCACCTACGTCGGCGCGACCCGTGCGGCGGTCGAAGACTTGCTCGCTTCGTCGGAGGTTGAGGCGATCGAAGTGACCCTCGACACCCACTTGGACCCGGAGTGCTACCTGCCGAGATGGCGGTGAAGCCATCGCTCGGCCCCTCCAGGGCCTCTCGGACCCAGGGAGACCCGCTTCACGCGATAACGGGCGGTGGAACGACCCCCGGTCTACGTGGACCCTTGTCCGCCCTCACGGTTGTTGCAGTGCCGTTGGGGACTATCAGGTGAGCGCCGTCCGTGCGAGTTGCTCCAGGTCGCGGACCCCCGGCCACCCAGCTCCGTGCTGGGTGCCGAGGACGAAATAGCCGTCGCCGACGCGAACATGCAGGGATGCCAAGCCGTGCGCGAAGGCTTCGTTGCCGACACCCTCGATGATCTCCGTGTTGACCGGGTCTCGGTCCCGCTGGTCCACGAAATCGGGAGCGCCGTGGGGATCGACGTAGACGACGATGGAGGCATGCATGCCATCCGTCACGTACTCGCACGGGTTCGCGGCGAAGATGGGCGGTAGATCGAACTCCTCGCCGCCCTGCGGACGGATCAATCGCTCGTCCGGAACGAGACCTGAGCGAACAACGGTGCTGCCCGTCGCGGCCTCCACCTCCTCGACGGTCAGGAGCTGGCACGGGCCCCGAGGAAGGGATGGGCCTACCGATGCACCGCCGCCGGTCGTCACCGGTCCAACGCCCCCACAACTGGCGAGCGCAAGAGCGACTGTAAGGGCTCCAGCTCGCATCCAATCATGATTACACCTCTCGGGCCGGAGGCGTTCCATCGCCTGTTGGGCGGCTGGCCGTAGGTCTACGGTCTTGGTGCGTTCTCGGCCTATCGAGCTGGTGAACCAGCTCAGGGCACCCTGCCCGGCCACTCGCTCTCCAGGATCGCCTCGGCCGCCTGCAGGCGATCGTCGCCGTCCCAGAACCGTCGCGCGTCGAGTTCATCGAATCGAGTGCTTCGTGCGTCGTCGAGTACACGACGATGGTTCTTCCGAGACCTCGCACGACGAGCCGCACCGGGTTCTGCGGGTCGGGTTCGTGCACCGAGGAGTCCGCAACGACCGCGTCCGAGGGGTCGATCCCGCGCGTCTGGAGGCGCGCTCGCAGCCGCTGCCAGGATGGGCGGCCGCTCTTACGCATTAGGTGTGTTGACCGCCGCAGGTGCTCGGGCTCGACGCGGAACTTGGTGCTCAGGACCTCGCCATCAGGCGAGAACGACCGATGGTTGACCTCCGCGCTCGACTCGGCCACATCGAGATCGCCCGGGTCGGGATCAGGACCGATCCTCTCCTCCGCCCATACCTGCCCGAGGTCGTGTTGGAGCTCGAACCAGAGCTTGGTCCGTTCGATGGCCTCAGCCTCGCCCTCGGCCCACACGGTCACGATCTGCCTGTAGCCCTCCGTGTCGCGGAGCCTGACCCGGTAGCGCGCGTTGCTCATGCGGTCCTCCGGGGCCGTCGTGTCTTACCTGTCGTGCCACGATAGTCCCGGAGGTTGGGCGAGCGCCTGCAGTGGGCGAGCCTTGTCGGTGTACGGCTAAGGTGCGTTCTCGGCGGATTGAGAGGGTTGGAAGCGTAGGCACGAGGAACGTTGCTCGGCTTTCATTTCGCGGCTGCCGGCTGCTCCATGACGCAGGACCTCACGCGCCCCTCGGATCGAGAGAGTGGTGTCGGGCGTAGTGACGTTGGCGTATGACAGCGTTCAGGAATGTATCTCGAAGGGAACAGGGGAAGGCTCTCGTTCGCTTGATGCGCCGAACGAGCAGGATGATGCCCAGCCCGATCAGGGCCAGGGCGATCCCGGCCACCGCGATGGTCCACTTCACGTAGATGCGGTCGGCACATGTCTCGTTTTCGAAGCCCGAGACGCACTCCCACCTCGAAAGCGCCACGGCGCATGCGATCGCCGCGGCCGCGATGACGGTAGGGATCGAGTACACGATCCATCGGCCAGGCGAAGTCGAGTCGCTCACCCGCTCACCCGCTCACCCGCTCACCCGCTCACCCGCTCACCCGCTCACCCTAGTCCACCCGAACAGGTCTCTCGGGTGCGCGAGGTGTTCGCGGATGTCGCTTGAGGCCTGGTCACTCCGGGCGGTAGTTCAGCTCGAACGTCGTTACCTCGTCCTTCTCGACCACGATGACGACCGGCTGGGCGGTCATCCCCTCGACGGGGGTGGGATCACTCGCCATGTCCCAGGAGGCCAGAGGGTCCCTCCGCATTCACGAAACACCCCGACGATGTCACCGCAGTCGCCCGGCCCACGACGCTGCTTCGGTGGGCCGGTCAACTGGATTATCTCCACCCACTGGGTATCCGAAAGCGCCACTCCCCACGTTGAAAACGCCCCTCACCCGCCCGTCCCCCTCGAACCGCCCGCCACTTGAGGATGCACACCCCACCATCAGCGGAACGATGACGAGAGCGAGAAGACCCGCTTCACGGTCGAAGCGTCCGACTCTCAAACGGGGAGGTCAAGCCAGAGTGCACCAGGGAGCGTCAATGTACCTGGAGCCCGTGGCGCTGGTTCCGGTCGCCCGTCCGGGGCCGTCGGCGCGCGCGCAAGGACTCATGTGAACGAAGTCGTACCCACATCTGGCGGGTTCAGGCGATTAGCAGCCGAAGGCCAAGCTCTGCCGCCTCGAGAGCGACGAGGTCGCGGTTGCGTTCGGCCCACCGGCCTGAGACAAGGTCATCACGGAGGCTGCGCACTGCCCGCTGCTCGACATCCGGCCCGACTCTGGCCCACACCGATACTCCGCGACGAACATGATCGTCCAGGTATGCCTCCGGCCGTCGCCAGTAGGCCTCGAAGAAGCCGTCAGCGCAGTCCCACGGAATGAGCACCGGCTCCGTGCGAGCTCCGATCGCGCGGGCCTGCTCGGTCAGCGAAGGCCGGCCGGCGACGAGGTCAGCGACCTCAGGCAGGTAGTCGCGAGTCAGCCAGAACCGACGACGCCATCCGGTGTCACTGCTGTCGTGCGTGAACACCACCACGCGGCGAGCCACGCGCCGCATCTCGCGCAGGCCCGCGATCGGGTCCTGCCAGTGATGCACGGTGGAAAAAGCCATCGCGGCGTCGAAGCGCTGACCCTCGAACGGAAGGCTCTCCGCGGTTGCAGCCACGCACGGCGCTGCGCCCGCGGGACGCTGCGCACGCATGAGCGCCGACGGTTCCACCGCGGTTACGTCACGGCCGGGGGGCTCGTAAGAGCCGGTGCCAGCCCCGACATTCAGTACCGTCCGCGCATCGTCGAGCGCAGCCCAAACCCTGGCGGCGATCCGCGGCTCGGTGCGCCGCGTCGCGGTGTAGGTGGCTCCGATGGTGTCGTACAACTGCGCGCTGGACAATGACACTTCCCTTTCATCACGTGGGATGCGCTGAATGGTGCGAGACTACCTCCCCCTCCGGACGGAGTCCGCCGTGGTGTGCAAGTGTTCGTGAATGTCCCTCGACCGTCTACCTCGGGCCATGTGCGAACGGCGGCTCCCAACCTTCCTCTTCGACCAACTTCGCGTATCGGCTCACGATCTCGTCCGTTCTCAGCATTGCGCTTCGCTCATCCGTCGCACCTTCGACGTAGGCGAGCACATCTGCGAG
>DASTPT010000042.1:0-8030 GCA_035762085.1 Actinomycetota bacterium | reverse complement strand
GCTCGCCGTGCTGCGGACCTCGGTCGCCGAGCGTGTCGGCGGCGACGTGCGCCTCGGCTCCGGCGGCCCCGTCGTCCACGAGGAGGTCGGCCGGAGCCTCCGCGAGGCTCGCTACGCGCTCCAGGTCTGCCGCCTGGAGGGATGGGACGCCGCGGGCTTCGAGGACCTCGGCACGTACCGCCTGCTGCTCTCGATGGCCGACCCGGACGCCCTCCGCGCGTTCGCCGACGCGATGCTGAAGCCGCTCGACGAGTACGACCGCGAGCAGGGAGGGGAGCTGACGTCCTCGCTCCGGGCGTTCCTCCAGCACAACGCTCGATGGGAGACGGCCGCGGCCGAGCTGATCGTGCATCGACACACGCTGCGGTACCGGATGCGCAAGGTCGAGGAGCTCACCGGCCGCGACCTCTCCTCGAGCTTCGACCGCATGGAGTTCTGGCTCGCGCTGCGCGCCCGAGAGCTCCTCGCCGCCGAGGCCGAAGGCTGACCTACACGTCCGAGCGCTACTCCTGGGCGCCTCCCATGACTGCGCCGTGCCAGGACTTGTCGGCCCGGCCGGTGATGTCCGCCATCACGTGGCGGACGGTCGTGAAGTCCTCGAGCGCGTACATCGACATGTCCTTGCCGAAGCCCGACTGCTTCACGCCGCCGTGGGGCATCTCGGAGACGATCGGGATGTGCTCGTTGATCCACGTGTTGCCGAACTCGAGGCGCCGTGAGGCGTCGAGCGCGCGGTAGATGTCGCGCGTCCAGACCGAGCTCGACAGGCCGTAGACGACGTCGTTCGACATCGCGATCGCATCCTCGTCCTCGCGGAACGGCAGGGTGACGAGCACGGGGCCGAAGATCTCGCGCTGCACGACCTCGGCGTCCTGCGTGACGTCGGTGATGACCGTGGGCTCGTAGTAGGAGCCGTGCTCGGTGTCGGGGCGGCTCGAGAACTCCCCGCCGGTCACGATCGTCGCGCCGGACTTCCTCGCGCGCTCGACGAAGCCGTGGACGCCCTCGCGCTGGGCCATCGTGATCAGCGGACCCATGTCGGTCGCGGGGTCGAGCGTGGGGCCGACGTTCAGCTCGCGCGCGAGGTCCGCGACGCCGGCGACGAAGTCCTCGTACAGGGGCTCTTGGACGTACGCGCGCGTGGCCGCGGTGCAGTCCTGGCCGCAGTTGATGTACGCGCCGGCCACCGCGCCTCGGATCGCGGCCTCCAGGTCGGCGTCGTCGAACACGATGAACGGCGCCTTGCCGCCGAGCTCCAGGTGCAGGCGCTTCACTCCCTCGGCGGCCGCGCGCATCACGAGCTTGCCGGTCTCGGTGTCGCCGGTCAGGCACACCATCCGCACGGCGGGGTGCGTGATCAGCGGCTCGCCGATCTCGGCCCCGCGGCCGGTAACGACGTTCAGGACGCCCGGCGGCAGGCCGGCCTCGGCGCACAGCTCCGCGAGCTCGAACGCGGACAGCGGTGTCTCCTTCGCCGGCTTCATCACCACCGTGTTGCCGGCGGCCATCGCCGGGAAGATCTTCCAGACCTCGATCTGGAACGGGTAGTTCCAGGGGCAGATCGCCGCGATCACGCCGAGCGGGTCACGGCGGAGGTAGCTCAGGTGGTCCGGGGAGTACTCGCCGGCCGCCTTGCCCTCGAGCAGCCTGGCCGCTCCGCCGAAGAACCGGACGTTGTCGGCCCCGAACGGCACGTCGAAGTTCGAGGTCAGCTTGATCGGCTTGCCGGCGTCGATCGACTCGACCTTCGAGAGGTCCATCAGGCGCTCCTCGATCAGGTCGGCGACCCTGAGGAGCACGCGCGCACGGTCGGCCGGCGGGATCCGGCTCCAGCGGCCGTCGCGGAAGGCCTCGGCGGCGGCGTCGACGGCCTTCGTCACGTCCTCGGTCGAGGCGGCGGCGGTCGTCGCCACCTGCTCGCCGGTCGAGGGGTCGATCACCGGGATCCGGTCGTCGGTCGATGACTTCACCCACGTGCCGTCGATGTACAGGTCGTATGCGTCACGCACGGCGGTCCCCTTTCGGTCGCTCCACGGCGCAAGGCTAGGGGTCTCGGCGGCACCCGGACAAGGTCCGTCCGGCACATCGACGCCCCGGGCGGTCTCCGGCCCGGCCACCCGGCTGTCTCCGGCCGACGTTCCGTACAGCGACCCCGGACCCGGGGGCCGGAACGTCGATTGGCCCCCGAGCGAGCCGACGGGCGATACTGGGTCGGTACGGCGTGTTCGACCGTGCGCGGAACCCGTCAGAGGGGGAGGTTCGGATGGCCGATCAGAAGACCTGGGGCATGTACATCGGCGGCGAGTGGGTCGAGTCCGGCAGGGGCGAGAGCGAGCCCAACATCGATCCGTCCACGGGGGAGACGGCCGACACCGTCCAGGTCGGGTCCCGGGAGGACGCCGACAGGGCGGCCGAGGCCGCGCAGAAGGCCTACGACGAGGTCTGGTTCGACACGCCGCCGAAGGATCGCTCGGCGATGATGCTCAAGCTCGCGGACGCGATGGAGGCCGACGCCGACAACCTGGCCAAGCTCGAGGCCGAGGACGTCGGCAAGCCGATCTCGGTCTCGGCGGCCGACATCCCGTTCATCATCGACAACCTGCGGTTCTTCGCCGGGGCCGCGCGGGTGCTGGAGGGCAAGTCCGCCGCCGAGTACGAGAAGGGCTTCACCAGCATCATCCGGCGCGAGCCGCTCGGCGTGACCGTGGGCATCTGCCCGTGGAACTATCCGCTGATGATGGCGATCTGGAAGCTGGGCCCGGCCCTCGCGGCCGGCAACACCTCGATCCTCAAGCCGGCCGAGATCACCCCGCGGACCACGCTCCGCCTGGCCGAGCTGTCGCAGGACATCCTGCCGCCCGGCGTGTTCAACGTCGTGACCGGTCACGGCTCCGAGATCGGCGACCAGTTGGTGAAGCACCCGCTCGTGCGGCTGGTCTCGGTCACCGGCGACACGTCGACGGGCAAGATCATCGCGGCGAACGCGGCGGCCTCGAACGTGAAGCGCGCGCACCTGGAGCTCGGCGGCAAGGCGCCGGTCGTGGTGTTCGACGACGCCGACGTCGAGAAGGTCGTCGAGACGCTGAAGTTCGCCGGCTACACGAACACCGGCCAGGACTGCACGGCCTCGTGCCGCGTCGTCGCCGGGTCGGGCGTCTACGACGACCTGCTCTCGGCGCTCGTGCCGGAGGTCGAGTCGATCAAGGTCGGCCCGATCATGGACGAGTCGGTCGAGATGGGTCCGCTGGTCTCGAGCGGACAGCGCGAGAACGTGGCCGGGTTCGTCGAGCGCGCCGCCGAGGGCGGCGGCAAGGTGCTCACCGGGGGCGAGCGGATCGACGGCCCCGGCTTCTACTACAGGCCGACCGTCGTCGCCGACGTCGACCAGAAGTCCGAGATCGTCCAGAACGAGGTCTTCGGGCCCGTCGTCTCGGTCCAGCGGTTCAGCGACGAGGACCAGGCCGTCGAGTGGGCGAACGACGTCGTGTACGGGCTAGCGTCCTCGGTCTGGACGAAGGACGCGGCCCGCGCGATGCGGGTGGCGCGCCGGCTGCAGTTCGGCGCGGTGTGGGTGAACACCCACTTCATGATCACGGCCGAGATGCCGCACGGCGGCTACAAGGAGAGCGGGTACGGCAAGGACATGTCGATGTACTCGCTGGAGGACTACACGCAGATCAAGCACGTGATGTGGTCGCTCGACTGAGCGCACCGGAGTCGTACCGGCGATGGCCCGGCCCGGACGTCGGGCTCGGGCCATCGCCATCGGAAGGGTGGTGATCGCTCCATGGCAGTGAAACCGTTCTTCGTGAACGGCGAGTGGCGCACCGGCGAGGGCGCGTTCGAGGTCAAGAGCCCCTACGACGAGAGCGTCGTCGCCGAGATCGGCGTGCCGACCGACGCGGACGTCGAGGAGGCCATCGCGACCGCGGCCAGCACGTTCGAGGAGTCCCGGCACCTGTCGGTGGCCGCGCGCTCGACGGCGCTCGACCACATCTCGAAGCGGCTCGCGGAGACCGCGGACGAGACCGCCGAGCTGATCGCGCGCGAGGGCGGCAAGCCGCTCAAGTGGGCGAGGGTCGAGGCCGTGCGCGCCGTCAGCACGTTCCGCTGGGCCTCCGAGGTCCTGCGCCACGGCGACGACGAGATGATGCGGCTGGATACGGAGGCGGCGTTCGGGTCCCGGGTCGGGCTACTGCGCCGGTTCCCGTTCGGACCCGTGTTCGGCATCACGCCGTTCAACTTCCCGGTGAACCTCGTCGCCCACAAGGTGGCTCCGGCCCTGGCCGTCGGGGCGCCGATCGTGGTCAAGCCGGCGTCGGCGACGCCGCTCGGGGCGCTGCGGCTTGCCGAGCTCTTCGAGGAGACCGAGCTGCCGAAGGGCATGTACCAGGTGCTCCCGGTGCGTTCGAAGGTGGCCGACCGGATGGCCCGCGACGAGCGGTTCCGGAAGATCTCGTTCACCGGGTCCGCGGACACGGGTTGGTACCTGAAGGGGCTGGACCCGAAGAAGCGGGTCACGCTCGAGCTCGGCGGCAACGCGGGCGTGATCGTGCACTCGGACGCCGACCTGGACATGGCGGCGGCGCGGGTCGCGTTCGGCGGCTACTACCAGGCGGGGCAGTCGTGCATCAGCGTGCAGCGCGTGCTGGTGCAGTCCGAGGTCTACGACGACTTCGCGGCCCGCCTCGTCAAGGAGGTCGAGAACCTCAAGACGGGCGACCCGATGGATCCCACCGTCGACGTCGGGCCGGTGATCACGCGGGGCGACGTCGACCGGATCGACGCCGTGGTGAAGGAGGCGGTCTCTCAGGGCGCCCAGATCCTGACGGGCGGGCGCGCCGAGGCGCCCTTCTACTACCCGACGCTACTCGCGGAGGTCGAGCCGCAGATGAACGTCTGCCGCGAGGAGATCTTCGGACCGGTCGTGACGATCAGCCCGTACCAGACCTTCGACGAGGCGATCGCGCTCGTGAACGACTCGCGCTTCGGCCTGCAGGCGGGCGTGTTCACGAGCAACCTGAACCTGGCGTTCCAGGCGCACCGCGACATCGAGGTCGGCGGCCTGATCGTGAACGACATCTCGGCTTTCCGCGCCGACCAGATGCCGTACGGCGGCTCGAAGGACTCCGGGTTCGGCAGAGAGGGTCTGCGGTTCGCGATGGAGGAGATGACCGAGCCGCGGATCATGGTCCTGTCGCACGTGCCCCTGTAGTGGGCACGAGGATCGCGATCCTGGGCGCCGGCGCGATGGGCGGCGCGGCCGCCGTGCTGCTCGCCCGGCACGACGACGTCGAGCTGCTCGTGCTGGACGTCGACGGGGAGCGGGCGCTCCGCGTCGCCGAGCGAGCGGGCGCCGAGGGCCGCGGGGTCGAGCCGGGCGGGGGCGAGCTCGTCGGGCTGCTGGGGGATGTGCGCGCGGTCGTGGCGTGCATCCCGTACCGGGCGAACCTTCCGACGATGGAGGCCGCGCTCGGTGCCGGGTGCCACTACGCGGACCTCGGCGGGCTGTTCCACACCACGCGCAGGCAGCTCGAGCTGCGCGAGCGGTTCGCGGCGGCCGGTCTGACCGCCGTGCTCGGGATCGGGTCGGCGCCGGGGCTCACGAACGTGCTCGCACGGCTCGGCGCCGACGCCCTCGACGCCGTGCGCTCGATCGACATGGTCGACGGCGCGGTCGACCTGTCCGCCGACGGCGGCGCGTTCGGCGTGCCGTACTCCGTCGAGACCGTGCTGGACGAGTTCACGATGCCGGCGATGGTGTTCGGGGACGGCGAGCTTCGAGAGGTCCCGGCCGGCTCCGGCGTGGTCGACTGGGACTTCCCCGAGCCGATCGGCACGCAGCCGGCCATGTACACGCTGCACTCGGAGCCGGCGACGCTGCCGGAGACGATCCCGGGCGTGCGGGACGTCCGGTGGCGGCTGGCGCTCCCGAGGGCCGTGCACGAGGGCTTCGCGTTCCTCACGGCGGTCGGGCTCGCGAGCGCCGAGCCCGTCGCCACCCCTTCCGGGGAGGCCGTCCCGCGCGAGGTGCTCGCGGCCGTCCTGAACCGGTTGCCGGTTCCCGAGGGCGAGCCGAACGACGTCGAGTTCCTCGACGTGCGGGTCGTCGGGACGAAGGACGGCCGGCCCGCTGAGCACCGGGCGCTCGCCCGCTTCGACCCGAGCCCGGAGGGCCTGTCGGCCGGCGCGTTCGGCACGGCCATCCCGATCGCCGTGACGGCGCGCTGGATGGCCGAGGGTCGCGTACCACCCGGCGTCCACCCGCCCGAGACCGCGTTCGACGCGGCGGCGTTCGTGGCCGAGCTCGGTCGGGAGGGCGTCGAGATCCGGACCGAGCTCCTGACGTAGCCCGGCGGGGGAGTACGCTTGGAGCGTGAGCCCCGCGTTCATCGCCATCGCCGTCACGATCGTCGTTGTCGCCCTGGGCGCCGCGATCGTAGCGCTGACCGACGGCGGTCCGCTGCGCATGGGCGGGCGGGCCCTGCGCGTCCCGGCGCCGTGGATCGTGGTCGGCGCGCTGCTGCTGATCCTCGGCGTCGTCCTGATGCCCCGGCTCCTTGGCTTCACGTTCCTGTTCCTGCCGCTGATCTGGTCGCGCCGCGCGCGGCGGCCCCGGCGCCCCGGCGGTCCGACCGACACGGGCCGCGGGTCCGACCTCGACCCCTTCGACGAGGACCGCTAGGGGTGGAGACCGGGATCGGCGTGGCCCTGCTGGCTCTGGCCGCGTTCGGGTACTGGCGCGCGGTCACGGCGGTCGAGCGCACGTGGGGGCGGCGCTGGGGTCGGTGGGCATGGTGGACCTCGATCCCGCTGTGGGCCGGCGCGGCCGCCGTCGCGGGGCTGATCGGCGGACCCGGCTGGATGTCGCTCGTGTTCGTCGCCGGGGGAGTGTTCGCGGTGGTGCTGCTCACCCAGCGGGGGCTCCGCCGGAGCCAGTAGGACCTCGCGGCTCGGGGAGGACGCGCTCGGCCAGCTCCGCGACCGCCGCGGCGACCTCGGTCTCCCGACGCCAGAAGAAGTGGTCGGTCCCTGACACGATCCTCAGCTCGGCGTTCGGCAGGCGTCGAGCTACCGCCTCCAGGTCGGGCCGCTGCGAGAACTGGTCGCCTTGTCCCGAGAGCAGCAGCACGGGTCGCCGGAACGCGCGAAGCTCGGCGTCCGCGGGGAGCGGCGGCAGCTGCAGCCCCGTATCGCCGAGCGGCAGCCCCACGAGCGCCAGGGCGGCGACGAGCGGATCGGCGATCGCCTCGAGCAGGGCGACGAGCGCGCCGAACGACCAGCCGCACACGATCGTGGGGCCCTCGGCCTCGGCGCGGACGCGGCCGACCGCGGCGGCGACGTCCCGGACCTCGGGGCGGCCGCCGCCGAACGTGCCGCCCGAGCCGCCGACCCCCCGGAAGTCGAAGGACAGCACGGCGAGCTCGCGCGCCGCGAGCTCGCTCCGGATCGCCCACAGCAGCGGGTGGTCCCTGCTTCCGCCGTGGCGGGAGTGGGCGTGACACACGACGGCCGAGCCCAGGGCGCCGCCCTCGGGCATCCGGAGCTCGCCCTCGAGCGTCACCCCGTCCTCGGTCGCGAAACGGAACGCGTCCACCGCGTGCGACGATGGCAGGCGTGAGGACCGCACGACAACCGCGCGGGCTTGGCCTCGCGCTCCGTGATCCGCTCGCGTGGGACGAGCTCGCGGGTGTCGTTCGCGAGGGGGAGCGGCTCGGCTACGCGGCCGTCTTCCTTCCCGAGATCTTCGCGCGGGACGCGTTCGCCGCCCTCGCGGCGCTGGCCGGCGAGACCACCGAGATGCTCCTCGGGACCGGCGTCGTGCCGATGCGCTCGCGCACGCCGCTGCTCACGGCGATGGCCGCCGCCACGGTGCACGAGCGCTCGGGCGGGCGGCTGGTCCTCGGGATCGGGACCGGCTCGGCCGGCAGGGGTGC
This sequence comes from Actinomycetota bacterium, assembly GCA_035762085.1. Taxonomy (GTDB): domain Bacteria; phylum Actinomycetota; class UBA4738; order UBA4738; family HRBIN12; genus HRBIN12. The sequence goes on along the minus strand of DASTPT010000042.1, from coordinate 93 downwards.
GCTCGCGGAGCTCGAGCGCACGGTGGCCGACGTGCGGGCGCTGCTGCGTGGGGAGGCCGTGGCGCGCGAGGGGCGGACGCTGCGCCTGGCGCT
>DASTPT010000041.1:0-49694 GCA_035762085.1 Actinomycetota bacterium | reverse complement strand
GAACGCGCCGAGCAGCTGGAGCTGGAGGGCGACCTCGACGGCTCGTTCGCCGAACGCCAGGCCGCGATGCGGGCCGTGCCCGGGAACCCCGAGATCGCGTTCTGGACGGCGATCTCGTTCGCGCTCCACGACCGGCTCGAGGAGGCCCGGACGGCCCTCGCGGTGGCGCTCCCCGCGGACCCGGGGTGGGCCGAGCTGCTCCGGCGGCTCGGGGACCAGCGTCTCATGCGCCTCACCCCCGAGCTCGTGCGGTCGATCCTCGCGCCCATGGGATGAGCCGGCCTCCTCATCCTCGGACCGCGATGGGTCGATGATTCACGAGGCGGCCGTCCGTCGTCGATCGGCCGCCGGAGGCATCGCCGGATGGGGGACGAGCGGGCTCGAGGCGTCGAGGCGCTCCTGAAGCAGCTCTGGCTCGGCCTGTCCGCGTACCGGCTGTTCCCGGGGAGCGTCGAGCACGAGGGGTTCGTCGCGGCCGTCGGACGGATCGACGCGGCGGCGCGTGCGGCCCTGGCGTCCGGACCGGTCGACGTCGAGGTTCGAGGCGACCGCTTCCTCCGGGAGAGCGCCGAGCTCCAGGACGACATCCACCTCCGGAAGCTCGCGCTCGTGCTGTTCGAGCGTCGCGTCGAGCGCCTCACGGTCGTGGCGGTCCCCGACGTCCACGACCTGGACCGCCTCTACGCGACGCTGATCCGCGACGCCGACGATCTGGACGCCGACGGTGGGGCGGGTGAGGTCCTGCGCGTCGACGGGGTCCGCTCGGTCGAGCTCTCCCGCGTGGGCCCGGCGCCGGTCGAGGGCGCCGACCACGTCGCCGCAGACGTCGAGCCCGTGGACGAGGCCGCGCCCGTCCCCGGCGTCGAGTCGCTCGCGCCCGAGCTCGTGCTCGAGGATCTCCGCGGCACCATCCGCGATCGAGCCGAGACGCTGCTCGCCCGCCTCCAGGAGCTCCTCGGGGGCACGCCGCCCGGGAGCGGGCAGGCGATCGAGGTCCACTCGACGGTGCACGGCATGGTCGCCGAGCTGCCGCCCGACATCCGCCGGGCGCTCGTGGAGCTGCTCGTGGACCGGGTCCGGGTGGACCCGGTCGCCGAGCGCCTCCTGTCGACGATGAGCAACGCCGAGCTGACGCGCGCCCTGGTGGATCTGGGACACGAGGGACACCGCGACCCCGTCGAGCTCGCGCGCGAGCTCGCCCAGGCGGGCGTCCGGCCGCTCGACATCGTCGATCTCACGGCGGCGCTCGCGTCCGGCCGCGAGGAGGCGGGGACGATCATCGCCGGCCTCGAGCAGCTCGGGATCTCGACCGCCGGGATCGAGGCGGCGCCGGCTGCGTCCGTGACCGACGCGATCGCGGACTACCTGGGGGCGACCGAGAACGAGGACGCCCGGGCGATCCGGTCGGCGCTCGCCCACGGTGAGGATCAGTGGCGGACCGCCGCGATCTCGGCGCTCGGTGACTACCTGGCCCTCGAGCCGGACCTCGACCGGGCCGGCTCCGCGCTCGACCTGTGGGCCGGGGAGTTGCGCGACGCCCTGCGGGCTCGCGACGCCGGCCGGGTCCGATCGCTCGTCGACGCCGTGCGCGAGGCCCTGCGGCAGGGCGCCGACGACCGCCGCGAGCTGTTCGAGGCGTACGCGCGACATGCGCTCGCCCACGACGTCGTGACCGAGCTCGTCGAGGCCGAGGCCGGGGCTGACGAGGAGGCGGCGCTCGTGGCCGACCTGCTCGCGCCGTTCGACGACCTCGGCGTCGAGATCCTCCTCGACCTCCTCGCCGAGGAGGAGGACCGTGCCCGACGCGCCAGGCTGCTCGGGGTCGCCAGGCGGACGGTGCGCGACCGGGTGGACCGGGTCGCCGCGCGGCTCTCGGATCCTCGCTGGTACGTCGTGCGGAACGCCGTCATCCTCCTCGGTGCGAGCGGCCGGCCCGAGGCGATCCCGGCCATCGAGCGCGCGGTCCGTCACCCGACGCCGGCCGTGCGGCACGAGGTCCCCGCCGCCCTCGCGGCCGCGGGCGGCGCCGAGGCCGTGCCGGCGCTGGAGCGGCTCGCGGGCGGGGACGACCCGCAGGTCCGGCGGCAGGCCGTCGCGGCCCTGGGCACGCTCGTTGGGCCCGAGGCGGCGGACGGGCTCGTGCAGGTCGTCCGCGACTCGGAGGACCGTGCGCTGCGGCTCCTGGCGATGGAGGAGCTCGCGCGACGCTCGGACGGCGCCGAGCGACTGCGCGACCTCGCCTCCCGAGCGGCCCGTCCCCGGGTGCCGTGGGGGCTCCGCAGGCGCGCGCGTTCGCTGGCACGGAGGGGGGGCGAGACGTGAGCGGACGGCAGCTGTCGAGCGCCGAGGTCCAGACCGGCCGCGAGCTCCTCCGGGCGCTCGCCACCGCGCGGCAGGTCTACGCGCTCTACCCAGCCGAGCATCCGAAGCGGGTGGAGGCGGTGGCCGAGGCGCGGGATCTGGTGCTCCGTCTGCGCCAGACGACCCCGGGCGATCCGGTCCTGTTCGCCTCGGGCGGCAACTTCTACCTGGGGCCCGTGCTCCTGGCGTGGGAGTCGCTCACGCTTCACCGTCTGGCCGAGTCCATGTCCGAGGCCGGGATCCAGTCGCTCGAGTTCCTGCCGAACCCCGCCGAGGCGGACATCGACGGACTCGTGCGAGCCCTCGTCGGGGAGCCGCACGGCGAGCTCCGCTCGGTGGGCGTCAACCGAGCCGGCCGGGCGGTGCCGCCGGAGGTAGGGACGGGGCTCTCCGAGATGCTCCGCGACTACGGCGCCGGGCTGGAGCTCCTGCGCGAGACCGCCGCGCGGCTGCTGGCCGGTCGTCCCGCCGACATGGACGCCACGGTCCGCCTGACCGAGCAGCTCGCGGATCTGATCGCCTCCGACCCGTCGCAGGCGCTACTGCTCACGACCGTGAAGTCGTACGACGAGCACACGTTCCACCACATGGTGAACGTCTGCATCCTGTCCCTCGGCCTGGCCCGGGCGGTCGGGCTCCCCCGCGAGCAGGCGATCGCGCTCGGGATCGGCGGGCTCCTGCACGACATCGGGAAGGTGAAGGTGCCGCAGGAGATCCTGAACCACGACGGTCCGCTCGACGAGGAGCAGTGGGAGGTGATCCGGCAGCACCCGGTGGACGGCGCCGGGCTCGTGCTCATCACGAGCGAGAACGCCTATCACCCCGCGATCGCCACCGTGCTCGAGCATCACGCCGCGTTCGACGGCTCCGGGTACCCGCCGCTCTCCGGTCGGCGGGTGCCGGCCCTGCCATCGCGGATCGTCACCGTGGCCGATTGCTTCGACGCCATGACGAGCAAACGCCCCTACCGAAAGGCGGAGGAGCGGCGCCAGGCGCTCAACATCCTGCAGGCGGGCGCCGGCCACGCGTTCGATCCCCGGGTGGTGCGCGCCTTCATGCGGTTCATGGGCCTGTTCCCCGTCGGCTCCCTGGTGCAGCTGACGAGCGGCGAGGTAACCGTCGTCGTGCAGAACCACGAGCGGCTGCTCGCCCGGCCGACGGTCCGGCTGGTCTTGGACGCGACCGGGAGCCCGTGCGATCCGGAGGAGCGCGATCTGTCCGAGCGCACGTCCGAGGACGGGTTCCGATGGTCCGTCGCGCGCAGCGTGGACCCCGTGGAGGTCGGGATCGACATGCTGTCGCTGCTCGCCTCGGGGCGGTTGGACGTCCCGCCACCGCCCGAGACCGGCCCCGGACTCGTGCACGAGCCGTCGCCGGGGGAGGTGCCGCCGCCAGGCTTCGACCCCGGCGGCGCGGGTGCGCTCCCCGGATCGGCCGACCACTAGACTGTGCCGCATGCCGGTTCAGATCGACATCGAGCACGTCGCGCGGCTCGCGCGCCTCGACCTCACCGGCGAGGAGAAGGAGCGGCTGGCGGCGCAGCTGGGCGCGATCCTCGATCACGCGGCGAAGGTGGGCGAGGTCGCGACGGCCGACGTGCCGCCGACCGCCTCGGCGATCCCGCGGGCGAACGTGTTCCGGCCCGACGAGCCCCGGCCGTCGCTCTCGGCGGAGGACGCGCTCGCGAACGCGCCGGCCGCCGCCGACGAGCGCTTCCTCGTCCCGCGGATCGTGGAGATCGAGTGACCGAGCCCTGCGACCGCACCGCCACCGAGCTCGCGGAGCGTCTGCGCGCCGGCGAGGTGTCGAGCGCCGAGATCGTCGAGTCCTGCGTGCGTCGCGCCGACGCCGTCGACGGCCGGGTCGGGGCCTTCCTCACGCGCACCCAGGACCTCGCGCGCGAGCGGGCCGCCGCCGCCGACGAGCGGATCGCCGCAGGGGATGCGCCCGCCGTGGCCGGCATCCCGATCGCGCTGAAGGACGTGCTTACGACCAAGGGCATCCGCACCACGTGCGGCTCTCGGATCCTCGAGACCTACGTCCCGCCGTACGACTCCACCGCGTGGGCACGGCTGAGCGACGTGGGCGCGGTCCTGCTCGGCAAGACGAACTGCGACGAGTTCGCGATGGGCTCCTCGAACGAGAACTCCGCGTTCGGGCCTGTCCACAACCCGTGGGACCTCGACTCGGTGCCGGGCGGCTCGAGCGGTGGCTCTGCCGCCGCGGTCGCGGCGGGGGAGGCCGTGTGGGCGCTCGGCACGGACACGGGCGGATCGGTCCGGCAGCCGGCCTCGCTGTGCGGCGTCGTCGGGCTCAAGCCGACGTACGGGCTGATCAGCCGGTACGGGCTGATCGCGTTCGCCTCGTCGCTGGACACGGTGGGCACCTTCACGCGGAGCGTGCGGGACGCGGCGACGCTGCTGTCCGTCCTCGGCGGCAAGGACCCGATGGACGCGACCAGCCTGGACGAGGTGCCGCGCGACTACACCGCCGCGTTCACCGGCGAGGTCGACGGCCTGCGCGTCGGCGTGGTGCGCGAGGCGTTCGGCGAGGGCGTCCAGCCCGGCGTCCGGGCCAGCGTCCAGGCGGCGATCGACCGCCTCGCGGACCTGGGGGCGAGGGTCGGCGAGGTCTCGCTCCCGCACACCGACTACGCGCTCTCCGCCTACTACCTGATCGCGCCGTCCGAGGCGTCGTCGAACCTCGCGCGCTACGACGGCGTTCGGTACGGGCTGCGGGTCGACGGTGGTGACTCGGTCGAGATGATGTCGCGCACGCGCGGCGCGGGCTTCGGTCCGGAGGTGAAGCGCCGGATCATGCTCGGCACGTACGCGCTCTCGGCCGGGTACTACGAGGCCTACTACGGCCAGGCGCAGAAGGTCCGGACGCTGATCATCCGCGACTACGAGGCGGCGTTCGCGGACTTCGACCTGCTCGTGTCGCCGACGTCGCCTACGACCGCGTTCCGGATCGGCGAGCGGGCGGACGACCCGCTCGCGATGTACCTGTCGGACGTCTTCACGATCCCCGCGAACCTGTCGGGGATGCCGGCGATCTCGATCCCGAGCGGGCTCGACGAGGGCGGCCTCCCCGTCGGCGTGCAGCTGACCGCGCCGATCCTGGGCGAGGCACTCCTGCTGCGCGTGGCGGACGCGCTGGAGCGCGCGATCGGCTTCGACGCCGTGCCCGAGCTCGTGCGCGACCTCCGAGGATCCTGACTCGAGATCCGGCTACGCGGCCGTGGTCTCGGGCGCCGGTTCCAGCTCGACCTCCTCCTCGCGATGGGCACCACCGGCCGAGATGATCAGCGCGACCGAGGCCAGGATGACGCCGCCGGCCACGATCGTGCGGATCGTCACCTGCTCGTCCAGGATCAACCAGCCGAGGAACACCGCGACGACCGGGTTCACGTACGCGTAGGTCGAGACCAGTGAGGTGCGCGCCGTGCGGAGCAGCCACAGGTACGCGGTGAAGCCGACCCACGAGCCGAACACGATCAGGTAGACCAGGCCGATCAGCGAGGCGCGGGAGAACTCGGAGACATCGATCTGCCCGAGCTCGCCGACCAGGATCCCCGCCACGCCGAGCGCCACGCCGCCGGCGAGCATCTCCATGCTCACGCCGACGAACGGGCGCGCCGGCAGCGGCGCGTTCCGCGACCACAGGGATCCGATCGCCCAGGCGAGCGACGCACCGACGACGAACAGCATCCCCACGAGGTCGACGTCGCCAGAGGCCTCGCCGCCGAGCAGCAGCGCCGCGCCGCCGAACCCGGCGACGAGCCCGACGACCGCGCGCCCCGCCAGGTGCCCGCCGAAGAACAGGCGGTCGAGCAGCGCCATCCACAGCGGCACGAGCGCCACGAGCAGCGCCGCGATGCCGGAGGGGATCGTCTTCTCCGCCCAGACCACGCCGCCGTTGCCGCCGAGGAGCAGCAGGGTCCCGACGATCGCTGCCGAGCGCCACTGGACGCGCGTCGGCCGGTCGCCCTCTCGGTCGCCGCGACGGATCGTCCAGGCGTACATCAGGGCGCCGGCGACGAGGAACCGGACCGAGGCGGAGAGCAGGGGCGGGAGCGTCTCGTTCACCACGCGGATCGCGAGGTACGTCGTGCCCCAGATCACGTAGACCGACGACAGCGCTACCCAGATCGTGGCGACACCCGGCCGCGCGGTGGTGGACACGGCCGATCGTGACATGCGTTGCAGGATACGGCACGCTCGGCGCAGGCGTCACCTGCGTTCGGGGAACGCTGGTTACCCACTGTGGCCCCTCGCGGTCGGCCGGCAGCGACGCGGGGGCCCTCCGGTAGGCTTTACCGCGTCATGGCCGAGTACGAGTCCGTGATCGGCCTGGAGTGCCACGTCGAGCTCTCCACGGCGACGAAGATGTTCTGCGGCTGTCGCAACGAGTTCGGCGCGCCGCCGAACACGAACGTATGCCCCGTGTGCCTGGGCCACCCGGGGTCGCTCCCCGTGCCGAACGAGAAGGCGATCGAATACATCGTGCGGATCGGTCTGGCGCTCGATTGCCGGGTCGCGCCGCACTCCGTGTTCCACCGGAAGAACTACTTCTATCCGGACATGCCGAAGAACTTCCAGATCAGCCAGTACGACCTCCCGATCTGCGTGAACGGCCACCTCGACATCGCCGTCGACGGCGCGACGCGCCGCGTCGGGATCACCCGCGTGCACCAGGAGGAGGACACCGGCAAGACGTCGCACGGCAGCGTCAGCGGGCGGATCCACGAGGCCGACTCCGCGCTGGTGGACTACAACCGCGCCGGCGTCCCACTCGTCGAGGTCGTATCCGAGCCCGACATCCGCACCCCGGAGGAGGCGGGCGCGTACCTGCGCGAGCTGCGAGCGACGCTCGAGGCCCTCGGCGTGAGCGACGTCCGGATGGAGGAGGGCTCGCTGCGGTGCGACGCGAACATCTCGACGCGGCGCGCGGGCGAGGACGCCCTCGGCGTCAAGGTCGAGATCAAGAACCTGAACTCGATCCGGTCGCTCGAGCGCGCGCTTCGGTTCGAGGAGACGCGCCAGCGCGCGGCGCTCGAGGCCGGCGAGCCGCTCGTGCAGGAGACGCGTCACTGGGACGAGGACGGCGGCGCGACGTCCACGCTGCGCTCGAAGGAGGAGGCGTTCGACTACCGCTATTTCCCCGAGCCCGACCTGCCCCCGATCGAGCCGGACCCCGCGTGGGTTGAGGAGATCCGCGCGAGCCTGCCCGAGCTCCCGGCCGCGAAGCGCGCCCGCTACGTCCGCGAGCTCGGCTTGAAGCCCGAGCCAGCGCTGATCCTGGCGGACTCGGCCGCGACGGCCGCGTTCTTCGAGGAGACCCTCGCGCTCGGCGCGGAGCCGAAGGCGGCCGCGAACTGGATCACGCAGGACCTGGCGGGGCTCGCGAACAAGGCCCACGTGGAGCTTGCCGACTCGAAGGTCACGCCGGCGCACGTGGCGGACCTCGCCCGGCTGGTCGGCGACGGGACGATCTCGGCGACCGGCGGGAAGCAGGTCCTCGAGGTGGCGTTCGAGACCGGCGAGCCGGCAGAGGCGATCGTCGAGGTCCACGGCCTCCGCCAGGTCACCGACACCGCCGCACTCGAGGCATGGGTCGACGACGCGATCGCCGAGAACCCCGGGCCGGTCGAGCAGTTCAAGGGCGGCAAGGAAGGCATCCTCGGGTTCCTCGTCGGGCAGGTCATGAAGAGATCCGGTGGCGCGGCGAACCCGAAGGTCGTGAACGAGCTGCTCCGCGAGCGCCTCTCGGACGGCTGACGGGGGGAGCCCGTGCGGGTCGACCGCGGGACGATGCGCCGCCCCGAGCCCGAGCGCTGGTGGGTCCAGCTGCTGCGGATGGCCGGGGCCCTCGTCGCGGCGACGTTCCGGCCGATCGGCACGATGGCGCGGTCGGACCGGCCGCTCGACGCGTTCGGGCTGGTGCAGCTCGCGGCTTCCGCCGGCGATGCGCTCGTCGCGATCGCGCTCGCCGGCTCGATCTTCTTCGAGGTCCCGGTGGACGAGGCGGAGGTCAACGTCGCGCTCTACCTGCTGCTCACGATGGCGCCGCTCGCGCTCGCCGGGCCGGTGCTCGTCCCGCTGCTCGACCGCGCCGGGCCGAGGCGGATCATCTCGTTCGCCGCCGCGGCCGGGCGCGCCCTCGTGTGCATCTACGGTGCTCCGAGGATCTCCACCCTCGTCCTGGTTCCGGTCGCCTTCCTGCTGCTCGCCCTGACGAAGGTCCATGCGATCACGCGCAACGGGCTGGTGATGGCCTACGCCGGCCCCGACGAGGGGTTGGTTCGCGCGAACGCGCGGCTCGGGCGGATCGCGGTGGGCGGCGTGATCCTTGGGTCGATCCCCGGCGTGATCGTGTTCCAGCTCGGCGACGGGGCCGCCGTGCTGTACCTCGGAGCGGTGGCGTACGGGATCTCGGCGGCGCTGAACCTGCGCCTGCCGCATCCCGGCATGCCGCAGGGCGAGGCGCGCGAGGTCGGGCGCCTCGGTCGCCTGGCCGAGCTCACGGCGCCGGCGATCGGCGCCGCGGGGCTGCGGGCGGCGAGCGGGTTCCTGCTGTTCACGCTCGCGTTCGCGCTGCGCCGGAGTGGGGAGCCGGCCTGGTGGTTCGGCCTGCTCGCGGCGGCCGCCACGGCGGGTGGCCTGGTCGGCGACCTGCTCGCGCCCCGGCTCCCCGAGAACCTGCGCGAGGAGGCGGTGGTCGTCGGCTGCATCGCGGGGGCGGGGGTCGGGGCGATGCTCGCGTTCGCGGCGTTCTCGCTCCCGGTGCTGACGCTGTTCGCGCTCCTCGTCGGGACCGCCGCCGAGCTCGGCCGCCTGGCGTTCCAGAGCATGATGCAGCGGCTGGCGCCGCAGGGCGCCCACGGCCGCGTCTTCGTCCGGTACGAGGTGGTGTTCCAGCTCGCTTGGGTGGGCGGGGCCCTGATCCCCGCCATGACGGAGCTCGGGTTCCGCGAGGCCTTCCTCGTGCTCGCGGCGCTGTACCTCGTCGCGGGGATCGGGTACATGACCCCGGACCTGCTGGCCCGGCGCCGATCGCGCGGCTGAGGGCCCGGCGCCCCGTCCGGCGGTAGGCTGGTCCCGCTCGAACCGGATCGTCGTGGAGGAGGGGAACCCGGGATGTCGGAGTGGGTGAAGGTCGCGGGCGCCGGCGACGTCGCCGAGGGCGAGATCAACGCGTACACGGTCGGCAACCGCACGATCGCGGTGGCGAACGTCGACGGCGACCTGCAGGCGTTCGACGACACGTGCACGCACCAGGGGTGCTCGCTGTCCGAGGGCGATCTCGACGGCACCATCGTCGAGTGCCCCTGTCACGGCGGCCGGTACGACGTGATGACCGGCGAGGTCGTGGGCGGTCCTCCGCCCGAGCCCGTGGACGTGTTCGACGTCCTCGAGGAGAACGGCGAGATCCGCATCCAGACGAGGGACGACGGGTAGCCGGTGGACGTCGTCGTCGTCGGTGGGGGACTCGCCGGCGCGTCCGCGGTCGGCGCGCTCCGGGACCTGGGGTTCGGCGGCCGTCTCGTCCTGATCGGCGACGAGGCCCTGCCGCCGTACGAACGCCCGCCGCTCTCGAAGGAGTACCTCCGCGGCGAGGTGACGGAGCCGAAGGTCGTGCACCCCGAGTCGTGGTACGCCGAGCAGGACGTCGATCTCCGCCTGGGCACGCGGGCACGCCGGCTCCTCGCGCGCGACCGTGTCGTCGAGCTCGAAGGTGGCGAGCGCGTCCCGTTCGACGCCGCCGTCGTCGCGACCGGCAGCCGGCCGCGACGGCCGCCGATCCCCGGCCTGGACCTCGAGAGCGTGTTCGACCTGCGGATCCAGGGCGACGCCGACCGGATCCGCGCCGCCGCGGCCGACGCGAGCCGGGCCGTCCTGGTCGGGATGGGGTTCATCGGGGCCGAGGTCGCGGCCTCGTTCCGGCACCTCGGCCTGGACGTCACGGTGGTCGAGCCGTTCTCGGTCCCGCTCGAGCGGGTCCTCGGGCCGGTCCTGGGCGGCGCGATCGGCGCGCTGCACCGCGATCACGGGGTCGAGATGGTCTTCGGCGACCTGGCCGAACGCTTCGAGGGCGCGGGCCGCTTCGAGGCGCTCGTGACGCGGAACGGCCGCCGGATCGAGGGTGACCTGGCGGTCCTCGGCGTCGGGGTGGAGCCCGCGACCGAGCTCGCGGGCGACGAGCTCGAGGTCGACAACGGCATCGTCGTCGACGCCGCGCTCCGGACGGCCGTGCCGGGCGTGTACGCGATCGGCGACCTCGCACGCCACGACCATCCGGTCTTCGGGCCCGTCCGGGTCGAGCACTTCGACAAGGCGATCAAGCAGGGGGAGGCCGTCGCGCGCAACGTCCTCGGGTCCGAGGAGCCGTACAGCGACGCGATGTGGTTCTGGTCGGATCAGTACGAGGCGCAGATCCAGATGGCCGGGTACGCGACCGAGTGGGACGACATGGTGGTTCGCGGCAGCATCGAGGAGCGCAGCTTCGCGGCGTTCCTGCTGCAGGACGGCGTGCTCCGGTCGACGGTCACGATGGACTGGAAGTTCGACGCCCGCCGCAGCATGCCGCTCATCGCGACGCAGGCCCGCCCCGAGCGCGGGCAGCTCGCGGATCCCGGGTTCGACCTGCGGACGCTGCACCCGCCGAAGGACGCCGCATGATTCCGCCGAACGTCTCGCACGCGGCCTGCGACCTGGACCAGCAGCGGCGCCTGCACGAGGCCAGGCGGGACTCGCTCCTGCGCGCGGCGGCGGTCCGATGCGGCAGGCCCTCGCTGCTCGACCGCGTGCTGCGGCGGGCGCCGAGGGACCTCACCGGCGAGGACGGGCTCCGCGCCCAGCCCGAGGACGTCTTCCACGGCCTGCGCGGGTGCTCGCTCAGTCGGTGGTGACCCGTTCGGCCAGTTCCTTCGGCGACCCCTCTGCCTCGATCGCGCCGTCGCGGAAGAGCACGACCCGGTTCGAGTAGCGGAGCGCCTGCGGGTTGTGCGTGGCCGCCAGGACGGCGCCGCCTCGCCGGATCACCTCCCACATCGCATCGAGGATCAGCTCGGCGTTCTCGGTGTCGACCTCGGCGATCGGCTCGTCGGCCAACAGCACCAGCGGCTCGGTGACGAGCGCCCTCGCCACGGCGATCCGCTGCTGCTGGCCCGCCGAGAGCTCGAACGTACGGTTGTGGAGTCGATCCTCCAGGCCGAGGCGCCCGAGCGCCGCGGCCGCGCGCTCGCCCGTCTGATCGGCGCCGAGGACGCGCAGCGGCAGCTCCACGTTCTCGAGCGCCGAGAGCGTCGGCAGGAGGCCGAAGCTCTGGAAGACCATGCCGATCCCCGTCCGGCGCAGCTCGCGCGTCTCGTCCCGCGAGAGCGCCCCGATCCGGCGGCCACGCCAGCGGACCTCGCCGGCGTCGGGCGGGTCTAGGCCCGCGAGCGTGCCCAGGAACGTCGTCTTGCCCGAGCCCGAGGGGCCCATGAGCGCGACGAAGTCCTTCTCGCGCAGGTCGAGCGACACGCCGCGCACGGCACGGACGCCGACGCCGTCGCGGTACGTCCGTACGACGTTCGCCGCCGAGAGCAGGACCTCACCAGGCACGCGTCTGTGCCCCCTCGCCGCGGCGCCGGATCCGCACCTCGCCGTCCTCGCGCACCTCGACCTCGAGGTCCAGGTTCGCGAGCGCATCGACGGCCTCACGCGGCAGCCGCAGTCGCCCGTCGGCGCCGACGGGCTCCGCCGGCACGCCCTCGACCACGAGCTGGCCGTTGCGGAGCCGGAGCCGTCTGGTGGCCTCGCGCGCGGCGAGCAGGTCGTGGGTCACCATCACGACGGTGACGCCGAGCTCGCGATTGGCCTCGCGCATCGCCTCGAGGACCGTGGCCGCCGACTCGCCGTCCAGCTCGGCCGTCGGCTCGTCGGCCAGGAGCAGGCGCGGCACGTTCGCGAGCGCGACGGCGACGGCCACGCGCTGCTGCTCGCCGCCCGACAGTTGCTCGGGGCGGTGCTTGGCGCGGTCGGCGAGCCCCACGAGGTCCAGGAGCTCCAGGGCGGTGCGGCGCTCGGCGGCGATCGTCGACCCGCGAGCGATCGGCGGCACCCGGACGTTGTCCAGCACGTCGAGGTACGGGACGAGGTTCCGCGCCGTCCCCTGCCACACGAACCCGACGCGGTCGCGCCGGTATGCGGTGAGCTCGTCCTCGCTCAGGCGCCCGAGGTCACGGCCGTCCACCTCGACGCCGCCGGCCGTCGCGCGCTCCAGGCCGCCCATCAGGTTCAAGATCGTGGATTTGCCCGAGCCGCTCGGCCCGACGATCGCCACGAACTCGGCCTCACGGACGTCCAGGTCCACGCCGCCCAGCGCGACGACGCCGGTGTCGGCGACCCGGTAGACCTTCACGACGTGATGGAACCGCACGAGCGGCGGGACCCCGTAGCCGGTGACGACGTCGCGGGCGCTCACTCGGCCTCCCCTCGCAGGACCTGGGTGACCGATGCGCGCAGCAGGGCGCGGAGCGCGACGGCGATGCCGATCGCGGTCGCGACCCCGATCGCCAGCAGCGCCAGGCCGAGCGCCACGCCGTCGATCACGAGCAGCGGCGGCGGGAACGGCGCCCCGATGCTCCTACCCACGTACGGGAGCAGCCACCGGAGCACGCCGTAGCCGAGCCCGAGCCCGGTCACGACGGCGAAGCCGAGGAGCACGCCCTGCTCGAGCACCACGGTCCGGGCGATCGTCGTGCCCTCGACGCCCATCGCTCGCAGCGATGCGAACTCGAACGCGCGACGGCGCTGCGCGAGCGACAGCCCGACGGCGACCCCGATCGTGACGAGGCCGAGCGCGCCGACGGCCGTCGCGCCGTCCAGCCCGACGGCCAGGCTCGACGGCAGCTGAGCCAGGTAGGCCTCGATCGGCGCGGCGCTCGCGGTCGAGCGGACCAGGAATCCCGCGCGCTCGAGCGCCGGACGCGGGTCCTCGCCCATCGCCCACACCTCGCCGAGCGACAGCCCCGGCTCGGGGATCCGGGCGGCCGAGCGCAGGAGCGCGGGCGTCGACGTCACGAAGAAGTCGTTCGGCGCGGTCGGGAAGTGCTCGGCGCGGGCGACCTGCTCGAACTCGAGGAGCTGCCCGCCGACGGCCGCCCGGAAGACGCCGGCCTGCGAGCGGGCGATACCCGAGGAGACGAGCGCGGGCAGCGGGTCGGCCGGCGGCGCGACGCCGCCCAGCACGTGTCCGACCCCGGAGGTGACCCGGACGACCGCGCCGTCGCCCGCTGGCTCGACGGCGGCGTCGCTGCCGCGCCACCGGAGCGCCTCCCAGCCGGCGAGCAGGTCCGCCGCCGGGGTGCCGTTGATCGAGTCGATCCGGACCGCGGCCGTATCCGGCCCGGTGGCCTCGGCGGTGCGCAGGGCGATCGAGAGGAAGGACGCGCCGGCCAAGGTCTCCTCGTCGCTCACCGTGCCGACGTACCCGGGTCCGAGCGGGCCGAGGCTCAGCTCGTGCACCGAGCCGTCGGTGGCCTGGACGGTCGCGACGAGCTCGAGGCCCTCGGCGCCCTCGAGCGGCTCGGCCTCGATCCGGAGGGTCCCCGGCGTCGAGCCCTCGGGGACCGGCACGGGGTCGTCCCGGACCTCGATCGCCTCCAGCCACGACGCCTCGGACGCGGTGGCGTAGTCGCCGCGCCACCAGCCGCCCCGCTCGTACGTACGCGGGTCGACCGACATCGCGAGGGTCGTGAGCGGGAACTCGGGCCGGACCTCGAGGTACGGCACGATCCGCACGACCCCGGTCGCGTCGGGGGGCAACCGGTCGAGCGCCGCGAGCGGTTGCTGGGGCGCGTCGACCTCGATCCGCCAGTCGGCGCCGACCTGCTGGTGAGCCGTGTCGTCCTGGTTCCGGAGCACGATCGCGCGATACGAGCTCGCGACGACCATCAGGCCGACCGAGAGCAGGAGCAGCAGCGCGATCGCGAAGCTGGTCCCCGGCGCCCGACCGAGCCGCCGCCCGGCCAGGTACGTGGAGAGGCGGCGCGACCGCCCGATCCTTCGGTCCAGCCGCCGCAGGACGTACAGGAGCAGCCGGAGCGCCAGGAACGACGCGCCGAAGATCACGAGCGTCGGGGTGAGCAGCACCATCGGATCGAGGGAGGCGCGCTCGATCGTCGGAGCCGCCTCGATGCCGCGGAGCTCGACGAAGGCGAAGGCGGCCAGCGGCAGCACGAACAGCTCGACCGGGATCCGCGCGAGCAGCGGGCGGTCCTCGCGCGAGACGAGGCGCCGCTCCTCGAGGATGGTCCGCCGCAGGTGCGGGACCGAGACGAGCACCAGCGCGCCCGCGCCGAGCACCGCGCCGAGGAGCCCGAGCGCCTGCGCGGACCCGGTCATCCGGATCGGGAACAGGTCGCTCGATAGCGACGGTCCGTTCGAATGCGACGCGAGCCACGCGAGTCCGAGCCCGAGCGCGAGCCCGAGCGGGTACGCGAGGCTCGCGGCCAGGACCGCGTGGATCGCCTGACCGGCGAGCAGCTTGCCCCGCGAGAACCCCCGGCTGCGCAGCACCGCGAGCTCGAACGACTGGCGCGACAGCACCAGCGACCCGACGCCCGCGAGGACCGCGAGCGCTACGGCCGCGACCTGGAACACGACGAGCAGGATCGGGACCTGCAGGTCGGCCACCCGCTGGCGGGTGAGCTCGAACAGCGCTCCGAGCCCCGTCGAGACGGCGAGATCCGCGAGCCCCGGCACGTCCTGCAGGGCGGCGACGTCGCGCGCGATCGTCCCCGGCACGCGCTGGGCGTCGTCGAAGGGCATCCCCTCGAGGTCGAGGTACAGGTCCCACACGTACTGGCTCGACAGGCCGAGGCCCGCCGCGAGCGCCAGGTACCCTTGGCGCGACAGGAGGCCCGGGGGCAGGTCCGCTCCCTCCTCCTCGGGGATCGGCGTCTGAGACCCGAACCAGAACGGATCGTCGGGCGTCGGCCGCCCGTACAGCGCCGTGACCCGGAGCGCCCGCTCGGCGTCCGTGGGTCCGATCGCGGTCACGGTGTCGCCGATCCCGACGCCGAGGCGCTCGGCGACGTCCTCCATGAGCGCGATCTCGCCCTCGCCGGCCGGGGCCGCGCCCTCGAACGACGTGACGTGGCTCTCGGCGCCCTCCCGGAACAGCAGCGGGAGCGAGAGCGGCTCGCCCTCGGGTCCCGCCATCCGGCTCTCGCCCCGAGCCTGCGCCACGTACCGGCCGACCGGTAGGTCCGCGGTGATCTCGCGGACCGCGGCGTCCAAGCGGTCGTGCTGGTCGGTGACGTCGCCGTAGAACGCCAGCCGGACGTTCCGAACGTTCACCGTGGCCGTCCGGACAGCGGCGGTCGCGATGGCCTCGCGCGAGGCGGCCGCGTACACGGGCCCGGCGACGAGGACGCCGATCGTGAACCCGAGCGCGACGACGATCGCGAGCCCGAGCAGTCGCTGGGCCGCGAAACGTCTGAGCAGGAAGGCGAGCGTCCTCACGGCGGTCTCGGGCACCGCCGGAGGCGGTGTCACCCGATGATACGCTGGGCCATCGCGCCCAGGACGTGGCTGTGCGCATCCGGCAGCGCCAAGGAGCAGGCGATGGACAGGCCCGAGATCATCCTCGCACCCGGTCCCACGCCGATCCCGCCCGAGGTCTCCCTCGCGCAGGGGAGCCCGCTCGTGTACCACCGCGGTCCGGGGTTCGGCGACCTGATGCGGGACGTGACCGAGCGCCTGAAGACGCTGTACGGCACCACGCAGGACGTGCTCCTCATGACGTCCTCGGGCACCGGCGGGCTCGAGTCGGCGATCCAGAACGTGTTCTCGCCGGGCGACGAGGTGTTCGTGCCCCTCGCCGGCTTCTTCGCCGATCGCTGGAAGAAGCTCGCCGAGTCCTACGGCCTGCGCGTCCGGACGATCGAGTACGACTGGGGGACGAGGATCCGCCCGGCCGAGGTGGACGCCGCGCTCGCCGAGCACCCGGTGAAGGCCGTGCTCCTCACGCACTCCGAGACCAGCACCGGGGTGATCCAGCCCGTCCGCGAGCTGGCCGAGGTCGCGAGGGCGCGGGGCGCGCTCGTGATCGTCGACGCGGTCTCCAGCCTGGGCGCCGTGCCCTTCGAGTTCGACGCTTGGGGGATCGACGTCGCGGTCGGAGGGTCACAGAAGGCGCTGTCGGCCAGCCCCGGGATCGCGTTCGTCGCGATCGGCGAGCGCGCGTGGGAGGCCCACCGGACGGCGACCCTCCCGAGTTTCTACTTCGACTGGTCGACCTACAAGAGGTTCGGCGAGCTGAAGGACCCCGAGAACCCCTGGACCCCGGCCATCAGCGTGATGCAGGGGCTGCAGGCCGCGCTCGACCTGTATTTCCAGGACGGGCTCGAGGGCGCGCTCGCACGCCACCGGACGCTGTCGCGGGCGGTGAAGGAGGGTGTGAGGGCGCTCGGTCTCGATCTGTTCGGTGAGGGGCTCGAGGACAACTGGACCGTCACCGCGATCACGGCTCCCGAGGGCATCGACGCCGACGCGATCAGCGACCGGATCCGCGCGGATTTCGGGTGCGTGCTCGCGCCAGGACAGGGGCCGCTGAAGGGCAAGGTGTTCCGGATCGGGCACCTCGGCTACTACAGTGAGCTCGACATCGTCCGCGGTCTGGCGGCGCTCGAGATGACGCTCGAGCGGCTGGGCTATCCGGTGAAGCGCGGGGCGGCCGTGGCCGCGGCCGAGGGCGTCTTCCAGGAGGGCGTCACGACGTGAAGGTCCTCGTGACCGAGAAGCTCTCCGAGGCCGGTCTGGACCTGCTGCGCAAGGACTTCCAGGTCGACGTGCGGCCCGAGCTCGCGACCGAGGGCCTGGCGCAGGCGATCGCCGACTACGACGCGCTGATCGTCCGCTCGCAGACGCAGATCACGGCGGAGGTCATCGACGCGGCCGAGACCCTCAAGGTCGTCGCCCGCGCCGGGATCGGCCTGGACAACGTGGACGTCGAGGCCGCTACGCGCAAGGGCGTCATGGTCGTGAACGCGCCGCAGTCGAACATCGTCTCGGCCGCCGAGCACGCGATCGCGTTGCTGCTCGCGCAGGCGCGGAACATCCCCCGCGCCGACGCGGCGCTGAAGCAGGGGCGGTGGGAGCGCTCGGCCTTCCAGGGCGTCGAGCTGCAGGGCAAGACGCTCGGCGTCCTCGGGATCGGGCGCGTCGGGAGCCTGGTGGCGCAGCGGGCCGCCGGCTTCGGGATGCGCGTGATCGCGTTCGACCCGTACGTGCCGAGGGACCGGGCGAAGGAGATGGGCGTCGAGCTGATGCCCACGCTCGAGGCGCTGCTGGTCCAGGCCGACTTCGTCACGATCCACCTGCCGCGTACGCCCGACACCGAGGGGCTGATCGGTGATCACGAGCTCTCGATGGTCAAGCCTGGCGCGCGGCTGGTCAACACGGCGCGCGGCGGGATCGTCGAGGAGGCCGCTCTCGTGAAGGCGCTCGAGGACGGGCGCCTGGCCGGTGCCGCGCTCGACGTGTTCGACCACGAGCCCACGACCGACTCGCCGCTGTTCCAGCTGGAGAACGTGGTCGTGACGCCGCACCTGGGGGCCTCGACGGCCGAGGCGCAGGACAAGGCCGGCACGACGGTGGCGGAGATGGTCCGCCTGGCCCTGATGGGCGAGTTCGTCCCGTACGCGGTGAACGTCTCGGCCGGCGCGGAGGTGGCCGAGATCGCTCGCCCCTTCCTGCCGCTCTGCGACAAGCTCGGACGCATCCTCACGGGGATGGCCGACGGCGCCGTCCGCTCGATCGAGTGCCAGTACCTGGGCCGGATCGCCGAGGCCGACACGCGCGTGCTCACGCTGGCGGTCGTGAAGGGCGTGCTGGCCGGGATCGTCCACGAGCCGGTCTCGTTCGTGAACGCCCCGATGATCGCGCGCGAGCGCGGGCTCGCGATCAGCGAGATGCGCTCCTCGGTCTCGACCGACTACGTGAACCTCGTCGCGATCCGCGCCGAGACCGACGACGGCCCGGTCTCGGTCTCTGGCACGCTCGTCGGCAAGAAGGACCGCGAGCGCGTCGTCGAGGTGAACGGGTACGACCTCGAGATGGCGCCCAGTCCCTCGATGCTGTTCTTCTTCTACGAGGACAAACCCGGCGTGATCGGCGCGGTGGGCACGCTGCTCGGCCGGCACCGGATCAACATCGCCACGATGGACGTCGGTCGCCCGATCCGCGGCGGCACCGCACTCATGGGCCTCGTGCTCGACAGCCCGGTCCCGCCCCAGATCCTCACCGAGCTCGCGCAGGTGAGCGGAGCCGAGGGCATCCGCTTCATCCAGCTCCCGAAGTGACGCGAGGGCATTGGGCCGGAGGGCGCCTGGGCGTCGACGCGTCTGCTACACTCGCGCGGTCATGAGGCGACTCCAGGTGATCTTCGGGAACGGCACCCCGGTGGCCACGGCCGTCGGGGCGAGCTCGACGCGCTAGCCGCGCGTCCGCCCGCCGCCCGGCGGGACCCGGATCACCGTCCCTCGTTCCACCGAATCGCTGGGGAGTCGCCGTATGCGTCAACGACATGACACACACTGGAGGAGCGCCGTCCGACGGCTCGCCGCCGCGCGTCTGATCTCGATCACGGGCGGCGCGGCCGCCTACACCGCGCTCATGTACACCGTCTACGAGCGCACGGGATCGGCGACGTGGCTCTCCCTGACGCTGTTCCTCACCTTCGGCGTCGCGGGGATCTTCGCTCCCCTCGGCGGCGTGCTCGGCGATCGGTTCGACCGCAAGACCGTCATGGTCGTCTCGGACCTGGCAGGCGCGGCGTGCTTCGGCGCGATGGCGTTCCTGGATGACCCGGGCTGGTTGCTCGGGGCGGCGTTCCTGTCCGCGATCGCGGAGCAGCCGTTCTGGTCGGCCTCGGCCGCGGCGATCCCGAACCTGGTTGAGGAGGATCACCTGTCGTGGGCGAACGGCCTGGTCGCGCTCGGGAGGAACATGGGGATCATGGTCGGCCCGGCGCTCGGCGGCGTGCTCGTCGGCGCGATCGGTCCGGGCTGGGTGTTCGGCCTGAACGGGGCCTCGTTCGTGGTCTCGGCGCTGCTGGTCTGGAGCGTGCGCGCCCGGTTCCAGGGCTCGCGCGAGGACGCCTCCGAACACGAGGGCCTGCGCGCCGGGTTCGTGTTCCTCGCGCGGGACCGCGTGCTGCGGACGATCGTGTTCGCGTGGACGGCGCTCGTGCTCGGGATGGGCTTCGTCATGGTGGCCGACGTCCCGCTCGTCGAGCACTTCGACGCCGGGTCGCTCGGCTACGGGCTGCTGATCGGTACGTGGGGCGCGGGCTCGGTGCTCGGCTCGCTCGCAGGGCGCAGGCTGACCGAGGAGAGGGAGCCGCGGGCGCTGTTCCTCGGCATGGCGCTGATCGCGCTGTCGACCGGGGCGATCGCGGTCTCGCCGTGGTTCGCGCCGATCCTCGTGATGTCGCTGGCCTCCGGGTTCGGCGACGCGATCACGATGGTGGCCGAGCAGGGCATCCAACAGCGGCGGACGCCCGACGCGGTCCGGAGCCGGGTCGTGTCGGCCGCGGAGGCCATCATCACCGTGGCGTTCGCCGCGTCGCTCGCGGGCGCGGGGCCGGTGCTCGAGGCGCTCGGCCCGCAGAGCGTGTACGCGATCGGCGGCGCGACGGCGCTCGTCGGCTCGGCCGTGCTGCTGCCGGTGCTGCGGAGCGACCGCCGACGGTCGGCCGAGCGCTCACGCGAGCTCTCGGCTGAGACGATGATGCAGGTCGAGCTGGGCTAGACGGAGGAGGTCCGGGGTGACGGAGTCTCGACGGGCGGGCACCTCGCCCCGGACCGCCGTCCGGCGTCTGGCGCTCGGGCGGCTGATCTCGGTCACGGGCGGCGCGGCCGCCTACACGGCCCTGAACTTCACGGTCTGGGAACGGACGCACTCGCCGGGCATGCAGGCGCTCTCGCTGCTGCTCACGTTCGGCGTGGCGGGGATCCTCGGGCCGTTCGCCGGCGCGCTCGGCGACCGGTTCGACCGGCGGAGGGTCATGATCGCCTCCGAGGCGCTCGCCTCGGCCTTCTTCATCGGCATGGTGTTCGTCGACGCGCCGCTGATCCTGATCGTGCTCGCGTTCGGTTCGGCGATCAGCGAGTTGCCGTTCTTCTCGGCCTCGCGCGCGGCGATCCCGAACCTCGTCGAGCGCGAGGACGATATCGCGTGGGCGAACAGCCTCATCACCGTGGGCGTGCACGCCGGCATCGCGGTCGGCCCGCTGATCGGCGGGCTGATCGTGGCGAGCGCCGGTCCCACGTGGGTGTTCGCCGTGAACGCCGTCTCGTTCCTGGTGTCGCTGATGCTCACCATCGCGACGCGCGGTCGGTTCGCCGACCCCGAGCGAGAGGCGGCCGCGGCCGGCGAGGCCGTGCGCGAGCATCAGGGCATCACGGCCGGCATCCGCTTCCTGTTCGACGAGCCGGTGCTGCGGCGCATGTCGCTCGCTTGGCTCGTCTTCGTGCTCGGGATGGGGATGGGGATGGTGGCCGACGCCCCGATCGCCGAGTCCTTCGGCACCGGCGCCACCGGCTTCGGGCTCCTGATCGCCGCGTGGGGGAGCGGCTCGGTGCTCGGCTCGGTGGCGGGGCGGTGGATGACGGCCCGGACCGAGCCGGTGTGGGTCGTCGTCGGCGCGGCCACGATCGCGATCGCGGCGATCGGCGTCGGCCTCGCGCCCTGGTTCTGGGTGCTCCTCGCCAGCCTGCTGGTGATGGGCACGGCCGACGGGCTCACGATCGTCGCCGAGAACGGCATCATGCAGCGCCGCACCCCCGACGCGGTCCGGAGCCGCACGATGGCGGCGTTCGAGGCCCTGCTCTCGCTCGGGCTGTTCGTCGCTTACCTGGTCGCGATCCCGCTCCTGCGCGCGGTCGAGCCCCAGCGGATCTACCTGATCGGGGGCATCGCCGCGGCCGCGGCAGCGGTGGTCCTCGTGCCCCTGCTGTCGCTCCGTCGTGAGGCAGCCGAGGTCATCGAGCTCGAGGCGGAGGCGGAGGTGGAGGTGGAGGTGGAGACCCCCGTCGGGGTCGCGTGGGAGTCGCGCCTCGAGTGACGGGCGGGCGTTCCGAACGCCGCGCGCGTCTAGGCTCACGGCGGTGGACGACCCGAAGCCGAGGAGCGACGACGAGATCGGCGCCGCCCACGTGGGGCAGCCCGAGATCCTCGACGGCCCGATCACGCTCGTCCGGCACGACCACACGTGGCGGGCCCTCTACGCCCGCGAGGCCGACCGGATCCGCGGGGCGCTCGGCGATCGAGCCAGGTCGATCCAGCACGTGGGCTCGACCGCGGTCCCCGGGCTCGCCGCTAAGCCACGCATCGACACGGACGACGAGGACCGCTACCTCCTGCCGCTGGAGGCTCTCGGCTACGTCCTCTCGGTCAGGGAGCCGGACTGGCACCGGCACCGCGGGCTCAAGCACACCGCGCCGGACGTCAACCTCCACGTCTTCTCGACGGGGTGCGTCGAGATCGAGCGGATGGTGCGGTTCCGCGATCGTCTGCGCCGCGACCCGGCGGACCGAGCCTTGTACGAGCGTGCGAAGCGAGAGCTCGCCGGGCGGACGTGGCGGTACGTGCAGCACTACGCGGACGCGAAGACCGCCGTGATCGAGGAGATCCTCGTGCGGGCCGGCGCCCCCGGACCTGTCGACGCGTGCGTGCCGTCGCACCCGCGATGAGTTCCGGCCCGCCCGGCCGTCCTATCCTGCGTGGCCTCGACCGAGCTACGCGATCTCGGAAGGAGACGAGGGATGCGAGAGCTGATCGTCAGCACCTTCTTGACGCTCGACGGCGTGATGCAGGCGCCGGGTGGACCCGAGGAGGACGACAGCGGCGGCTTCGCGTACGGCGGCTGGTCCGTGAGCCTCTGGGACGACGCGATCGATCGGTTCATGACCGAGACGATGGGCAAGCCGTTCGACCTCGTGCTCGGACGCAGGACCTACGACATCTTCGCCGCGTACTGGCCGAACGCCCCCGAGGAGGCCGGCGCCAAGCCGCTCAACGACGCGACGAAGTACGTCGCGTCCAGGAGCCGGCCCATGCTGCGATGGGACAACTCGGTCCTGATCGAGGGGGACGTGGCCGAAGGGGTCGAGGCCCTCAAGCGGGAGGACGGGCCCGAGCTGCAGGTGCACGGGAGCGCGAACCTGCTCCAGACCCTCTTGCGCCACAACCTCGTCGACCGGTTCCGCCTGCTGGTCTTCCCGGTCGTGATCGGGTCGGGCAAGCGCCTGTTCGCCGACGGGACGATCCCCTCGGCGCTGAGGCTCGTCGACGGGGGCGCGATCTCGACCACGGGGGTCGTGATGGGCACGTACGAGCCCGCCGGCGACATCCCCATCGGCTCATTCGGGCAGGAGTGACGTCGTCGTTCGCGGGCCACGCTCCGCGACGTCGTTGTGTAGCGTGGGCGCGTGGGGGACCGCGTGCTCACGGTACGCGAGCTGAACCGCGCGACGCTCGCGCGTCAGCTCCTGCTCGAGCGGAGGCGGCTGTCGGCCGCGGCCGTGATCGAACGGCTGGTCGGGATGCAGGCGCAGTGGCCACCGGCGCCGTACGTCGGGATCTGGACCCGTACGACGGACTTCCGGCGCGGAGCGCTCGAGCGACTCCTTCGGAGCGCGGAGGTCGTCAAGGCCACGGTGATGCGGCAGACGCTCCACCTCGTCACGCGGCGTGACTACGCGCTGCTCCGCGCGGCGCTGAGCGAGACGAACCACCTGAACCAGATGCCGGAAGCGATCCGCCTGGCGCCTGCGGTGCGCGCGCTCGCAGCCTCGGGTCCCGTGAAGACCGACGACGCCCTCGCGTACCTCGAGCGGGAGCATGGTCTCACCGGCGCGGAGGCGCGCCGAGCGTGGCGGGGTGCCCGCGTTCGCGCGCACGTCGTCCATCACCCCGAGACCGCGCTGTGGCGCGCGCGCCCCGAGGGGCGGTTCGTCGCGATCGACGAGCCCGAGACGCACGACCCGGTCGAGGCGCGTGCCGAGATCCTCCGCCGGTACCTCGCGGCGTTCGGACCCGCGTCACGTCGCGACATCGCCGCCTGGGCCATGATGCGCGTGCCGGAGATCCAGGCGGCGTTCGACCGGCTGGAGCCGCTGCGCCGCTTCCGCGACGAGCGCGGCCGAGAGCTCCTCGACGTTCCCCGCGCTCCGATGCCGGATCCGGAGACCCCGGCGCCGATCCGCTTCCTACCGAAGTGGGACAACGTGCTGCTCGCGTTCGCGGATCGGACGCGCGTCCTCCCGGAGGAGCACCGGAGGCGGGTCGTCGGCATGAACGGGGACGTCGCGCAGACGTTCCTGGTGGACGGGTTCGTCGCGGGCACCTGGCGTGTCGACGACGGCCACGTGGCGTTCGAGTCCTTCACACCGCTCCCGCGGTCGATCGGTCGCGACCTCCAGGACGAGGCGGCACGGCTGGACACGTTCCTCGATGCCTGAGCGCGGACCCCCGCGCATGGACTTGAATGGCCGTTCAAACCTGTGCTTCGATAGCTGACAACCAGACCAGAGGGGGCTCGAGATGGCGAATGCCTACCACGCCATCGTCATCGGAGGCGGTCACAACGGTCTGATCGCCGCCGCGTACCTCGCGAAGTCCGGGGCCCGCGTCGTCGTGTGCGAGGCGCGCCACAAGACCGGCGGCGCCGCCGACACGATGGCGCCCTGGCCGGATCTGCCGGACGTCAAGGTCACGACGCTCAGCTACGTCATGAGCCTGATGCCGGCCACCATCCTGAGGGACCTCGAGATGGAGCGGCACGGCTATCGCGTCCATCGGGTCGGGCCCTACGTCGTCCCGCTGCCCGACGGCCGCGTGATGATCGAGTACGACGACCCGAAGCAGAACTACGAGGAGTTCGCCGCGATCAACAAGCGCGACGCGGACAACCTCGAACGCTGGGAAGCTTGGATGGGTGCGATCGCGGAGGTCCTCGGTCCCGTCCTGATGACGACGCCGCCGCACCTGGGTTCGAAGCGGCCGGGCGACCTGTTGGATCAGCTCCGGTTTGTGCTCCGCTTCCGGGGGTTCGACGTCAAGCGGGTCGGCGACGTGACCCGACTGTTCACCATGTCGGTCTCGGACCTGCTCGACCGCTTCTTCGAGTCCGACGAGATCAAGGCCGCGATGTCGATCAACGGGCTCATCGGCACCTGGGCCGGCCCGCGGGAGCCCGGCACCGGGTACGTGATGGTGCACCACTCGATCGGCGACGTCGGCGACGGCACGATGGGATCGTGGGGGGTGCCCGAGGGCGGCATGGGCGGTGTCGCCGAGGTCCTGGAGCGCAGCGCCCGTTCCTTCGGCGCCGAGATCCGCACGAATGCCAGGGTCGAGCGGGTGCTGATCCGCGGCGGGGCCGCCGAGGGCGTCGTCCTCGAGGGCGGTGAGGAACTCCGCGCGCCGATCGTCGTCACCGCCTGCCATCCGCAGATCACGTTCCTCCGCCAGATCGACCGGCACGAGCTGCCGGAGGACTTCGTGAACGACATCGAGGCCTGGTCGAGCCGCTCGGGCACGGTGAAGGTGAACCTCGCGCTGTCGAGGCTGCCGACGATCGCCGAGAAGCCGGAGTGGACGGACTTCACCGGTGGTTTCGAGATCGCTCCGTCGATCGAGCAGCTCGAGACCTCGTTCGAGGAGGCCCGGCACGGCAGGGCCGCGACGCTCCCGTTCAGCGACGGCGTGATCCCGACCGTGCTCGACCGCTCGCTCGCGCCCGAGGGCATCCACGTGATGTCGCTGTTCACGCAGTGGGTGCCGTACACGTGGGCCACCGAGCAGCCGCCGGAGGAGCTGGAAGCGTACGCGGACCGGGTGATCGACGCCTACGAGCAGGTCGCACCCGGCTTCAAGGAGTCCATCATCGCCAGGCAGGTCATCGGCCCGTACGAGATGGAGCAGGAGTGGGGCCTGATCGGCGGCAACATCTTCCTCGGGGAGCTCTCCGCGAACCAGCTGTTCCACATGCGGCCGGCGCCCGGGTACGCCGACTACCGCACGCCGATCCGCGGCCTGTACCAGTGCTCGAGCGCGACCCACGGCGGTGGCGGCGTGACCGGCATCCCTGCGTACGCGTGCGTCCGCGAGATCAGGAAGGACCGTAAGCGTCGCGGGGGGAGGGGTTGATGCGGGAGCCCTACTCGTTCCCGTTCTACGTCGCGTCGTGGTACCGGAAGTCGCCGTACTGGCAGCGGACCATCGAGGCCGGCTGCACCTCGTGGGACCTGTACAACCACATGCTGATCCCCACGCTGTACGACGACGACGAGGCCGAGTACCGGCACCTGCTCGAGCACGTGACGCTGTGGGACGTGGCCGTCGAGCGACAGGTCGAGATCACCGGCCCGGACGCCGTGCGGTTCACGCAGCTCCTCACATGCCGAGACCTCTCGCGGTGCGAGGTGATGCAGTGCAAGTACGCGCCGATCGTCGCGCCGCACGGCGGCATCGTGAACGACCCGATCCTGCTCCGTCTGGGCGAGAACCACTTCTGGCTCTCGCTCGCGGACTCGGACGCGCTCCTGTACTGCCTGGGCGTCCAGGCGTTCGCGGGCATGGACGTGCGGATCCGTGAACCGGACGTGAGCCCGCTCCAGGTCCAGGGTCCGAGGAGCAGGGAGGTGATCCGAGACCTGTTCGGCGAGGAGGTCGCCTCCCTCCGCTACTACTTCTGCTGGGAGGGCGACCTGGACGGCATCCCCGTCGTCGTCAGTCGGACCGGCTGGACGGGCGAGGTCGGGTTCGAGATCTACCTCCGCGACGGCTCGCGAGGGCTCGACCTGTGGGACCGGATGATGGCCGCCGGCGAGCCCTACCGGATCCGCGCGATCGCGCCCTCCGATCAGCGCCGCCTCGAGGCCGGGATCTTCAACTACGGCAACGACATGGGGATCGAGGACACCCCGCTCCACGTCTCCGGGATGGAGCGGCTGGTCGAGCTCTCGGCCGACTTCATCGGCAAGCCGGCGCTCCAACGGATCGCGGAGGAGGGCGTCGACCGCAAGCTCGTCGGGGTCGAGATCGGGGGCGAGCCGTTCCGGCTGTGGCTCGAGGACTTCTGGCCGGTCCGCCGCGACGGTGAGATCGTCGGGAGGCTGACGAGCGCGAGCCACTCGTTCCGTCTGGGGCGGAACATCGGCTACGCGTGGGTCCCGATCGGCCTGGCGGAGCCGGGGAACGCGCTCGAGCTCCTCTCGCCCGACGGGCCGGTGCCGGCCGTCACCGCCTCGCTGCCGTTCTGGGACCCGAACAAGGAGGTCCCGAAGGGCAGATGGCGGCCGGGCGAGAGCTTGCCATGATGGGGACGTGGAGAGCCTGCGCGGACACCTCCTGCTGTCGGCCGCCAGCCTGTGGGACCCGAACTTCCGCAAGACCGTCGTGCTGATCGGCCACCATGACGACGAGGGCGCGGTCGGCGTCGTGCTGAACCGCTCGACCGAGGTCTCGGTCGCCGAGGCCGTCCCGCCGCTCGCGGAGCTCGTCCCCGCGGACGAGCCGCTGTTCATCGGCGGCCCGGTGCAGCCCCAGGCCGCCGTCGTCCTGGCCGACTTCGCGGACCCCTCGTACGCGCAGATCCTGGCGCTCGGCTCGATCGGGTTCCTGCCCGAGGAGGTCGACCCGGACCAGGTGGGCGGGATCCGGCGCGCCCGCGTGTTCTCCGGCTACTCGGGGTGGGGTCCCGGCCAGCTGGAGGCCGAGCTGGAGGAGGGCTCCTGGATCGTCGAGCCGGCCCTTCCCGAGGACGTCTTCGTCCCGGATCCCGACGACCTGTGGGACCGTGTCCTGCGCCGCAAGGGCCGCGACTACGACCTGATGCGCTCGATGCCGATCGACCCCTCGCAGAACTGAGGTGGGCGGGTCCGTCCCCTTCGATCGAGCGACCGAGTTCTATGACGAGACGCGCTCGTACGACGAGGACCTCGCGCGCGCCACGACCGAGCTGCTGACGTCCGAGCTCCGCGGGCGCGGGACCGTGCTCGAGGTCGGGGTGGGGACGGGCCTCATCGCCCTGCCCCTCCACGAGGCGGGGATCCCGATGGTCGGCCTGGACATCTCCGGCCCGATGCTCGGCAAGCTCGTCGAGAAGGCCGGCGGCCGCCGGCCGTTCCAACTCTCGATCGGCGACGCCACCCGGCTGCCGTTCGCCGACGCGGCGGTGGGCGCCGGCCTGATCCGGTGGGTGCTGCACCTGATCGAGGACTGGCGCGGCGTCGTGGCCGAGCTCGTGCGTGTCGTCCGTCGGGGTGGGGTCCTGGTGGTCCACCTGGGTGCGTACGGCGGTCCGACGGACGAGATCCGCCGCCGGTTCGAGGAGCTCGTGGGCGTCTCGGTCGACCCGGTGGGCATCGGGTGGCATCAGGAGGAGGAGCTCGACCGGGAGATCGCCTCGTTCGGCGGGCGACTGCGGCTGCTGCCGGCCCTCGCCCAGCGCCACGAGGAGCCACTCGGCGTGTTCCTGGACAGGATCGAACGCAACCTGTTCTCGTGGACGTGGCCGCTCCCCGACGATCTTCGCCTCGCCGCCGTGCGCCGGCTGCGCCCGTGGGCACAGGAGCGCTTCGGAGCGCTCGACGAGCCCCGACCGTACGAGGCGCCGGTCGTCTGGCGCGCGTACGATCTGCCGGGCTGACCGGCCTCCGCCGGCGACCTGACCAGCCGCTATCCTTACGGTTCGGTCCGGCGCAACCGGGCCCACGGCGCGAAGGAGGCTCCCGGGATGCCGATCACCGAGGTCGAGAAGATCTGGTTCGACGGCGAGCTCGTCGAGTGGCACGAGGCCAAGATCCACGTCCTGTCGCACGCGCTCCACTACGGCAGCGGCGTGTTCGAGGGCATCAGGGCGTACGAGACCGCACGCGGGCCGGCGGTGTGGCACCTCGACGAGCACCTGAAGCGCCTGTTCCGCAGCGCGAAGCTCTACCACATGGACATCCCGTACTCGATGGAGGCGATCACCGAGGGCGTGAGGGACGTGATCCGCGCGAACGCCCTGCAGGCGTGCTACATCCGGCCGCTCGTGATCCGCGGGTACGGCGAGATGGGCGTGAACCCGCTGAACGCACCGGTGAACGTGATCGTCGCGGTGTGGCCGTGGGGCGCGTACCTCGGCGAGGACGCGCTCGAGCAGGGGGTGCGCGTCAAGATCTCGAGCTGGCGTCGGAACTCGCAGAACGCGCTTCCGGCCTCCGCGAAGGCGACCGGCCAGTACATCAACGGCGTGCTCGCGAAGGTCGAGAGCCTGAAGGCCGGCTACGACGAGGGGATCATGTTGAACGAGCACGGCTTCATCACCGACGGCTCGGGCGAGAACGTGTTCGTCGTCCGTGACCGGGCGCTCACGACGCCGCCGATCCAGGCGGGGTGCCTCGACGGCATCACGCGGGCGACCGTGATGACCCTCGCGAGCGACCTGGGCTACCAGGTCCGCGAGGAGAACCTGGTCCGGACGGACCTGTACAACGCGGACGAGGTCTTCTTCACCGGGACCGCGGCCGAGATCACCCCGATCCGAGAGGTCGACGACCGGGTGGTGGGCGAGGGCCACCGAGGCCCCATCACCAAGGAGCTCCAGGGCGCGTTCTTCGCCGCTACGAAGGGCGAGAACGAGAAGTACGCGGACTGGCTGACCTACGTGAACGCCTGATCGTGGCCGTCACGTCGGAAGCCTCGGACACGCGGTACCGACTCCCTCGCGAGGCCGTTCCCTCGCGGTACGACCTGACCCTCGAGCCGGACCTGGAGGCCGCCACGTTCGCCGGCTCCGAGGACGTGACGCTCGACGTCCGTACGCCGCTCGACGAGGTGGTGCTGAACGCCGCCGACCTGGACATCGAGGCCGGATGGGTCACGTCGGCCGCCGGCGACAGGGTCCCGGTCGTGGACGTCCGGCCCCACGACGAGTCCGAGCGCCTGGCGCTGGTGCTCGAACGGCGGATCGAGCCGGGCGCGTGGACGCTGCACCTCGAGTTCCGGGGCACGCTGAACGACCGGATGCGCGGGTTCTACCGCTCGACGTACACCGACAACCGAGGCGTGCAACACGCGATCGCCACGACGCAGTTCGAGTCGACCGACGCGCGGCGCGCGTTCCCATGCTGGGACGAGCCCGACCTGAAGGCGGTCTTCGGCGTGACGCTCGTCGTACCCGAGGGCCTGCTCGCGATCTCGAACGAGGTCGAGGTCGAGCGGGAGCCGCTCGGCGACGGCCGCGTCCGGGTGCGCTTCGCCGACACGATGCCGATGTCCACGTACATCGCGGCCTTCGTCGTGGGTCCGCTCGAGGCGACCGAGCCCGTGGACGTGGACGGGATCCCGCTGCGGATCGTGCACGTGCCGGGCAAGGGGGACCTCACGGCGTTCGCGCTCGAGTCCGGCGCCTTCGCGCTGCGGTTCTTCACCGAGTACTACGGCATCCCGTACCCGGGCGGGAAGCTCGACATGGTGGCGCTGCCCGACTTCGCACAGGGGGCGATGGAGAACCTCGGGTGCATCACCTATCGCGAGGTCGCGCTGCTCGCCGACGCCGAGCGGGCCACGCAGCCGGAGCTCCAGGGCATCGCCGACACCGTGGCCCACGAGATCGCCCATATGTGGTTCGGCGACCTCGTGACGATGCGCTGGTGGAACGGCATCTGGCTGAACGAGGCCTTCGCGACGTTCATGGAGCTGGTCTGCGTCGACGCGTTCCGTCCCGAGTGGGACCGCTGGGCGCTCCACGCGCGGTCGCGCTCGGCGGCGTTCGACATCGACGCGCTCGACTCGACGCGCCCGATCGAGTACCCGGTGCACTCCCCGAACGACGCGAACGGGATGTTCGACACGCTCACGTACATCAAGGGCGCGTCGGTGCTGCGGATGCTCGAGCAGTACCTGACGCCCGACGGCTTCCGCGAGGGCATCCGCCGGTACCTCACCCGACACACGCACGGCAACACCGAGACCACGGACCTGTGGGACGCCCTCGAGGAGGCGACCGGCGAGCCGGTCCGGGCGATCATGGACTCGTGGATCTGGCAGGGCGGGTTCCCGCTGGTCTCGGCCACCACGCGCGACGGTGGCGTGTATCTCACGCAGCAGCGTTTCCGGTTCGATGGGGAGCCGGACGGCACGCGCTGGCTCGCGCCGCTGCTCGTGCGTCACGGGGCCGAGCGCGACGCGCCGGTCGAGCCGGTGCTCGTCCAGCCCGAGGGCGCCTCGATCGCACACCCCTCGAGGGCGCCGGCGGTCGTGAACGCCGGCGGCCACGGGTTCGTCCGCGTCCAGTACGACGGCGCGCTCCGCGAGCGGCTCGCCGACTCGCTCGGTCTGCTGTCGCCGATCGAGCGGTACCAGCTCGTCGACGACACGTGGGCCTCGACGCTCCTCGGGGCCTCCACCGCGGCCGAGTTCTGCACGCTGGCCCGCGCGTTCGACGACGAGACGGACCTGCCCGTCTGGCAGGCGCTGCTGCTCGGCCTGAGCTGGTGTGATCGCGCGCTCGACGGAACCCCGCGCGAGCGGTTCCGCGGCTTCGTGCGGGAGCTCGTCCGTCCGGCGCTCGATCGACTCGGGTGGGAGCCGCGTGAGACGGACACCGACGTGCAGAAAGCCCTGCGGGGCACGCTGTTCGGAGCGCTCGGGGTGCTCGGCAGCGACCCCGAGGTCGTGGCGCTGGCCCGGGAGATCGAGGCCGAGTCGCGCTCGGGCGACGGGGGCGACCCGTCGCTCGCGACGGCGGCGGTCTCGGTGCTGGCGGCGACCGGCGGCATGGAGGAGTTCACCTCGTTCCTCGAGGCGAAGGATGTCGCGCGAACGCCGCAGGAGCACCTGCGGTACCTGATGTCGCTCGTGGACTTCCGGTCGTCGGAGCCGTTGTCGCGGGCCCTCGAACTGTCGCTCACGGACGCCGTCCGGCCGCAGGACGTCCCCCAGTACCTGGGCCGATCGCTGACGAACCGCGACGGCGGGACGCTCGCGTGGTCGTTCGTGCGCCAGCACTGGGACGAGGTGACGGCGCGCGTCGCTCCGTCGACCGTGATCTACGTCGCCTCCGGCGTGCGTGCGCTCACCGCGACCTCCGTGGTGGAGGACGTGCAGGCGTTCTTCGCCGAGCACGACATCCCGCAGTCGGCGCTGCAGCTCCGGCAGTTCCTCGAGGCCCAGCGTGTCAACGCCGCGTTCACGGCGCGTGCCGCTGGGGAGCTCGAACCGCTCTTCGGCGCGTAGCGGTCAGACGACCGATGCCGGATCGGTGTTGCCGCCGCAGATCAGCGCGACGACGCGCTCGTCGGGCCGCGGCACGTAGGCCCCGCACAGGATGGCGGCGAGCGAGGCCGCGCCGCCGGGCTCCGCCACCACCCGGCACTCGGACCACAGCCGGCGCTGGGCGTCGGCGATGGCCTCATCCGGCACCAGCGCGACGTGGTCCACGAACCGTCGCGCGATCGCGAACCCGATCCGCCCCGCGCGCATCGCGCCGAGCGCGTCGGCCGCGAGCCCGCCGACCTCGACGTCGACCGGCTCCCCGGCCTCGAGCGCGGCGTGCATCGTCGGGCAGGTCGTCGGCTCGACGCCGACGACGCGGACGTCGCCGGCGAACCACGCGGCGACGCCGCCGATCAGCCCACCGCCGCCGACCGCGACGAGCACGGTCTCGGCCAGGGGGACCTGCTGCGTGAGCTCGGCGCCGATCGTCCCCTGGCCGGCGACCACGGCCTCCTGGTCGTAGGGGTGCATGAGGATCGCGCCCGTGTACAGCGCCCGCTCCTCGCACGCCGCGTACGCCTCGGCGTAGTAGCCGGGGACCACGTGCACCTCCGCGCCGAGCGCCCGGATGCGGTCGATCTTCACCGCCGGCGAGGTCTCGGGCACGAAGATCTCGGCGCGGTGGCCCAGCTCGCGGGCCGCGTATGCGACGGCCAGCCCGAAGTTCCCGCCCGAGGCGGTCAGCACGCCGCTGTCGTCGACCTCGGCCGTGAGCATGCGGTTGAACGCGCCCCGCGGCTTGAACGAGCCCGTGTGCTGGAGCAGCTCCAGCTTCAGCGCGAGCACGCCCGGCGCGCCGAACGCGCCGGGCTCCAGGTGCGCGACCGGCGTCGGGCGGACCCGTCCCGCGATGCGCTCGCCCGCGCTCTCGATGTCGAAGCGCGTGACGGGCGGCGGCTCGAGGCCGGGGGTCAGCAGGTCCATCGGCGTGTATCCAACCACGGCCGGCGGAGGGCCGCGCTTGACAGCAGCACGACCGCTCCCTACCGTTCGGCCCCGAACGACCTCAGCCGGGGCGCAGACCCGAGGAGAGCGGCGACGGGCGTGACGATCGAGGGGATCGACGTTGCCACCGATCATTGGATCGGCGGTCAGCGTGTGGGCTCGCTCGAGGCGTTCGAGGACGTCTCGCCGATCGACGAGCGGACCATCGCCGAGGTCGCGCGCGGCGGCCCCACGGAGGTCGACGCCGCGGTCCGCGCCGCCCGTGACGCGTTCGAGGTCTGGGGCCGGACGACGCCGAAGGGCCGAGCCGAGGTCCTGCACCGGATCGCCGACGGCGTCGAGGCGAACGTCGAGCGGCTGGCGACGGTCGAGACGCGCGACAACGGGTCGCTGCTGCGATCCATGCGACGCTCGGTGATGCCGCGCGTGGCGCGCAACCTCCGGTTCTTCGCCGACCACCTGCTCACGCTCGGGGACGACCGCGACCACGACGGGTACGCCGAGCGCATCGTGTGGGACCCGAGCGGCGTCGCCGCGGTCGTCACGCCGTGGAACGCGCCGCTGATGCTTGCCACGTGGCGGTTCGCTCCGGCGCTGGCCGCGGGCAACACCGTGGTGCTGAAGCCGCCGGAGTGGGCGCCGCTCACCGCATCGATGTTCGCGGAGATCGCACGGGATGCCGGACTGCCCGACGGCGCGTTCAACGTCGTGCAGGGGATCGGCGAGGAGGCCGGCGCCGCGCTCGTCGCGCACCCGGACGTCGACCGCGTGGCGTTCACGGGCTCGGTGGCGACGGGTCGCCTGGTGGCGGCGGCCGCCGGCGCGAACCTCACGCCGGTCTCCCTCGAGCTCGGCGGGAAATCGCCGTTCGTCGTGTTCGCCGACGCCGATCCGGACGCGGTCGTGGTGCAGGCGGTGAACCAGTACGACAACGCCGGACAGGTGTGCTTGGCCGGCACGCGCCTGCTGGTCGAGGACGCGGTGTACGACGCGTTCCTCGAGCGGTTCCTCGGGGCGGCGAGCGCGATCCGGCAGGGTGACCCGCGCGACGAGGCCACGGACATCGGCCCGCAGATCACGCGCGAGCACCTGGAGCGTGTGGACGGCTTCGTGCAGCGGGCGAGGGCCGAGGGCGCGGTCGTTGCGCTCGGCGGTGGGCGAAACGAGGAACTCGGAGGCCTGTACTACCGACCGACGCTGTTCGTCGACGTGCCGGCCGGCGCCGAGATCCTCCGCGAGGAGGTGTTCGGCCCGGTCCTCACGCTGCAGCGGTTCACCGGCGAGGACGAGGCCGTCGCCCTCGCGAACGACACGGACTACGGCCTAGCCGCGATCGTGTACACGGGCAGCTCGGAGCGCGCCGAGCGCGTCTCGGAGCGGCTCGTCGCGGGGACCGTCTGGGTCAACTGTTTCTTCGTGCGGGACCTCTCGGCGCCGTTCGGCGGCTCGCGCAACTCGGGCATCGGGCGCGAGGGCGGCACGTGGTCCTTCGACTTCCACGCCGACGTGAAGAACGTCTGCACCGCCCCCTGGGACGACACGACGGGAAGGAGCTGAACGCATGGGTGAGATCGTGGGCGCTGCGCTCGTCGCGCACGTGCCGACCATCATGCTGCCCGAGGAGGTGCGCCTCGAGATCAACGAGGGGCGCGAGATCACGCTCGTGCCCGGCCTCCACCGCATGAAGGCCGAGTGCCTGGACCGGCTGAGGCCGGACACGGTGATCGTGTTCGACACGCACTGGGAGTCCACGTTCGAGCACATCGTCACCGCGCACGAGCGGCGGAGCGGCCGGTTCACCAGCCACGAGCTCCCGCGCGGGATGGCCGGGATCCCGTACGACATGCCGGGAGACCCCGAGCTCGCGAAGCTGATCGCCGCGCAGGCCGACGGGCGCGACGACTGCTGGATCCTGGCGTGCGAGGACCCGTACCTGCCGATCTTCTACGGGACCGTGAACATCTGGACGTTCCTCGGGGACCCGGGCACGCGCTGGATCAGTGTCGCGCTGAACCAGACCTGCGACACCGACGACTTCCTGCTGTTCGGGAGCATGATCGGCGACGCGATCACGCAGAGCGACCGCCGGGTCGTGCTGCTGGCGAGCGGCGGGATGACGCACCGCTTCTTCAACTTCAAGGAGCTCCGCGAGCGCGAGAGCCAGCGGGCTCCGGACAACATCTACGACCGCG
This sequence comes from Actinomycetota bacterium, assembly GCA_035762085.1. GTDB lineage: Bacteria > Actinomycetota > UBA4738 > UBA4738 > HRBIN12 > HRBIN12. Next base: position 14,872 of record DASTPT010000041.1, on the reverse strand, counting down.
CCTACTACGACGCCGACATGAAGGTCCTGGAGATGTTCGAGCGCGGGGACCACGCCGGCGTGATCGACGGGATGCCCGAGTACCGCACGGCGCACCCCGAGGGGAAGTTCGGGCACTACCTGATGATGGCCGCCGCGCTGGGCGGCCGGGCATGCACCGCGCCCGGCGAGCCGTTCTCCGAGTACGAGGCGTCGGTGGGGACGGGGCAGGTCCACGTGTGGTTCGAGCGCCCGGAGGGCGGCTGGGCGGCCTGAGTTCGGCGGCCCGTGGGCCGTCGTGAGCGAGGAGGGGGAGCATGGCGAGGTCTCGGATGGTGGCACTCGTGCTTGCGGCGGCCGTGGTGCTCGCGGCGTGCGGCGAGGACGGGGGGGAGGACGAGGCGTCCACGACCGGCACGACCGGTGCCGAGGCCGGCACCGCCGGCCTCCCGCTGGACACGTGGCTCGGGAGCGATCTCGGCGCGTGTGCGGATGCCCCGACCGGCGAGCCGCTGCGGATCGGCTACGCCGCGGACCTGTCCGAGCTCGGCGGTTTCGCCGACGGCCCCGGGTCGCAGGCGGCCGAGTTCATGGCCGAGCTCATCAACTGCGACGGCGGCGTCGACGGCACGCCGGTCGAGATCGTCGTCCAGGACATCCAGGGCGACCCCGAGGTGACGCAGCGCGCGGCGCAGGACCTACTCGACGCTGGCGTCCACGCCATCATCGGGCCGCCGTTCGCGGACTTCGGCCTGCCGTTGCTCCAGGTGGTCGGCGGGCAGGTCCCGGTGCTGTTCGCGGCCTCCACGGAGCCGACGCTGCCGAGCGCCGAACAGCTGTCGTTCCTGGTGACGTTCGACGACACGACCCAGGCCACGCAGGCCGCGGAGTTCGCGATCCGGGAGGGATTCGAGACGGCCGTGACGTTCAGCTCGCCCGGGCCGTACTTCGGCTACAACCCCGAAGTGTTCACCCAGGTCTTCGAGGAGATGGGCGGCAGGGTCCTGGCGGATTACACCTTCGCCCTCGAGGACACGGACTTCTCCACCCAGGTGAACGACCTGGCGAACCTACCGGAGACGCCGGACGTGCTGTACACGGCGATGATCACACCGCAGCTCGGGCCGCTCCTCGGGCAGATCGACGGGGCCGGGATCGACCTGCAGCTGATCGGGGCAGACTCGTTCGACGCGACCGTCGTCTGGGACCTGGGCGAGCTGGCGGAGGGCGCGTACTACACGACGCACGCGTTCCCCGAGGACGGCAGCCCGATGGCGGCGTTCCTGGACGCCTTCGAGACGGCCAAGGGGGAGGCTCTACAGACGGTCTCGTTCGGAGCCCTGGCGGCGGACGCGGTGGTCCTCGTGGCGGACGCGTTCGTCCGCAGCGGCAAGAGCACGGATCCGGTCGCGATCGGGGAGGCGCTGACGTCGGCCGAGGGGGTGCAGGTGATCACCGGCACCGTCACGTACGCGGGGACGGACGGCGTGCCGATCAAGCCGCTGTACATCCAGCAGGTGGTCGGCGGGGAGCCCTCGCTCGCCGAGAAGATCGAGCCCTGATCCGATCGGAGCGCACGTGCTGAGCGTCGATGGACTCACCACCAACTACGGGTCCATCGCGGCCGTCCGGGACGTCTCGATCCACGTGGACGCGGGCGAGATCGTCGGGCTGATCGGACCGAACGGCGCGGGCAAGAGCACGCTGCTGAACACGACGGTCGGCCTGCTGCGACCGACGACGGGCCGCGTCATCGTCGAGGGCCGCGACGTGACCGGGTCGTCGCCGGACACGATGCTGAGGCTGGGCGTGGCGCTCGTGCCCGAGCGGCGGCGCCTGTTCGCCGACCTCACGGTGCAGGAGAACCTGCTCGTGGCGGGGATCACGGTCTCCGCCGGGGAGCGGCAACGGCGTCTCGAGGAGGTCGTGGAGCTGTTCCCGTTGCTCGGGCGCCGGCGCGACTTCCCGGCCGGGTACCTGTCCGGCGGCGAGGCCCAGCAGCTCGCGATCGGCCGGGCGCTGATGAGCGGCGCCCGGCTGCTCCTGATGGACGAGCCCACCCTCGGGCTCGCGCCCGCCCTCGTCGACCTCGTGTTCGAGCTGGTCGTGGACCTGCGGTCCCAGGGCCGCACGCTGCTCGTCGTGGAGCAGAACGCCGGCAGGTTGCTCGAGGTCGCCGACCGCGCGTACCTGATGCGCACGGGCTCGATCGTGACCGAGGGGACCGGGCACGACCTTCGGTCCCGCCACGACCTGTTCGAGGTGTACCTGGGGGTCGAGGCATGACGCAGCTCGTCCAGAACCTGGTCGACGGGCTCGGGCAGGGCAGCATCTACGCGCTGCTGGCGCTCGGGCTCACGCTGGTGTTCGGGGTCATGCATCTGGTCAACTTCGCGCACGGCGAGCTGATCACGGTCTCCGCGTACGTGGCGTACGCCCTGGCCTCGTGGGGTGCGGGCTGGGGGGTCATCGCGATCGCCATGATCGTCACCTCGATCCTGACCGCGGTCGCGATCGAGTTCCTGGCGTTCCGCTGGGTCCGCGGCGCCAGCGAGTTCACGATGCTGCTGACGTCGTTCGGCGTGCACTTCGTGGTGGCCGCGCTCTTCGTGATGTACGTGTCCCCGAGGCCGCGGAACATCCCCAAGCCCGAGTGGATCTTCGCCACCGTCCGGATCGCCGGGATCACCTTCGAGGTCTTCGACCTCGTGACGATCGCCGTCACGCTCGTCACGCTCGTGGCGACCGAGCGGGTCCTGCGCAGGACGATGTTCGGGATCGCGCTGCGAGCGGCCGCGGAGGACTTCGACGCGGCTCGCATCATGGGGGTCCGCTCCAACCTGGTGATCCGCGGCGCGTTCGCGCTCTCGGGCGTCCTGGCCGGGGTCGCGGGCGTCTTCTGGCTCATGCGGACCGGCACCGCGTCCCCGACCGCCGGCCTCACCCCGTTGCTGTTCGGCGTCATCGCCGCCATCGTCGGCGGGCTCGGGAGCCTCGGCGGCGCGATCCTCGGTGGGCTGGCGCTCGGCCTGATCCAGGTCTTCTTCCGGTCCTGGCTGCCGTCGGACCTCGCGGGTCTGACCGAGGGCCTGCTGTTCGTCCTGATCGCCCTGCTGTTCATCGTGCGGCCGCAGGGCTTCGTCACGGTGCGCAGGGCCGAGCGGGCCTGATGCGCCGGGAGCCGCTCGAACGGCTGGCGGTCCCCGCGGCGGAGTCCGTCGCGCTGTTCGCGATCCTCGTCGTCGGCGGGCTGCTCTACACGTCGGCCGGCGGGTCGGCGCGCGACACCCTGGTCAGCCAGATGCTCGTGAACGCGATCGTGGTCGTCGGGATGCAGGTGTACATCGGCAACACCGGGATCCTCTCGTTCGGGCACGTCGGGTTCGCGGCGATCGCCGGCTACGCGGTGGCCATCGCGGCGATCGATCCGCTGTTCAAGCGGATCTTCATCCCGGAGGCGCCGTTCGGGCTCGCCGACGTGCATCTCGACCCCCTCACCGCCACGATCGTCGCCGTGTTGATCGTGGCGGCCGTCGCGTTCGTGATCGGGCTCGGGCTGGTCCGGTCCGGTGCGAGGGCCGGGGCGGTCGCGCCCACGATGATCACGCTCGCCCTGCTGTTCCTCGTCTACGAGGCCGCGAGGAACTTCACGGAGCTCACCGGCGGCGATCGCTCGGGCCTGTCGTTCGGACCCGGGAACTCCCTCGAGGGACGCACGTGGATCTACCTCGCGCTGGGTCTGTCGATCCTTGCGGCACGGCTGTTCCGCGAGACCCGTGCAGGGCGACTCGCGCAGGCGGCGCGCGAGGACGACCTCGCGGCGCGTGCGTCGGGCATCGATCCGGCCGTTCCCCAGATGATCGCGCTCCTGCTCTCGGTGGTCGTGGTAGCCGTCGGCGCGTCGCTCCGCGTCCAGCTGCTGGGCTCGATGACGCCGAACTTCTTCTTCTTCGGATACACGCTGCTCACGCTCGCGATGCTCGTCGTGGGCGGCCGGAAGAGCGTGACGGGCGCCGTGCTCGGCGTCGTGGTGATCACGGCCGGCAGCGAGGCCACGCGGTACCTCGCGAGCGACGCGGTCTCCGTGCCCGGGTTCGACTGGCTGCTGAAGGAGGGGCTCTCCGACGTCTTCCTCGGCGGCGCCATGCTGGTCTTCATGATCCTGCGACCCGACGGGCTGCTCGGGGACCGGGAGCTCGGGGACCGGCTCCTCCGCCGCCTGCGGTCCGCACAGCCCCGTCCCGAGCCCGCCGAGGCGATCACGTCGGGCGAGGCCGCCTCGACCCTCACCGTGCGCGACCTGACGGTGCAGTTCGGCGGGTTCCTCGCGGTCCACGAGGTCTCGCTCCAGGTGCATTCGGGCGAGATCGTCGGGTTGATCGGGCCGAACGGCGCCGGCAAGACCACCCTGCTGAACGCGCTCACCGGCGTCGTCCCAGCGACCGCCGGCACGGTCCTGCTGGACGATCACGACCTGACCGGCCGGCCGACGGATCGGATCGCCCGGGCCGGGGTGGCGCGGACCTTCCAGAACTTCCGCCTGTTCCCCGCGCTGCCGCTCCGCGAGCACGTCGACATCCCCGAGATGGTGGCCGAGCGCTACCGTCACGCCCGACGCGGCCAGGATGCGCGAGGCCTCCTGGTCGCGGGCGGCCTCTGGGACGCGCGAGAACGCCTCGCGCGCGAGCTGGACACGGGGACCTCCCGGCGGCTCGAGCTCGCGCGGGCCGCCGCGCTCGCGCCGGCGTTCCTGCTTCTCGACGAGCCGACCACCGGCATGAACGAGGCGGAGTCGGCGGCGATGATCGACCACGTCCGCCGGGCCGCCGAGGCGGTGGACGGCGGCGTCCTGGTCATCGACCACGACCTCCACTTCATCACGAGGGTCTGCGATCGGATCTACGTCCTCGATCAGGGTCGGGTCATCGCCGAAGGGACGCCCGCGGAGGTTCGGGCGGATCCGCAGGTTCGCGAGGCGTACCTCGGCAGGGCCGGCGACCGGTCCGAAGGGGCGATCGGCGACGCGCCGGGTGCGGCTAGATGAGCTCGAGGAGGCGGGTCGCGAGCCAGCGGGTCGGCGCCGAGAGGGCGATGCCGACCACGGCGATCGCGATCGCGAGCACGATGATCAGCCGGCCGACCGCCAGCGGCAGGCCGGGGGCGTCCTCGGGGCGTCCTGCGTCGAGGATCTCGGTGACGGACGCGAGCTCGCCTCGGATCAGGTCGAGCTTCGTCGCGGGCTCGCCGAAGGCGAAATCCTCGCCCAGGTCGGCCCGTGCCAGGTTCCCGTCGGTCCTCGGCATCATGCCCCTCCCTGTACCCGACCGCCGCAGACCCGAAACCGTTCCCTGTGGGTAGCATCCTCCGCATGACCGGATCCGTCGAGACCCAGCCGTCGCTCCGGCTGGACATCTCGCGGCAGGAAGCGCTCCGTCACGCGTCGGAGATCATCGCGCAGGCGTGGCGGAGCTTCGACCGGTTCCGCCCTGAGGAGCCGCCGCTCGACGAGGTGATCCGCGCCCTCCTGCAGACCTCGGTGCCCGAGACCGGCGTGCCGGTGCACGAGGCGCTGAACGACGCGGGACGGATCCTCGACGGCTCGATCGCGCAGCCGCGGCCTCGGTACTTCGCGTTCATCGGCTCGAGCGGCCTGGAGATCGGCGTGATCGGCGACGCGATCGCGGCCGCCTACGACATCAACCTCGCGGTCGACGCCCGGGCGGCCACCGTGATCGAGCAGCAGGCGGTCCGGTGGGCCGGCGAGTTCGTCGGCTACCCCGCCGAGAGCGGCGCCTTCACGAGCGGCGGCACGGTGAGCAACACGACCGCCCTCGCCGCGGCGCGCGAGCGCGCGCTTCCCGGGTCGCGCCGCACGGGGATCGGGGATCGACGTGTGGCCGTGTACTGCTCGGCCGACGCGCACTACTCGATCACGCGCGCCGTGGAGATCCTCGGCGTCGGATCGCAGAACCTGCGCGCGGTCCCCATCGACGGGGCCCGGAGACTCCGGCCGGACGCCCTCGCGGCCGCGATCGACGACGACGTCCGCGCCGGTGTCATGCCGATCGCCGTCGTGGCGTCGGCCGGCACCACGCTCACGGGTGCGATTGACCCGATCGACCGGCTCGCGAACGTCTGCGAGGAGCGCGGCGTCTGGCTGCACGTCGACGGCGCGTACGGGGTGCCGGCGGCCGGGGTGCCCTCGATGCGGGCGGCGTTCGCGGGGCTCGAGCGCGCGGATTCGGTCTCGGTCGACGCGCACAAGTGGCTGTACCTGCCGAAGGCGTGCGGGATCGTGCTCGTGCGACGCGGGCAGGACCTGCTGGACGTGTTCGCGCATCAGGAGGGATACCTGCCGCACCAACAGCACGACCTGTACGCGGTCGACATCACGCTCGAGTACTCGAGGCCATTCCGGGCGCTGAAGTTCTGGCTCGCGTTCCGGGCCCACGGCGCCCCCGCGTTCCGCGAGGCGATCGAGCGCAACCTGTCCGAGGCTCGGCTGTTGTACGAGGAGATCGGTCGCTACGACGACCTGGAGGCGCTCGGCCCGCCGCCGCAGCTATCGATCGTCCCGTTCCGGCACGTGCCGCCGGGCGTCGTGGACCGCAACGCCCACAACGCCGCTCTCGCCGAGGCGCTCCAGGCGGACGGGCGCGTGTACCTGGCCTCGGCGCTGATCGACGGCGAGGTCTACCTGCGGCCGTGCTTCGTGAACTTCCGCACGACCGAGGAGGACGTGCTCGCGCTGGTCGAGATCACCCGCGAGGTCGGCTCGGCCCTCGCCGGGTTGGAGCGGCGCGCCTAGCTCTCGGGCGGCGGATCACCGTCGTGCGCGAGGCGACGATCGAGCTCCGCGTAATCGTCGTACCCGATGAGCCGGTACAGGTCCTCGCGCGTCAGCATCCGGTCGATCCAGCGCGCCTGCGTCCCCTCGCGCACCAGGTCCGCATAGAGGTCACGGACCTGCGCGGCCGCGACGCGCGCCGCCGAGACCGGGAAGATCACGATCCGGTAGCCGAGCTCGCCGAGGCGACCGGCCGTGAGGTTCGGGCTCTTGCCGAACTCGGTCATGTTCGCGAGGAGCGGGCCGGGGACCTCGCGGGCGTACGCCGCGAACTCGTCCTCGGTCCGCAGCGCCTCGGGGAAGATCACGTCGGCGCCCGCCTCCCGGTACGCGAGTCCTCGCCGGACGGCCTCCTCGAACCCCAGGGCCGCCCGTGCATCCGTCCGTGCGATGAGGACCAGATGCTGCCTCGACGTCGCGGCGGCGCGGACCTTCTCGGCGAAGATCTCGGCCTCGACGACCTGCGTGCCCTCGAGGTGGCCGCAGCGCTTGGGGTCCACCTGGTCTTCCAGCTGGACGGCGGCGCACCGCGCGCCCTCCAGCTCGCGGACCGTGCGCATGACGTTGAGCGGACCGCCGAACCCCGTGTCGGCGTCGACGATGAGCGGGACGCGGGTCACACGGACGATCTGCCGAGCCGCGCGCGCCAGCTCGTCGAGCGTCACGAGCCCGACGTCGGGCATCCCCATCGACGCCGAGAACGCCGCGCCCGAGAGGTAGAGCGCCTCTGCCCCCGCCTCCTTCGCCAGCAACGCGGTCAGCCCGTTGAACACGCCGGGGACCGCCAGGACGCGACCGTCCTGGAGGCGCGCGCGCAGGCGCTTCGCCGGGTGCTCGCCCGGGTCGGGCGTGAGCCACGTCATCCCCGCAGGCCCTCCAGCAGCCGCTCGAGATCGTCGCCCTCGCCGAGTCGCCACACGGCCTCCTCGACGGCCGCCGTGCGGTCGGCGCCCCAGCGCTCGGCGACGTTCGCGCGGTACTTCTCGGCCACCTCGTCGTCCGTCATCGGGTTCCGCGCGTGGCCGCGAGGGTACGCCACCTCGCGTTCGAGCGTCGCGCCCTCGGTCGTCCCGACGGTGACGCGGTTCGGCACCGCCGCCGGGTACGCGGCGGTCAGCGCGTCGTCCGGCTCGACGGTCGTGCGCGCCAGCAGCGCGAGGGTGTCGGGTCGCCGGACGCGATCCAGGTCGAACGTGTGGCGCGTGACGTCCCCGTCCTGCAGGGCGGCGCACACCACGTACGGGAGCGAGTGGTCGGCCGTCTCACGGGTGCGTGGATCCCATTTCTCGGCGTCGCCGGCGATGATCTCATGCGCCGCCCGGAAGGTGCCGACGCGGACGGACGCGATCTGCTCTGGGTCGCCGAGGTCCGCGCGGACCGCCAGCGCGGCGTCCACCGCACTCTGCGCGTGGTACTCGACCGGCCACCGCTTGACGTACGTGTCGAGGATCCGCCCCGGCGGTTCGAGCGCCTCGAGGGGTCCGAGGGCCGTCGGGTCGAGGCCGTCGTCGCCGAGCAGCTGGCGGACGAACCCCATCGGGCCCTCGAACGGCCGGCCTGGCCCGGCCATCCCCGCCTCCGCGAGTAGGGTCGCGGAGACGGCCGATCGGGCCGCGTGCGCGGCGGCGGCACCCTTCCACATCGAGAGCTCACCGGCGCGCGTCTCGCGCATCGCCGCGTGGGGGACCGCGGCGAGCGAGATCGCGTGCTCGAGCGCCTCGGACCGCAACCCGAGCAGGCGGCCCGCGCCGCACGCGGTCGCGATCCCGACGACGTTCACGTGATCCCAGCCCCGAGTGCGGAGGCGCATCGCGTCGCACAGCGACACACCGACCTCGTACGCGACCGCGATCGCCTCGAGGAGGGCTCGCGCGCCGAGCCCCCGATCCTCGGCGAGGGCGAGGAGCGCGCCGATCGTGTCCGAGGGATGCAGCGGCTCGAGCGACAGGTACGTATCGTTGAAGTCGAGGCACCGGACCGCGACGCCGTTCGCGAAGCCGGCGGCCTCGGCGCCCGCGCGCACGTCGGAGCCCCAGATGGTGACCCGGCCGGCAGAGCCCTCGGCGTACCGGCGCGCGGCGACGGCGGCGCCTCCGTCGAGCCCTGCCACGGCCACGCCGACCGTGTCCAGCAGCCGGCGCCGGACCTCGTGGGCCGTCCGGGTGGCGAGACCCTCCTCGGCGGCGCCGAGCGCGTACCGAGCGAGGCTCGAGCTGATGCGATCCGCCAGCGCCATCCCCCCCTGTGACCTGCCGAGCCTACCGCCCGGGCGGTGCCGCGCCGGGCCACTAGACTTCCCGCCCGACCGCCACGGAAGGAGCGAGATGGCCGATCCCCTCGTGGGCGTCGTGATGGGCTCGAGATCGGACCTGGAGACGATGCAGCACTGCGTGGACCAGCTCGGTGCGTTCGGCGTGCCGTGCGAGGTGCGCATGCTCTCGGCACACCGGACGCCGGCCGAGCTCTCGGCGTGGGTCGGCTCGGCGCAGGAGCGCGGGGTCGAGGTCTTCGTCGCGGCGGCGGGGATGGCCGCGGCCCTCCCCGGCGTGGTCGCCGCGCAGACCTCGCGACCGGTCCTCGGCGTGCCGATGGAGTCCAAGCTCCTCGGGGGCCTCGACTCGCTGCTCTCGATGGTCCAGATGCCGGGCGGGATCCCGGTCGGCACGCTCGCGATCGGCAGGGCCGGCGCCGTGAACGCCGCGATCCTCGCGACGCAGATCCTGGCCCTCGCCCATCCCGAGTACCGTGACGTCCTCGCCGAGCACCGGGCCGCCCAGGCCGCGACGGTGCTCGCCGAGCGCACCGAGGGCTGAGCCGTGGCGTACATCACCTGCCCGTGGTGCCGGACGCCCCAGCAGGTCGCCGACGAGGCGAACGAGTACCGATGTTTCGGCTGCAGCGGCGACGTGATGTTCTTCAAGTGCCCCGAGTGCAGCTTCGTCCAGACCGTGAACAAGCGCTGGGAGAAGTTCATCTGCGGGAAGTGTCAGCAGGTGCTGGACCTGCCGCGGCGGTGGTCCTACTCGCGCGAGGCCACGGCGCGCTTCGTCGAGGGCTCGGGGATCAGCTGGCCCCGGCTCTGAGGACGTCCGGTCGCAGCGATCGCCGGCGCATGCTAGCGGGAGCGACGCGGGCGCTGCGACCAGATCGCGACCACGCCCGCGAGCACCGCGCCCGTGGCCGCGACTTCGAACCGCCGGAGCCCCCCGAGCCGCTCGAGCTCGACCAGTTGGTGGGCCCGGTCGTCCAGGATCGCCTGCATCGCCTCGGAGGTGAGACCGGCCTGCTCCGCGTGCTCGACGAACGCGTGCTCCCAGAAGAACGAGCCGACCATCGAGGCGCCGATCGCGGCCCACCCGGCGAGCCCGACGATCACCGCGATCGCCGGATGCGCGATGGCCGGCACGTGGCTCGTGCGGTCGGTTCCGTACCAGAACCACAGGAGGCCGAGGACCGACATCGTCCCCGCGATCACGATCGCGATCGTGCCTCCGTAGGAATCCGAGGCCCGGAAGGTGAGCTCGACCACCGTGCGCGTCCTCCGAGTGCCGACGACGGAGAGCCGCCCGTCGATCCACGGCAGCGACAGCGAGGACACGGCGATCACGGCCGTCGCGATCGCGAGGACCGCGGCGCCCATCAGCCAGCCGTCCACGTGGCGAGCGCTCGCCGATGCGACCGGCACGACCTCGGCCGCCGTCGCGGAGCGCCGATCGGCGTCACCCGACGGTGGGGTCGCCCACGCGTCGGATGCGGGTCGACCGTCGACGTCCCCACTCTCGGGGGTCCGGACGGGGTCGGGGACGTGGGCGGGTGCTCGCCCGGGCATCCCGGCCGGGCGCTCCACCGTCGCGGGTCCGCGCCGCGCACCCGCGATCGCCGTGGCCGGCTGTGCCTCGGGATCGAGGGCCGTGCCGCAGTGCACGCACCGGATCACGGACGGCCGGATCTCCCCGCCGCAGTGCGGACAGGTCCTCATGCCCGAGTTGTCGTCCTCGGGCGGCGCCCCCTTGAGCCGCGTCCTAGGTCGGGAGACCTAGACGGAGGTGTGGCCGAGCATCCCTCGCATCCGCCCAGCCATGCTCTCGAGCAGCTTCAGCGCGATGTCGGGTTCCTCCCGGAGCATCTGGCGGAAGGGCGCGCGCTCGATGCGGATCGTGGTCAGGGGGGTCTCGGCGACGACGGAGGCCGTCCGCGGACCGCCGTCCAGCAGCGCCATCTCGCCGAAGAAGTCGCCGGGACCGAGCTCCCAGGTCCCCTTCGCCGTCGCGATCTTCCCTCGCACGACCTTCGCGGTTCCCTCCACGATCACGTAGAAGGCGGCGCCGGGGCTTCCGGTGCGCACGATCATGCGTCCGGGCGAGTAGTGGACCTCCTCGGTCAGCGCGGAGACCGAGCGCAGGTGGGTCTGCGACAGGCCCTCGAACAGCGGAACCTTCGCGAGCAGCCGGACGCCCGGCTTGCGGGTCGTGGCCTTCGTGGCGGCGGACTTGGATGAGGTAGGCATAGCCACCATTGTCGCAGCCCGCGACCCGCGCCCGCAGCGCCCCCGCGCCCCGGACTCTCGTCCCGGGGTCCGGGGGCGCATCGGCCCCCAGCGGATCCTGGGTCCGCCGGTAGCGTCGGTCGGTGGGGACGGTGGCGGCCGGCGAGCCCGCGCCGGCCGCCGCGTCTCCGGAAGGAGGGCGCGTGGCTACGCGGGTCGTGGTGAGCTGTTCGTCCTGCCGGAAGGAGATCCCGCTCCTGCCGGCGTTCTCGGCGGAGGGGGGCTTCCGCCTGTGGCACGGCAGCGTCTGCACGTCATGCGGGCGGGTCTACTGCGCCGCTTGCCTCCCGACCGCCGGCGCGCCTCCGTGCCTCGCGTGTGGGGGGCCCACCGAGCCGGCGCAGATCGAGGCGCTGCGGCGGGCGGGCGTCGTCGACTGATCAGGCGCCCTGGCGCGCCGCGCGGCCGAGCGTCGACGTCGGCGCGATCTCGATGCGCTCGAGGATCTCGACGCTCAGCGCGATCTCGGTCTCGCCCACCCGCACGACCGGAGCGGGACGCCGCTGCACGACCTCGACGCGGCTCCCCGGCACCAGCCCGAACGCGCCCAGTCGCGAGATCCGCGGCCCCGACATCTCGCGGAGGGCCACGATCCGTACCTCGCGTCCGGGCAGGACGTGGGACAGGGGGATCGTCTCGCGTGCACGCCGCTCGACGGCCTCGGCCGCGAGCTGGGTCCGCCGACGCTCCTCGCGCCGCCGAGGTCGGAGCGTCCGCGACAGCCAGCCGCCCAGACGGGTCTTGGACGCGTCGACGACCTGGAAGCCGCAGTTGGGGCAACAGATCAGGTTGCAGTGGGCGCCGAGCGGGCACGCCGAGTGGCACGCCATGGACACAGGGTCGAACCGGTGACCGCACAGCCCGCAGCGCATCTCGCGCCTACCCGAGCGGGACATCGAGCCCTCCGAGGGCGAGGTTGAGCGCGCCGCCGACGACGAGCACGATCGCGAGCACGGTCCCGAGCATCGCGACGGCCACCCGCACCCCGTGCTCGCGGACGATCATCAGCAGGCTCGCGATGCACGGGATGAACAGCGTGATGACGACGAGCGAGACCAGTGTCTGCTGCGGCGTGAGCGCGCCCGCCGTCGCGAGCGCGAACAGCCCGGCGGCGCCGTAGTCCCGCCGCAGGAACCCGATCAACAGGACCCCGGTCGCGGCGGCCGGAAGGCCGAGCCAGGACACGACGACCGGCGACAGCACGCTCTCGAGCCGAGCGAGCAGTCCGATCTCGTCGAGCACGAACAGCGCCGCGGTCCCGATCAGGAAGACGGGGATCACCTCGCGCAGGTACCACTCGACGCGGGCGGCGGTCTTCGTGAGGATCGCCGCACCGGACGGACGGCGCATCGGCGGCAGCTCGAGGATGAAGTCCGAAGCCTCGCCCGGCAGGAGGCGTCCGGCGAGCCATCCCACCCCCAGGAGCGAGCCGACGACGACCGCGAGCCAGATCCCGACCCCGAGGACGCCGGTCGCCGAGATCATCCCGAGCATCACGCCGAGCTGGGCCGAGCACGGGATCGCGAGCGCGAGCAGGAGCGTGGCCTGCAGGCGCTCTCGACGCGTGTCGAGCACCCGGGTGCTGACGGTCGCCATCGTCACGCATCCGAGTCCGAGTACGAGCGGCAGCACGGCCTTGCCGTTCAGCCCCATCCGTCGGAACGTTCGGTCGAGCACCACGCCCAGTCGGGGCAGGTACCCGCTGTCCTCGAGCACGCCGAACATCAGGAAGAACGTCGCGACGATCGGTAGGACGATCGCGAGCCCGTACGTGAGCGCCATCGTGATCAGGCCGTACTCGCCGACCAGGAAGCGCTCGACGAGCGGCCACGGGACCAGATCCTGGACCACCCGGGTCGCCCACGGGTTGATCACGTTCCCGAACAGGTGCGTCTCGAGCAGGTCGACGAGGACCCCGGCGCCGAGGACCCCGACGACCAGGTACAGGAGACCGAGAACGCCCAGGAGGATCGGCCAGCCCCACACGCGATGAGCGGCGAGGCGGCCGATCGTCGCGGCGACCGAGCCGCCGTGGGCCCGTCGGTACCGGACGACCTCGGCGAGCACGGCGTCGGCGGCCGCGAGCCGCCGACGGGTCAGCGCGTACGCGACGGGCTCGCCCAACCCGGTCTCGAGCGAGGCGCGGGCTCGCTCGATGGCGCTCGCGCTCCACGGATCGAGCTGCAGGCGGCGGGCGAGCGCCTCGTCGCCGCCGAGCAGCCCCAGCGCGAGGGCCCGCGACGGCGCCGTTGGCGGCCGGACGCGGTGGGCCACCTCGGCGATCGCCTCCTCGATCTGGTCGTCGAAGCGGGGGATGCGGTCCACGGGGCGAGCCTGCGCGATCGCCTCGCGGAGTCGCTCGATGCCGGTACGGCGGACCGCGATCGTCTGGACGACGGGCACACCCAGCATGTCCGAGAGCCGCTTCGCGTTCACGTGGATCCCTCGCGCCTCGGCCTCGTCGGTCATGTTGAGGCACAGGACGACCGGCAGCCCGGTCTCGGCGAGTTCGAACGTGAGCAACAGCCCGCGCCGGAGGTTCTTCGCGTCGACGACCTGCACGACGACCGAGGGCTCGAGGTCCAGCAGCGCGTCCCGGGTGACGCGCTCGTCGTCCGAGAGCGGCATCGTGCTGCGCACCCCGGGCGTGTCGACCAGGGTGCTCGAGCCCTCGGGCAGGCGGACCGCGCCCGTGGCGATCTCGACCGTGGTGCCGGGGTAGTTCGAGACGTCCACGCGCCGACCGGTGAGCGCCGCGAAGACGGCCGACTTCCCGACGTTCGAGTTCCCGACGAGGAGCACGGGCGCCTCACCGAGACCCGCGGCGATGGCAGGTGCAACGTGGCGATGGGTCATCGTGCGTCGCCAGCCATGCTGCGGACGCGGGGCGGGCGGGCCACCGGTCGTCCGCCCCGGGCGAGACGGGTCGTTCGGCCTCGCCCGGGGCCTCCCGCTGATCCGTTGCCGGGGATAGCATCGCGGCATGGGCCGTGGGAGAGGGGAGGCAACGATGAGCGGTCGGGTACGCAGGTTGGTCGCCATGACGGCGATCGCCTCACTCGCGGTGCTCGTACCGATGCCGAGCGCCGTCGCGGGCGTCCACCAGGGGAGGTTCCGCGGGGAGACCGAGCAGGCCAGGAAGATCAGCTTCCGTGTGAACGGGAAGGAGACGGTCACCTTCCTCCGCGTCGTGATCGAGGTGCCGGGACCCACCGGCTGCGTGATCGAGTGGGACGCGACGGAGATCGCCGAACCGATCCGGAAGGACGGGACCTTCGTCGTCCGTGGCGAGCAGAACCGAGACGTGCTCGTCGTGCGGGGCGAGTTCGTCAGCCGACGTAAGGCCGAGGGCACCGCGAAGACGATCATGGTCGGCGCGTGCGAGGGCAGGGTGAAGGTCGCCTGGACGGCCACGAGGGTCGTGAAGGCGACGTAACGTCGGGGCGTGCGCAGGGCCGTCCTCCTCGCGATCGTCCTGGCAGTGAGCTGGGCGTCGCCGGC
>DASTPT010000040.1:0-38682 GCA_035762085.1 Actinomycetota bacterium | reverse complement strand
CCAACACCTCGGCCCCGACCGTCACCGTGATGTGCGGACGCTCGCCCGCGATCGAGAGTCTCCCGGAACGGTTCAGCCACTGCCGGCACACCTCCCCCAGCGCATCGGCTCGCCGCTGCGCCGGCGTGCGATCGTCCTGCGCCTTCGAGCGCATCTCTGCGTCCAGCACCACCCGGAGCGCCGTCAACACGGTCTCGCCGTTCTCGGGGTCCAGGTCCCCGTCCAGCCGTACCATCCCGCCGAGTGTGACCGAGGCGTGCAGCCTGCGGCGATCACGCACCACGTCATCGGACGATCCGAGCACGTCGCGCTCGGCTGCCTGCCGCCAGTAAGCCGCGATCCGATACAGATCACCGGGGTGGACCCTGGCGGCCTCCACCAGGTAGGCCTCCGAGCGCTCGAACGCCTCGGGGTTCGTCTCTCTGGCCTGGGCCAGGATCCTCACCGCCTGCAACGAGATCTCCCCGTTCTTCCATCGCCCGGCGGACCGCCGGCATCTGCTCGAGCGACCGTGCGAGATGCACCGCCTGGCGCGCACCTCCCCAGCGAGGGCGAACCGCGAAGCCAGCCATGCGGCTGCCGACAGATACCCGTCCGTCTCGAAGCAGCGCCTCCGCTCGATCTCGGCGAGTCGCCGGAACGCTTCGGCCTGGATCTGCTCGGCGGCCCGCTGCAGCTCCGCGAAGTCCTCTTCCAGCCGGGCGTCGGGCATCCCCGTGAGCACGTCTCGCCGGTAGGGTTCAATCACGGGGCGGAGTTCGCTCATGTGCGAACCTCGAACATGTGTTCGAGACTAGTGCTCCGCCACCGCCGTGTCTGTGAGATCGGTCACATCACGAGCGAACCGGCATCACGTCTCGCGCAGCCGGCCGTCTCAGCCCTCGGCCAACCACGCCTCGATGTCGCCTTCGAGCTCGGCCTTCGTGTGCTCGTCCGCGAACGACGCACGCACGCCGTTGCGCGCGAGCGCCGCGATCCGCTCGTCGTCGAAGCCCAGGACGCGGCGGCACGCCTCGTACTCGGCCGCGAGGCCCGAGTGGAACATCGATGGGTCGTCGCTCGCGAGCGTGCACCGCAGGCCGGCGTCGAGCATCGCGCCGAGGGGGTGCTCGGCCAGGCTCGGGACGGACCGCGTCATCACGTTCGAGGTGGGACACACGTCGAGGCCGATCCCGCGCGCGCGCACCTCCTCGACGAGCGATGGGTCCTCCAGGATCCGGATCCCGTGGCCGATGCGCTCGGCGCCGAGCGCCTCGATCGCGCCGCGGATCGACTCGGGCCCGTGCGTCTCGCCCGCGTGCGGGATCGAGCGCAGGCCGCGCGCTCTCCCCTCGCGGAAGATCTCCGCGTACGGCTCGGGCGGGAACCGCTCCTCGCCGCCGAGCCCGATCCCGATCACGCCGTCGCCGACGTACGCGGCCGCCACCTCCATCGCCCGGCGCGATACCGCCATGTCGATCCCTCGCACGACGTCGACGTACACACGGCTTCGGATCCCGAACCGCTCCCCCTCCGCCAGTCCCCCGAGGACTCCCGCCATCGGGCCGTCCCAGTCGTCGAACCGCTCGGCGTGGTCCGGGAGCGAGAACGAGACCTCGGCGTACCGGACGCCCTGCGCAGCCTGGTCCTCGCAGAACTCCAGGGCGATCCGCCGGAAGTCCTCGCGCTCGCGCAGGCATGCGAGGCCGGCGACCCACTCGTCGATGAAGTGACGGAAGTCGCGGAACCCGTAGCGGCCCTCGCGCAGGCCCTCGGGGAGTTGCACGCCGTAGCGCTCGGCCAGCTCGACCACGGTCGTCGCCCGCATCGAGCCCTCGAGGTGGACGTGCAGGTCCACCTTCGGCAGCGTGAGGAGGTCGCGCACGCGCGAAGGCTACCGCGCGACGCTAGCGGACCAGTCTGGACAGCCGCCGGTCGGCGAGCACCCTGCCCCCGGTCTGGCATGCGGGGCAGTACGTGATCTCGTGCGACTCGTACGAGATGCGGCGCAGGTCGGCGCCGCACCGAGGGCACGGCGACCCGTACCGCCCGTGCACCGCGAAGTGATCGCCGATCTTCGTCGGCAGGCCGCCCGAGCGCCGACGCTCGGCCTCGAGCGCCTCGGCCAGCACGTCGCGGACGGCCTGGAGCAGCGCACGCCGCTGCTCGGGCGAGAGCTTCCCGAGCGCCGCGGTGGGCGACAGCCGCGCCCGGTGCAGGACGTCGTCGCTGTACCCGCGCCCGATCCCGGCGACCGTGCGCTGGTCGCGCAAGATGGTATGGACCCGCCGAGCGTCGTCGCCCTCGAGCACGAGCCGCTCGAACCCGCTCGAGCCCGGCTCGGGCCCGAGCGCCGCGAGCGGCCCGTCGTCCCCCTCGGCGAGTGCCCAGACGCCCGCCTTGCGCTCGCGGCCGAACTCCTTGACCAGCACCGACGGCCGACCGGCGAACCGCAGTCGCGCCACCGCGCCGCGCGGCTTCGTGGTCTTCGGCGGATCCTCCAGGTCGATGCGCCCGCCCTGCGACAGATGCACGAGCAGCCGCGGCCCCCCGAGCTCGAGCACCAGGTACTTGCCGCGCCGCCGGACGGCCTCCAGCGTCGAGCCGACCAGCTCCGACGGCCGGGGCGTCACCGTCTTCAGCGACGAGAACTGCAGGAGGTCGAACCGCTCGAGCGTCGCCCCGGCGAGCGCGGCGTGGAGCCGCTCCGCGAGCGCCTGGACCTCGGGGAGTTCCGGCATCAGGCCTCCAGCGCGAACATGCGTGTCGGACGCTGGTGGAACAGGACCTCGCGCTCGAACCTCATGCCGAGCTTCTCGGCCACGCGGACGGAGGCCTCGTTGCCGTTGGCGATGAGCGCGATCAGTCGTCGATGCGTTCGGAGCGCGTGGTCCCGCACCGCGAAGGCGGCCTCGGTCCCGTAGCCCTTGCCCCAGTGCTCGCGCGCGAGCATGTACCCCACCTCCCGCTCGACGCCGTGCTCCAGGTCGTGGACCGCGATCCCGCAACGGCCGACGAACGTCCCGTCGAGGAGGCGCACGGTGCGCATGTCCCAGCCCTCGACGGCGTTGCGCCGCAGCGTGCGTTCCAGCCACTCGGCCGACTCCTCGCGCGTGGAGACGGTGCCGTCACCGATGAAGCGGACGACGTCCGGATCCGCGTACAGCGCCGCGTAGTCCTCGAGATCCCCGGGCACGAGCGGCCCGAGGACCAGTCGCTCGGTCCGGAGCTCATCCACCGACGACCTCGCCCACCGCTGCGAGCGCGATCTCCACGCACTCGTCGATCCGGTCGCGGTGCGTGCGATGGCTCACGATGCAGGCACGGATCGTGTACTCGCCGTGGACGAGGGTGCTCGACAGGAACACCCGCTTGCTCGCGTTGATCCGCTCGAGCAGCCGCTTGTTCGCCTCGGTGTCGCCGTCGCGCAAGCGGAACGGCACGACCGTGAGCTGCGGCGGCCACGGGAGCTCGAGCTCGGGGATCGCTTTCAGCCCCTCGTACAGGACCTGCGTGAGGTCCAGCTTCTCGTCGAGCGCCCGGCGGAACGCCGAGACGCCGTGGAGCTTCAGCGGCAGCCACACGCGCAGTCCGCGCCACTCGCGCGAGAGCTCGGCCGAGTACTCGCTGTAGTTCGGCAGCTCGCCCGCGGGCGCCAGGTCCTGGAGGTAGGCGGCGCCCTCGTAGTGCGCCTCCCGGAGGTTCTCGCCGTCGCGCACGACGAGCGCGCCGGTCCCGTACGGCAGGAACATCCCCTTGTGCGGGTCGAGGGTGACGCTGTCGGCGCGCTCGATGCCTCGGAAGCGCTCGCTGCCGCGCTCGGTCAGGACGAAGAAGCCGCCGTACGCGGCGTCGACGTGCATCCACATCCCGTGCGCCTCGGCGACATCGGCGACGGCGTCGAGCGGGTCGATCGCGCCGGTGTTCGTCGTGCCGGCGCTCGGCGCGACGAGGAACGGGCGGTGGCCGGCCGCGAGGTCCTCCTCGACCATGCGGCGCAGGGTCTCGGGGTCCATCCGCAGCTCGGTGTCGGTCGGCACGATGCGCACGTTCCGCTCCGTGAACCCGGCGAGCGTCGCCGCCTTCGTCACCGAGGCGTGCGCCTGCTCGCTCACGTAGTAGGTGCCGTCGGTGAAGTCCTCGCCCAGTTTCGCGTGCCGTGCCGCGACCATCGCCGAGAAGTTCGCCATCGAGCCGCCGCTCGTGAGGATCCCCTGCGACGTGCCCGCGTCGTATCCGACGAGCGAGCAGAGCCAGCGCGCGACGTTCTCCTCGATCTGCACGACGGCCGGGCTCGGCGCCCAAAGGCCGACGTACCGGTTCACCGCGAGCGCGAGTAGGTCGCCGAGCGCGGCCGCGAACAGCCCCCCGCCCGGGATGTATGCGAGGTAGCCCGGCCCGGTCGTGTCGTACGCGTGCGCCGCGGCCTCGCGCACGTCGGCGAGCACCTCCTCGAACGGCCCGCCGTCCTCCGGCGGCATCGCGCGGAGCCGGCGCGCGAGCTCCGTCCCGCCCTCGACGTTCGAGGCCGGCGCCTCCCCGAGCCCGTGGACGAACCCGACGACGTACGTCAGGGCGGCGTCGCCCATCTCCCGCATCTGCTCCGGACTCGGGTCGAGCGGGTAACTCACGAGCGCACAGCCTACCCGTGGCTCACGCCATGGTCCGAGTGACCGCCTCCAGCAGTCGCCGCGAAGCGGTGGCCACCTCGTCCACGGCCGCCTCGAACGCCTCCTCGTGACGGGCGGTGGGCTTGGAGAAGCCGCTCACCTTGCGGACGTACTGCCGCGCGGCTTCCCGGATCTCCTCTTCCGACGCCGAAACCGTCCCCTCGCGCAGTCGCTTGATGCTCCGGCACATGCGGCGCATCCTACGGCGCCTGCTTGCTCCCGTCCGACCCCGCGCCTATGCTCCGAACGCATGTTCGACGCCCTGAATGACGCCCAGCGCGCCGCCGTCGACCACGACGGCGGTCCCCTGCTCGTCGTGGCCGGCGCCGGCAGCGGCAAGACGTGGACCCTCGCGTGCCGCGTGGCGAGCCTGGTCGACCGCGGCGTGCGCCCCGAGCGCATCCTGCTCCTCACGTTCACGCGCCGGGCGGCGCGCGAGATGCTCCGCCGCGCCGAGCGCCTCACCGGCGAGCGCGGCGTCGGCCGCGTCTGGGGCGGGACGTTCCACGCGATGGCCAACCGCCTGCTCCGGCTCCACGGCCGTGCGCTCGGCCTCTCCCCCGACTTCACGGTCCTGGACCGGAGCGACACGGCCGACCTGATGGACCTGATCCGGGGCGAGCTCGGTCTCGGGCAGGGCGAGCGGCGGTTCCCGCGCAAGGAGACCCTCGCGGACGTCTACTCGCGGACCGTGAACGCGCAGGAGCGGCTCCGCGGCGTGGTCGAGCGCGAGTACCCGTCGTGCGCCGAGGAGCTCGAGGGGATCCGCGCGATCTTCCAGGGCTACACCGATCGCAAGCGCTCGGCGAACGCGCTCGACTACGACGACCTGCTGCTGTACTGGCGCGCCCTCGCCACCTCCCCCGCCGGCCCCGCGGCCAACGACACGTTCGAGCACGTGCTGGTCGACGAGTACCAGGACACGAACGCGCTCCAGGCGGACATCCTCGCGGCGATGCAGCCCGACGGCCGCGGGCTCACCGTCGTCGGCGACGACGCGCAGGCGATCTACGGCTTCCGCGCCGCGACCGTCCGCAACATCCTGGAGTTCCCCGAACGCTTCCCCGGCACGACGATCGTGCGGCTCGAGCGGAACTACCGCTCGAGCCAGCCGATCCTCGACGCCTCGAACGCCGTCATCGCCCTCAGCCCGCAGCGGCACGAGAAGACGCTGTGGACCACGCGCACCGACGGCATACGGCCGCTCCTCCGCACGTGCCTGGACGACGCCGACCAGGCCGACGCGGTGTGCCGCTCGGTGCTCGAACACCGCGAGCGTGGGACCGAGCTGAAGGAGCAGGCGGTCCTGTTCCGCGCCGCGCACCACAGCGACGTGCTCGAGGTCGAGCTCGCGAGGCGCAACATCCCGTTCGTGAAATACGGCGGCCTGAAGTTCCTCGAGAGCGCGCACGTGAAGGACGCGCTCGCGGTCCTGCGGATCTGCGACAACCCACGCGACGAGGTCAGCTGGTTCCGCGTCCTCCAGCTCCTCGCCGGGGTCGGCCCGGCGACCGCGCGCCGGCTCATGGACGCGCTGCATGTAGCCGAGGGGCAGGCGCTCGCGCGCCTGACCGACGGCGAGCCCGCCGCCGCGCCGATCGCCGCCCTCGCCGAGCTCGAGACGCTCCGCGACGTCGTGCGCACGTGCGCCGCGCAGGACCCGCCCCTGCCGGCCGCCCAGCTCGAGCGCGTCCGGACGTGGCTCGAGCCGATCCTGCGCCGGCGCTCGGACGCCCCCGAGCCGCGGATCCGCGACCTGGAGCAGCTCGAGCAGCTCGCGACCGGCTTCCCCACCCGCGAGCGGTTCGTGACCGACCTCACGCTCGACCCGCCGGTCTCGACGTCCGACCTCGCCGGACCGCCGCTCGTGGACGAGGACTACCTGGTGCTCTCGACGGTGCACTCGGCCAAGGGGGGCGAGTGGGACGTCGTGCACGTGATCCACGTGGCCGACGGCATGTTCCCCTCCGACATGGCGACCGGCGACGTCGACCAGATCGAGGAGGAGCGCCGGCTCTTCTACGTGGCCCTCACACGGGCCCGGCACCACCTGGAGGTCTCGTTCCCGCTCCGCTACCACCGCCGATCCGGCGGTCGCGAGGACCGCCACTGGTACGCGCAGCTCACGCGGTTCCTCCCGACCGAGGTCCGCGGGCACTTCCGCGCCGAGACCACGTACGCGGACCGGACCGAGGACGGGACCGTCGACGTGCGCGCAGGCGCGCCGGACGGCGTCGACGCACTGCTCGCCGGCCTGTTCGCCGCCGACTGAGGTCGGGGCCCGGCCGGGGGGCAAGGGGGCACGCCGGACGCGGGCCCGTCGACCCGGACGACCCGATCGGTGGCCGCCGAGGCTGGGGCGAACGACACCGAGGAGGCAACGATGTGGAGCGTGATCGCGATCGTGGTCGGCGTCCTGCTGCTCGCGATCCTCGCCATCGGGATCACGTTCGCGCTCGGGATGCGCGCGAAGACCCCGTGGGTCCTCGACCGGGTGCGGCACTTCGCCCGTGCCATCGGCAACCCGTACCAGATGCGGACGGCGGGGACGTCCGGGGCGATGGCCTCGGTGATCGAGCACCGGGGCCGGGTCTCGGGCAAGGCCTACCGAACGCCCGTCGAGGCGGTGGCCACCGAGGACGGCTTCGTGATCGCGACCGTGTACGGGGACCGCACCGATTGGCTCAAGAACGTGCTCGCGAGCGGCTCGGCCACGATCGTCAACGAGGGTCGTACGCACGAGGTCGACCGGCCCGAGATCGTCCCGATCGAGGCGGCGGCGACCCACTTCCCGGCCAAGTCACGGCGCGCTCACGAACGCTACCGCGTCGGCGAGTGCCTCCGGGTCCGGACGGTGAGCCGCTCGACGGAGGAGGTCGGGGCGCGCCCCTGACGCTTCGTCGGACCGCTACGACTTCTTGCCGGTGCCGAGCATCTCGCGCGCGCAGTTCGCGCCGGGTGCGCCGGTGATGCCGCCGCCGGGGTGCGCGCCGGAGCCGGCGAGCCACAGTCCGGGCACGCCGAAGCGATAGCGCGCGTGCCCGATCAGCGGCCGCCACGCGAACCACGAGTCCAGGCCCGGCTCGGCGTGCAGCACGTGCCCACCCGACAGGCCGTACTCGGTCTCGAGGTCCACCGGCGTGACGACGCGGCGCCCGGTGACCAGGTCGCCGAGCCCCGGCGCGTACATCTCCATCGTCTTCACGACCAGGTCGGCGAGGGTGTCACGCTCGGCCGCCCAGTCGCCCTCGCGGAGATCTCGGGGCGTCCACTGGGCCACGATGCTCATCACGTGCCGGCCCTCGGGCGCGAGGGTCGGGTCCGACAGCGACGGGATCGTGGCCTCGAGGAACGGCTCCTCGCTGATCCGACCGTACTTCGAGTGGTCGAACGCGTGCTCCAGGAAGTCGATCCCGGGCCCGATCACGATGCGCCCGCGCAGCTGCTCCTCGCTCGCGCCGTTGAACCTCGGCAGGCCCGAGAGCGCCAGGTCGACCTTCGACGCCCGGCCCGACTGGCGGATGTTCGAGGCGCGCCAGCGCAGGTGCGGCCCGACCACGACCGGGTCGAGCAGGTCGACGAGCGTGTGCTTCGGGTCGGCGGCCGAGACGACGCGTGTGGCGGAGATCTCGGTCCCGTCGGCGAGCGTGACGCCGGTCGCCCGGCCGTTGCGGGTGGTGATCCGGACGACCTCGGCGCCGGTGGTGATCTCGACGCCGTAGGACTTCGCGGCGTTCGAGAGCGCGGCCGCGAGCGCGCCCGGGCCGCCCTTCGCGAACGTCGACTGCCCGGCGGCCCCGCCGTCGTTGCCTGCCGAGTCGTTCAGGAGGTTCGCGGTGCTCCCGGCCGACCACGGTGCCTGCGCCGTGTAGAGCAACCCGCGCGAGACGATCGCCGCCTGGAGCGCGTCGTCCTGCAGGCTCTCGCCCACGAAGTCGGCGAGCGCCATCGCGACCGAGCGCGTGATCTCGCGCCCGGCCCTGGGCCCGAGGGCCTTGTACGCTCGGCCGAGCCGCAGTCCGGCGATCGCATCGGCGAAGGTCGGCGACTTGATGTCGGGCGGCGTGGCGACGTTCAGGTGCGCGATGAAGCTCGCGAGC
The DNA here is from genome assembly GCA_035762085.1 of Actinomycetota bacterium. GTDB lineage: Bacteria > Actinomycetota > UBA4738 > UBA4738 > HRBIN12 > HRBIN12. The sequence continues at coordinate 29,933 of DASTPT010000040.1, read as the reverse complement.
GCTCGGACCTTCTTGTCGAACTCCGGGTACGCCTGCGCGTCGGTCGCGCTCCGCTCGCGGAGGCCGGAAGCCGTCTTGTGGGCGTCGGACCACAGCGTGATCGCGGGCCCCTCGGGCTGCGGCGCGAACACCCGGACCGGCGGCTCGATCAGCACGAGCCCGTGCCGGGTCAGCGCGAGGTCGTCGATCACCGACCGGCGCAGTCGGCCGACCGTGTGGACGATGCCGGGCGCCCGCACGCCCGGCGCGATCTCGACCGTGTCGAGGATCCCGCCGACCCGCTCGCGCTTCTCGAGCACCAGCACGCGCTTGCCCGCCTTGCCCAGGTACGCCGCGGCCACCAGGCCGTTGTGGCCCGCCCCGATGACGATCGCGTCGTAGGTCGCCATCACGCCACCGCCTTCCTGCCGGCCCTCTGTTCCTTCAGCAGCTCGAGCGCCGCGAGCCGACCGTTCGCGCCCATCAGCCCGCCCGCCGGGTGCACGGCCGAGCCGCACATCCACAGATCCTTGATCGGCGTGCGGTACCGCGCCCACCCGGGGACCGGCCGGTTGAAGAACAGCTGCTCGAGCGAGAGCTCGCCCTGGAAGATGTTGCCCTCCGTCAGGCCGGTCGTCCGCTCGATGTCGAGTGGGCTCAGGACCTGCTTGTCGATGATCAGGTCCCGGATCCTCGGGAACCGCTCCTCGAGCGTGTCGATCACCGTCTCGCCGAACGACGTCCGCATCTCGTCGTCCCACTCCTTGTCGTCGGCGAGCTTGTAGGGCGCGTACTGCACGAAGCACGACATCGTGTGCTTGCCGGGCGGCGCCATCGAGGGGTCCACGAGCGTCGGGATGATCACGTCGATGTATGGGCGGCGGCTGAAGCGTCCGTACTTCGCGTCGTCGTAGGCCTGCTCCATGTAGTCGACGCTCGGGCTGAAGCTGATCGCCCCGCGGAGCCACTCGCCCACGCCGGGCTTGCACGCGAGCTCGGGCAGACCGTCCAGCGCGATGTTCACCTTGCCGCTCGAGCCCCGGTACTTGTACCGGGCGACGTCCTCGCGGAACGACGCGTCGAGGTGCGTGGGCTCGATCAGCTTGAGGAACGTGAGGTTCGAGTCCACGCTGGACATCACGACGTCCGCGCGGATCTCCTCGCCCGACTCCAGCGTGACGCCGATCGCGCGGCCGTTCTGTACGTCGATCCGGGCGACCGGCGCGTCCTTGCGCACCTCGGCCCCGAACGCCTCAGCCGCACGGCCACAGGACTCGGAGATGCCCCCCGTGCCCCCCTTCGGGATGCCCCACGCGCGGAAGGCGCCGTCGATCTCGCCCATGTAGTGGTGGAGCAGGACGTACGCCGTGCCGGGCGACTGGATCCCCTGGTACGTGCCGATGATGCCGGAGGCCGACATCGTCGCGATCAGTGGGTCGATCGTGAACCACTGCCGCAGGAACTCCGTCGCGCTCATCGTCATGAGCTTCACGAACGCGTCCTGCATCCGCTCGGGCAGGTCGTGGAAGTCCTTCGCGAAGCCGGCGACCGAGGTCCACTCGCGCGCCCTGATGTTGCCCTGGTCCGGCGGGATCATCGACAGGAAGGGCTTCACGAACCGCGCGATCTCGGCCATGAGCTTGCCGTACTCCTCGTAGGCCTCGGCGTCGGCCTTGTTCCAGCGGCGGATCTCGCGGATGTTCTTGCCGTGGTCGTTCACGCGCCACAGGTAGTCGTCCTCGAGCGGCGTGATCGTGCCGTCGAGCGGCAGGATCTCCAGGCCGTGCTTCGGCAGCTCGAGCTCGCGGATGATCTCGGGCCGAAGGAGCGAGACCACGTAGGACATCACGCTGAACCGGAAGCCGGGGACGATCTCCTCGGTCACGGCCGCGCCTCCGAGCACGTACCGCTTCTCGAGCACCACGACCCGCTTGCCGGCCTTCGCGAGGTACCCGGCGGCGATGAGCCCGTTGTGGCCTCCGCCGATGATCACGACGTCGTATCGCTGCGTCACCGTTCGCCTCCTCAGTCGCTTGACCGGGGGTCAAGGCACGCTCTGTCGGACGGCGCAACCGCGCCGTGGCCATGCTAGATGGGGCCGCAGGGGCCGACCATGGGGCCCTTGACCACAGGTCAGCGGGCACGTCCGAACGGGCAGGTCAGGGGGCATCTCGGCGAGGCATACTCGGGGTCGGACGGTTCCTCGGATGACGCACGTCAGGAGGTCCCCGTGAGCGTCGGCACCGCCTTCCATCCCCGCACCTCCGAGCTCAACACGAAGATGGCCTGGGGCGAGTGGGCCGGGTACTGGTCCGCCCCCGTCTACCACGACTTCCACGACATCGAGTACAACGCGATCCGCGAGGCCGTCGCGATGTTCGACACCTCGCCGCTGTACAAGTTCGTGATCTCGGGCCCCGACGCGGCCCGCCTCCTGGATCGGACGATCACCCGCGACGTCGGCAAGCTCGGCGTCGGTCGCGTCCTGTACACGCCGTGGTGCAACGAGGACGGCAAGGTGATCGACGACGGCAACCTTGCCCGCCTGGCCGAGGACCGCTTCCTGCTGACGGCCGCAGACCAGACGCTCCGGTGGCTGCGGATGAACGCGGCCGGACTCGACGCGCAGGTCGAGGACGTGTCCGAGGACCTCGCCGCGCTCGCCGTCCAGGGTCCGCTCTCGCGCGACGTGCTCGAGCGGGCGACGGGCCAGGACTGGAAGGACCTGCGGTACTTCGGCCAGCGCCGCACCGAGGTCGCCGGCGTGCAGATCGACGTCACGCGCACCGGCTTCACCGGGGACCTCGGCTACGAGCTGTGGGTGCCTGGCGACGGCGCGGTCGAGGTGTGGGACGCGGTGTGGGAGGCCGGCCAGGACTTCCGGATCCGCCCGATCGGGATCCGCGCGCTCGACGTCGCCCGTGTCGAGGCGGGCCTCATCATGGTCGACGCCGAGTACACGAGCGCCCGCCACGCGACGAGCACGGCCCCCGACGAGTTCTACTCGCCCTTCGAGATCGGCCTCGGCCGTCTGGTCGACTTCGGCAAGGAGGACTTCGTCGGCAAGCGCGCGCTCGAGCTCGAGCAGGCGGCGGGCGGGCCGAGGCGGCGGCTCGTCGGCCTCCACGTGGACTGGACCGCGATCGAGCAGATGTTCGCGAAGCACGGTCTCGCGCCCGTCGCCTCGCCGGTCGTGGAACGCGACCCCGTCCCGCTGTACAAGCAGGGCCGCCGGATCGGCCGCGCCACCAGCGTGACGTGGGGCATCACGATCAAGAAGATGGTCGCGTTCGGCTCGGTGCCGCCGTCGATGTCCGCCATCGGCGAGCGCCTGCAGATCGAGTGGACCGTCGAGGGCGAGCGCGGCAAGGTCCCGGCCACCGTCGTCGAGCTGCCGTTCCTCGACCTGCCCCGCAAGCGCGCGTAGTCGCCGCGGAGGCGTCTGGGAGAATGGGCCGGTGCCCGGTCCGTCCACCCGTTTCGTCGTCCCGCTCGCGATCGCCGGGGGTGTCGTTGCCCTCGTCGTCGCGCTCACGGGCAGCGTCGTTGCCGCGCTCCTCGCCGGCCTGCTGATCGCGGGCGCGGCGTTCGTCCTGGCGACGAACGGCGGCGCCCTCGACCCGGGCCGGCGGCGGTTCCTCGGGCTGCTCGGCGGGCTCGGGCTCGCCGGCGTCGTCGGGGGGACGGCGGTCGGGCGCGCGGCGAAGGGACTCGCGGCCGAGGACCCGGACCCGGCGCTCGAGTCGATGGCCCGGCACCTCGGCGCCGAGCACCTGGAGCTGGTCCGCCGCCAGTTCCACCCGGAGCGCTCGGGTGACCTGCAGCTCGTGCTCGCGCCCTACAACTCCTCGAACTACGCGAACGAGTCCCGGTCGCTCGTGAAGGACGATCCCCGGAGCAGCCACGCGTCGGTCTGGATGTACCTCGAGCGGATCCCGCTGTTCGTCTACGCGCCGGGCATCGTCGAGCCCTCCGACAACACGGCCCGCGTCACGCTGGCGGACGTGGCGCCGACGACGTCGCACCTCATGGGCTTCGACGGGTTCCGCGCGCCCGAGGGACGCGTCCTCCCCGGGATCCAGCGACCCACGAGGGCACCGAAGGTGATCGTTACGTTCGTGATCGACGGCGGCGGCTGGAACGTCCTCCAGCACTGGGACGACCCGGACGACGCGAAGACCGCCTGGCCCGAGATGAAGCGCCTCATGCGCGCGAGCGCGAACTACCGGGACGCGATCGTCGGCACGTTCCCGGCCGTCACGGCGTGCGCGCACGCGACGATCGGCACCGGTGCCTTCCCGCGCGTCCACGGCATCACCGGGCACAACCTGCGGTACGAGGGCCATCCGACGAAGGCCTGGGGCGAGCCCGGCCGGGCCGATCCCTCGTTCCTGCTCGTGCCCACGCTCGCCGACGCGTGGAACGCGGCGACCCAGGACGGCGCGTGGGTCGGCGAGCTCGGCTACCAGATCTGGCACCTGGGCATGCTCGGACGCGGCGGCAACCGCCCGCTCGGCGACAAGCCGGTCGCGGTGCTCTGGGACGAGGACGGCGGCGGCGGCTGGATCCCACAGAACCCCGACATCTACCGGATGCCCGCGTCGTGGCCGGGCATCGAGCGCCTCGACGAGCTCGTCGGCGCGTACGCCGACCCGGGCGTGGACGACGCGTTCACGCTCGGGGGCAAGAAGGCGCAGTGCTGCACGCCGCCGATCATCGAATACCAGGGCGACCTGATCGAGGCCGCGTTCGACTCCGAGCCGATCGGGCAGGGTCCGAACACCAGCCTGCTGTACATCAACGTGAAGGCGCCGGACTATGCCGGCCACGTCTACAACTACCTGTCCCTGCGGCAGAAGTTCGCGCTGCTCGAGACCGACCGCCAGATCGCGCGGGTCGCCAGGATCCTCGAGGAGCGCTTCGAGCCCGGCGAGTTCGTCCTGATCGTGACGGCCGACCACGGGCAGTGCCCAACGGTCAACCTCTCCGGCGGCGTGCGCCTGGATCCGATCCAGGTCCAGGAGGACATCGAGGCCAGATACCAGCGCTCGGTGTTCGGCCTGGTCGAGAGCGTCGTCCCGTCCGAGATCTACCTCTCGAGCCGCGCGATGGCCGACACCGGGGTCACGGACGCCCAGATCGCCGCCTGGCTCGGCGAATACCGGTATGGCGAGAACATCGGCCCGTACGTGCCGGAGGAGGCGATCGACCGCGAGCGGTTCGACCAGCCGATCTTCGGGGCCGTGTTCCCCAGGTCGTACCTCGAGCGGCTGGCGACGGCCGACCTGTCCGGCTACGGCCCGGGCGTGTTCGAGAGCGACCCGCTCGGCCTGCCGCCGGTCACCTGGTAAAGGCTCAGGACCGGCCGATCGGCACGGGCTCCGAGCCCATCGCCGCGAACAGGACGAGCGCCAGCGCGGCGATCAGCACGACCACCAGGACGATCGAGACGATCCGCCTCGGGTCCGCCACGTGCACCGTCACGGGCACCGCCTCCTCCCGTCAGTCTGCGCCGATGTCGCGCGGGCGGCAAGGCGCCCGGTGCGCGAGGATGCCGACGTGGGCTTCTTCGATACCGCGTACGAGGGCCGTCCGCCGTGGGACCTCGGGAGGCCGCAGCGCGCGATCGTGGAGCTCGCCGAGGCCGGCCGGATCGTCGGTTCGGTCCTGGACGTCGGGTGCGGGACCGGCGAGCACGCCCTGTACCTGGCCGAGCGGGGACACGACGTCGTCGGGGTGGACCTCGCGCCGCGCGCGATCGAGCTGGCGCGGGCCAAGGCGGCCGAGCGCGGCGCCAGCGCCGACCTCCGCGTGTGGGACGCGCTGCGCGTGGATGAGCTCGGGCGCACGTTCGACACGGCGATCGACGTCGGGATGTTCCACACGCTGTCCGACGAGGAGCGACCGCGGTACGCGCGGAGCCTGCACGCCGCGCTCGCGCCCGATGGCGGCGCGTTCGTCCTGTGCTGGAGTGAGCGGAACGCGTGGGGGTACGGTCCGCGACACGTGACGCAGATGGAGCTGCTCGGCACGTTCGCGCGAGGGTGGGACGTCCAGGTCGACGCATCGGGGCTCGAGACGAGGCTCGAGGGCGACGCCGTGCACGCGTGGCTCGCGGAGCTCACGCGGCTCGGGGGCTAGGCGCGGACCGCGACGAGCTCGCCTCGGCCAACCCGGACCACGAGGCCCGAGAGGGCCGGATGCTCGAGCGCCGCGCGGCGGAACGCCTCGAGGTCCTCCGCGTGCGACAGCAGGTTGTCCGCGACGAGCGTCCCGCCCGGTCGGAGCGCCCGGACAATCGGCTCGAGGGCCGACCCGTACAGGTCCTTCTCGGCGTCGAGGAACACCAGGTCGACCTCGCCCACGAACCGCGAGAGACCCGCCACACCGTCCTCGTGCCGTAGGTCGACGACGTCGTTGACTGCCGCCCGCGCGAACGTCTCGGTGGCGATGGCGATCTTGGCCGGATCGACCTCGAACGTCGTGACGCGTCCGCCGTTCCCACGCGCGGCGATCGCGAGCCACAGCGTCGAGTAGCCGCCCGAGGTCCCGATCTCGACGATCGTCCGAGCGCCCGTCGCGAGCGCGAGCGTGCACAGGAACTCGCCGACGTCGGGCATGACCGCGCGGAGACGCTCGGCGGGCGGGGTGCCGTCCACGCGGTCGCTCGCGTCCCGCTCCTCGAGCGATGCCATCACGCGTCTGATCTCGATCGGCACGACGTCCATGCGTCACCCTCCGTCGACCCGGGGACGGGAACGCTCTCGCACCCGATCGATGCGAGCTTGGTGGAGGTGAGGGGAATCGAACCCCTGTCCTTGGGCGACCGTCCGGGGCTTCTCCGGGCGCAGCCGGTGGGGAGATCTCGCCTCGAGGCTCCCACCGGCGGAGGACCTCTCGGCCAGCTCGGGTGAGGTGTCCGGCGGCGGCCCCCGAGCGGAACCGTCACCGTGAGCCTGCTCACGACGCCCGACCCGCGGTCGCAGGCGACCCGCGGCGGACGGCTACCTAGTTACCTAGGCAGCGAGCGCGTATTCGTTATCGGCGCTTGTGTTTGTCCCGGCTTTTCACGAGGCATCCGGGGACCTCGGCCCGCTTCTCCCGAGCGGTATCCGCTCAAGTCGAAGCCAGTACACCCCCGTATGTTGTTGTGCAGCAAGTATACATGGGGCCCGGACAACCGGCTCAGCGGCGGCGGCCGAGTTCGCGCTCCATCTCGCGCTGGTGCTCCCGGGCGGCGATCGCCTGGCGCTTCTCGAACTGTCGCTTCCCGCGGCCCAGCCCGAGCTCGAGCTTCGCCAGGCCGTGGGTGAAGTACACGCGCAGCGGGACGAGCGCGAGGCCCTTCTCGGCGGTCGTGCCGATCAGGCGCTCGATCTCGCCGCGCTTCAGCAGGAGCTTGCGCGTGCGCACCGGGTCCCACCGCGTCTTGTCCATCGCGTTCTCGTACGGCGGGATGTGGAACCCCTCGATCCAGACCTCGCCGTCGCGGACGCGGGCGAAGGCCTCGCGGAGCGAGCCGTGGCCTCCGCGGAGGGACTTGACCTCTGCGCCCGTGAGCACGATGCCGCACTCGAAGCGCTCGAGGATCTCGAAGTCGTGGAGCGCGCGGCGGTTCGAGACGACGGTCCGCTCGCCCGCCCGGTCGCCCTTGGGGCTCATCGCCGGATCAGACGTCGAGGAACCGGCGCATCCCGACGAGGCTGGCGAGCACCGCGACGAGCGCGCCGGCGCCGACGAGCCACGGGATGATGACGATGACGTCCCCGTTCGTCACCCAGGGGACGAATTCGATCTCCCCGTACAGCGGGTTGATGAAGTACACCTTCATCCCGAACAGGAACAGGATCGCGGCTGCCGCGCCGATCAGGCTCTCGACGAGCCCCTCGACCAGGAACGGGAACCGGATCCGCCAGTTCGTCGCGCCGACGAGCTTCATGATGCCGATCTCCTTGCGCCGGGCGAACAGGCCCATCCGCACGGTGTTCGCGATCAGCACCGCGGCCGAGACCAGCATCACGATCGACACCATCAGCACGCCGACCCGGAACACGCCGGTGATCGCGAACAGGCGGTCCAGGAAGCGGCTCTGGTCGACGATGCGGGCGACGCCCGGCTGGCCCTCCAGCACCGCGGCCACCTGTGCGTAGTTCTCCGGGTCGTCGAGCTTCACGCGGAGCGAGGCCGGGAGCGCGTCGGGGTTGACGTTCTTGACGAGCGCCTCCTGGTTCGCGAACAGCTCCTGGAACCGCTCGAAGGCCTCCTCCTTCGTCTCGTACTCCACGTCCGCGACGACCGGCAGCTCCGTGAGCTTGTCCGTGAGCGTGGCGACGGTGTCGGGGTTCACCGGGTCCGAGAGGTAGACGGCCACCTCGACGTTCCCGGTCGTCGCCTCGATCATGAGGCTGACCTGGCGGCTGACGAGGAGCGCGAGGCCGAACAGCAGGAGCGCGACGAACGTGGTCGAGATCGCCGCGAACGCGACCAGCCCGTTCCGGCGCAGCCCCGAGGTCGTCTCGCGGAACAGGCTCTCGAACCGCGCCACCTAGCTGTACACCCCTCGGGCCTGGTCCCGGACGACCTTGCCGCGGTCGAGCTCGATCACGCGTCGGCGCATCGCGTCGACGATCGCCTGGTCGTGCGTCGCCATCACGACCGTCGTCCCGATCCGGTTCACCTTGTCCAGCAGCCGCATGATGTCCACCGAGGTGCTGGGGTCCAGATTGCCGGTGGGCTCGTCGGCCAGGAGCACCAGCGGGCGGTTCACGCACGCCCGCGCGATCGAGACGCGCTGCTGCTCGCCGCCCGAGAGCTCGTCCGGGAAGTTGTTCACCTTGTCGCCGAGCCCGACGTACTCGAGGATCTCGGGCACCCGCTGGTCGATCACGTGCTTGGGCTTGCCGATCACCTCGAGCGCGAACGCCACGTTCTCGAACACGTTCTTGTCCTGGAGCAGCTTGAAGTCCTGGAACACCGTGCCGATGTTGCGTCGCAGGTGCGGCACCTTCCACGTGGTGAGCTTCGCGAGGTGCTTGCCGGCCACGTAGATGTCGCCCTTCGTCGCCTCCTCCTCCTTGAGGAGCAGCCGCACGAAGGTGGACTTGCCGGAGCCGGACGCGCCGACGATGAAGACGAACTCACCCTTCTCGATCTCGACGGAGACGTCGTCGAGCGCGGTGGTGCCGTTCTTGAATGTCTTGGTGACGTGCTGAAGCGTGATCATCCAGGATTCTCGGGGAAAGTGTCGTGGCTTCGGGCCGCGCGGAGTCTAACAGACGCCCCCGGCCGAGTGAACGAACGTTCCACTACCCTTGGCGCGATGAGGACGGCGGAACGCGAGGGCCATCCCGAGGCCGCCGCCGGGACGCCGGCCGCGACGCTGCCCCGGCGCCTCATGATCACGCTGGGGGGTCCCGCGCTCATCGTCGTCTCGGTCCTGATCGCGCTGCGGGGGTTCGCCTTCGCGAACCTCCTCACCGACCAGCACCCCGACGTCCTGTCGTTCTGGCTCCCGCGCTCGTGCCTGATGGGCCGGGCGCTCGCCGACGGCCACCTCCCCCTGTGGAACCCGTACGAGATGCTCGGGACGCCGTTCCTCGCCGACTCGCAGAGCGGCTGGCTCTCGCTGCCCACGATGCTCCTGTCGTGGCTGCTCGGGTGTGGCGGCGGCCTCCGCGCGATCGTCGTGCTGAACCCGATCCTCGCGGGTCTCGGCACGTACTGGTTCCTGCGGCGCGAGGGCCTGTGGCGGATCCCCGCCACGGCCGGCGGGCTGTCGATCGCGATGACGATGGCGGCGTCCTCCGTGGCGATCTCGCTGCCGTTCGCCGGCACGCTGGCGTGGACGCCCTTCGTGCTGGTCGGAGCGTCCGGCTACCTCGCGGCCGAGCGCCTCCTCCGGCGGCTCGGGTGGCTGGCCCTCGGCGCGGTCGCGTGGGGGCAGGTCGCGCTCTCACACATGTCGCACGGGCTCGTGATCTGCACGGCGTTGACGTTCGCGTACCTGGCGGCGCGCTCGATCCACGACGTCCGGACGGGGCGTCGACGCTGGCCGCATGCGTTGGCCCTGGCCGGGGCGTTCCTCGCGTTCCTGCCGCTCGCGAACCTGGCGATCCTCGTGCCGCGCTTCGCGCTGATCTCGCGCTCGAGCCTGCGCGCCGGGTACGGGGCGCTCGGGGGCACGCTGGCGCGTGCGGCCGGCATCCGGGACCGTCCGATCCCCGACACGGGCATCTGGAGCGGGTGGCCGTTCGCGTTCGCGAGCACGCCGGGCGCGTACGTCGGCGCCGCGATGCTGCTCCTCGCGCCGATGGCGTTCCGGGACCGAACGCGCCGAGCGCTCACGCTCGCGTTCACGATCACCGCGGTGGTCGGCTACCTCGCGACGATCACGCTGCTCGTCGGGAACGCCTGGCTCCGCGACCTGGTCGTGCGGCTGCCGTACGGAGACGTCTACCTGCACAACCCGGGTCGCCTGCGATACCTGGCGATCCTCGTGCTGCCGGTCCTGGGGGCACTCGGCGTCCAGTCGCTGCTCGAGCGACCGCCCTCGGCGCGTCAGGCGGTGCGGTGGGTGGGGGGCGCGGCGGCGGTGGTGCTGGTCCTGCCGTTCGCGCTCGGCGCGAAACCCGAGCGGTTCGTCGTCATCGCCGCCGGCACCGCCGCGATGGCGCTCGTCGTCCGGTGGACCCTGCGGCGGCGACGATGGGCGGCGCTGGCGCTCGTGGCGGTGCTCACGGCCGAGCTGCTCGCGAACGCGATCTGGTCCTCGGTGTACCAGGGCGGGACGGTCTACCTGGGGCTCGAGGGCCGAGACAACCCCGTGCTACTCCAGGGCCCGCTCCGATGGCCGAACGCGCCGCTCGACGAGTACCTGACGCCGGGACCGATCGCGCGCCGGATCGCGACGACCGGCGGGAACACGCGCTACCTGGCGTGGATCCAGCCGACCGTGTACTTCAACAAGGGATACCTGTTCACGCAGGATCGCGCCGACTGGCCGGCGCTCCTGCTCGGCCGCGCGATCGCGTTCCGACTCCACGACGTCCTCGGGTACTCGCCGATCCAGCTCCCCCGCTACTGGTCGTACATCCGGGCCACGAACCGCCTCCCCGTCTTCTACAACGCGAGCATCCTCCAAGTGCCGAGCGACGAGGACCTCCGGCTCCTCGGCGTCCGCTTCATGATCGTGCCGCAGGGGGTGGCCCCCCCGGTCCCGGCGCGCGAGATCCTGTCCGAGAACGGGTACACGCTCGTCGAGATCGAGGGCTGGCAGCCGCGCGTCTCGGTGGTGCCGACGTGGGAGACGGTGCGCAGCGGGGTGCCGGCGCTCGAGGCCGTGCTCGAGCGCGGGTTCGACCCGGCGGTCGAGGCGGTCGTCGAGGGAGACCCGGGGATCGAGCCCGTGACGGGCGAACCTCCGCCGGGGACCGCTCGCTACGACGAGAGCACGCCCGAGGACGTGCGGATCGCGGTGGACGCCCCCGCGCCGTCGATCGTCGTCGTCCGCAATGCGTGGGATCGCGGCTGGTCGGCCACCGTCGACGGGGAGCCGGCGCCGGTGCTCCGCACCGACTACCTCCTCCAGGGCGTGCCCGTGCCGGCCGGCGAGCACGAGGTCCGCCTCCTGTACCGCGAGCCGGCGATCGGGCGCGGCCTGGCGCTCTCGGCCGTGGTGTGGCTGGGGTTCCTGGCGATCCTCGGGTGGGCGCTCGTCCGCTCGCGGCGGGACGCTACGCCGCCGAGCCCTCCGTCCGACGCCTGAGCTCGGCCTCGATCAGGTCCTCGAGGTCGCCGTCCAGGACGCGGTCGACGTCGCCGATCTCGAGGTTCGTACGGTGGTCCTTCACCAGCCGGTACGGCGCGAGCACGTACGAGCGGATCTGCGAGCCGAAGTCGATCCCCTTGCGCTCGCCCCGGAGGTTCTCCAGGCGCTCCTGCTGCTCCTCACGCATCCGCTCGGCGAGCCTGGCTTTCAGGATCCGCATCGCGACGGCGCGGTTCTGCAGCTGCGAGCGCTCGTTCTGGCACGCGACGGCGATCCCGGTCGGCAGGTGAGTGATCCGCACGGCCGAGTCGGTCGTGTTCACCGACTGCCCGCCCGGCCCGCTCGAGCGGTAGACGTCGATCCGCAGGTCGTCCTCGGGGATCGCCAGGTCCTCCTCCTGCGCCTCCTCGAGGAGCGGGATCACGTCGAGCGAGGCGAACGACGTGTGCCGGCGCTTCGCCGCGTCGAACGGGCTGATCCGAACCAGCCGGTGGACCCCGCGCTCGGCCGAGAGCAGGCCGTACGCGTTCGTGCCGTGCACGATGAACGTCGAGCTCTTGATCCCGGCCTCGTCGCCGTACTGGACCTCGTCGACCTCGACGTCCATGCTGGTCCGCTCGGCCCACCGCAGGTACATCCGTAGGAGCATCTCGGCCCAGTCCTGCGACTCGGTCCCGCCGGCGCCGGCGTGGAGGGTCGCGACCGCATCGTTCGCGTCGAACTCGCCGGCGAGCAGCGTGGCGAGCTCGAGCTTGCCGAAGTCTCGCTCGAGGTCCTCGAGCGCGCGCGCGAGGTCCGTCTCCATCTCCCGGTCGGTCTCGGCGGCGAGGAGCTCGTCCATCGCGCGCGCGTCCTCCAGCCGCCGCTGCAGGTGGTCGAAGCGCTCGATCTCGGCCCGCAGGCGCGAGAGCCGGGTCGTCAGCTCCTGGCCGCGGGCGGGGTCGTCCCAGAGCGACGGGTCGCTCGCCTGCCGCTCGAGCTCGGCCGCCTGCGCGCGCCTGCCGTCGACGTCAAAGGAACTCCTTCGCGTGCGCGAGCCGCTCGGCGAGGTCCTCGAGGCGCTCGGTGTGCTCGCTCATGGCGGAGGGAGCGTAACAGGCATCACCGTCCGGGCGGCACGTGCCGCACGTCATCCGCCGATGGTGCTCCCCGTCACCGACCCGGAGCACGCGCGTCCCTACGCTCGGCTCCACGATCGAGAAGGAGGGGGCAACGATGAGCGCGAACACACAGATCCTCCGGGAGCGCCGAGCGGTGCAGGTGCCGGCGTGGCTCGTCATCGGTGTGACGCTCACGATCGCGGGAGCTCTGGCGATCGGGACCATCTCGGAGCGTGAGCCGGTGGCCCGACCCGCCTCGGGCTCCACGGTCTCCGGTGAGGCCGTCGCGCAGAGCGACGCGGCCGAGATGGCCGAGCTGAAGTCGGCGGTCGCCGCGCAGTACTGGGCGCAGCAGCACGGGATCGCGACCGACAGCGCCGGTGCGCGCGAGTTCTGGCGGGTCGGCGCGCGCAAGCGGGCAACGGCCGCGGAGTTCGGCGGAACCCCCCTGCCGAGGGTCCTGCACGGCGACAACACCGCCCCGGTCGTGATCGACGGCGAGCTCTGCGGTCAGTGCCGGTGAGGCGACCTCGAGCCGGTACGGCGAGACCCGGTCCGCACCCGACCGGGTCTCGTCACATGCTCACGCCACCGCGCCGTGGCACTTCTGGTACTTCTTGCCGCTGCCGCAGGGGCAGGGCGCGTTCCGCGGCACCTTGTCGCTCCTGGCCTGGGGGGCGGCGCCCGTCTGGGTGGGCGCCGGCTCGTCGCCGCGGTTCTCGCTCACCCGCTGCGGCCGGGGGCGGCCCGGCTCGTCCTGACGGACCAGCTCCACCCGATAGATGTAGCGCACGAAGTCGTCGCGGATCGACTCCGTGAGCTCCTCGAACATCGTGTAGGCCTCGCGCCGGTACTCGGTGAGCGGGTCCTTCTGCGCGTACGCCCGCAGGTGGATGCCCTCCTGCAGGTAGTCCATCTCGTACAGGTGCTCGCGCCACTTCGTGTCGGTGATGTTGAGGAGCACCATGCGCTCGAGCTGTCGCATGTGCTCGGAGCCGATCGCGCGCTCCTTCTCCTCGTAGAGCTGCAGGGCCTCGTCGACGGCGCGCTCCTCGAGCTCGGCCGAGGTCACGACCTCCTCCAGGTCCGGCAGCGTCATCGCCGTCGGGTAGACCTCGGCGATGCCCGCCAGGACCGCGTCGGCGTCCCACTCCTCCGTGAAGACCTCGTCGGGCGCGACGCGCTGGACCGTCCGGCGGACGACGTCCTCGACCATGTCGAGCGCCTCGTCCTTGAAGTCGGCGCCCTGCAGGATCTTCTGGCGCTCGGAGTAGATCACCTCGCGCTGGGTGCTCATGACGTCGTCGTACTTCAGGATGTTCTTGCGGCGCTCGAAGTTCAGTTCCTCGATCTGGCGCTGTGCGCCCTCGACCGCGCGGGTGACCATCTTCGCCATGATCGGCTCGTCGTCGGGCCACTTCAGGCGCTCCATGATCGACGCCACGCGATCCGAGGCGAACATCCGCATCAGGTCGTCGCCGAGCGAGAGGTAGAACCGCGACTCCCCGGGGTCGCCCTGGCGGCCGGACCGGCCTCGGAGCTGGTTGTCGATCCGGCGCGACTCGTGGCGCTCGGTGCCGAGCACGTACAGCCCGCCGAGCACGACGACCTCCTCGTGCTCCGCGTCGGTCTGCTCCTTGAACTTGCGGTAGATCGGCTCGTACTCGGCCTCGTACGCGGCGCGCTCCTCCTCGTCCATCTCGAACAGGAGGTACCGGTCGTTGTCCCACTCGCGGGCGGCCATCTCCTGGCGGGCGAGGTACTCGGGGTTGCCGCCGAGCAGGATGTCGACGCCTCGGCCGGCCATGTTCGTCGCGACGGTCACCGCGCCCTTGCGCCCGGCCTGGGCGACGATCATCGCCTCCTTCTCGTGGTTCTTCGCGTTCAGGACGTGGTGCTGGACGCCGCGCCGGTTCAACAGCGTGGACAGGCGCTCGGACTTCTCGATCGAGACCGTGCCGACGAGGCAGGGCTGGCCCGCCTCGTGACGCTCGACCAGATCCTCGACGACCGCGTTCCACTTCGCGTCTTCCGTCTTGTAGATCAGGTCCTGCTGGTCGTCGCGGATCATCGGCGCGTTCGTGGGGATCTCGGCGACGCCGAGCTTGTAGACCTGCTCGAACTCGGCCAGCTGGGTCTTGGCCGTACCGGTCATGCCGGCGAGCTTCTCGTACATCTTGAAGTAGTTCTGGATCGTGATCGTGGCAAGGGTCTGGTTCTCCTCCTTGATGCGCACGCCCTCCTTGGCCTCGATCGCCTGGTGGAGGCCCTCCGAGTAGCGGCGACCCTCGAGCACTCGGCCGGTGAACTCGTCGACGATCTTCACCTCGCCGTCCGTCACGATGTACTCGACGTCGCGGTGGTAGTGCTCCTTCGCGCGCAACGCGTTCTGGAGGTGATGCACGAGCGGCGTATGGACGTGCTCGTACAGGTTGTCCAGGCCGAGCGCCTCCTCCACCTTCGCGACGCCGGACTCGGTCACGGCGACGGTCTTCTTCGCCTCGTCGACCTCGTAGTCCTCGTCCCTCTTGAGCCGGGGCGCGAGTCGCGCGAACGTCTGGTACCACTTCGCGCTGTCGGCCACCATGCCGCTGATGATGAGCGGCGTGCGGGCCTCGTCGATCAGGATCGAGTCCACCTCGTCCACGATGCCGTACGCGTGGCCGCGCTGGACCATGTCCTCCGCGCGCATCGCCATGTTGTCGCGCAGGTAGTCGAACCCGAACTCGTTGTTCGTGCCGTACGTGATGTCGGCCGCGTACGCGGGTCGGCGCTGCTCCGGCGTCATCTGCGCCTGGATCAGGCCGACGCTCGCGCCGAGCGCGCGGAAGATCGGCCCCATCCACTCCGAGTCGCGCTTGGCCAGGTAGTCGTTGACCGTCACGACGTGCACGCCCCCGCCGCCCAGCGAGTTCAGGTACGCGGGCATCGTCGAGGTCAGCGTCTTGCCCTCACCGGTCTTCATCTCGGCGATCTGCCCCTGGTGGAGCGCGACCGCGCCCATCACCTGGACGTCGAAGTGCCGCTGGCCGATCCGGCGGCGGGCTGCCTCGCGCACGCATGCGAACGCCTCCGGGAGCAGGTCGTCGAGCGTCTCGCCGTCCTGCACGCGCTGCCTGAACTCCACGGTCTTGCCGCGCAGCTCCTCGTCGGTGAGGTCCTCGACCTCGGGCTCGTAGGTGTTCACCAGCCCGACGAGCTGCTCGAGGCGCTTGAGCTTGCGTCCCTCGCCGATCTGGCCGAGTTTCTCGATGACCAACGCACCAGCCCTTTCGCGCGTGGAGGAGGGTTCCGACCCCCTATCGTAACCGGAGCCCCTGACCAGGACCTCTCTGGTGGTTCGGCGCGGCCTCGGTCCGGGTTCTGCGGCGCCTCATCGCTCGTCCGCGGTCGCCCTGACGACGGAGGGCTCGCGGAGCCGCAGGGCCGACACGACGACGACCAGCACGAGCGTCGCCGTCGCCAGCCCGAGGACGCGGAAGCCCGCCCCCTCGAACACGAAGCCGGCGGCGAGACCGGCCGCCGCCGAGCTCAGACTGACGGTCAGGTCCATCAGGCCGAGCGCGCTCGCCCGCTCGGCGGGATCGGTCGCGTCGCTGATCACCGCCGTGGCGCCGAGGAACGTGGCGCTCCAGCCGAGCCCGATCGCGAACAGGCCGGCCCCGACGACGAGCGCGCCGGCCTCGGTCGCCGCCAGGAGCGCCCCGCCGATGCTCAGCGCGGCGCCGGCGATCAGGCCCGGCCGACGCCCGAACCGGTCGAGTGCCGCCCCGATCAGCGGGGAGAAGGCGAACATGCCCGCGATGTGGACGCTGATGACGCTGGACACGGCCGTCGGGCTGACGTCGTGCTGGTGCAGGGCCACGGGCGTCACGCCCATCACGGCCACCATCGCCATCTGTCCGATGGCGGCGACGACCACGGCCATGCGGATCGTCGGCGCCGCGAGGACCTCTCGCGGACGCCGTGCGACAACGGCGACCTGGACCGGCTCACCCACCGCGATGTCCCGCGGGTCGGGCCAGACGCGCAGGACGCAGATCGTCGCGCCGATCGCACCGGCCGGCACGAGGACCCACGGCAGCACGTTCGGGGTCGCGCCGAGACGCCCCTCGGCGAACTCCTGGAGGAACGCCACGGCGAACGGACTCGCGACCGCCCCCACCGTGCCGGCGGCGAGGACGTAGCCGACGGCCCGGCCCCGGCGCTCGGGCGGATGCATGTCGGCGACCGCGCCCCGAGCCAGGTTCGCGCCGCCGAACGCGGCGCCGAACGGCACGGCGACCAGCAGCAGCCCGAGCCACGAACCGGCCGCGACCGACGCCGCGCCCCCGAGACCGGCGAGGACCAGCAGCGCGTAGCTCGCGAACAGACCGGGTCGCCGACCGAACCGGTCCATCGAGCGACCGACCAGGAGCGCGCCGGCCGCCGCCGCGAGGAAGTACGCGGCGTTCAGGAACCCCGCCGAGCTCTCGTGCCCGGTCAGCTCGGCGATCTCGACGACGCCGACCAGCAGCATCACCGGCGACGCGATCTGCACCAGCCCCTGGGCGGTGGCGAGCAGCACGGTGTTGCGACGTACGAGCCGGCGGTGCTCCTCGGTCGACCGGATCACGCGCTCAGCTGATCTCGATCATCTTCTCGCGCACGGCGTACACGACGGCCTCCATGCGCGAGTGGAGGTGGAGCTTCTCGAGGATGTTGCGGATGTGGTTCTTCACCGTGTTCTCGGAGATGTACAGCGCCTTCGCGATGTCCCGGTTGTTCATCCCCTGCGCCACCAGCCGCAGGACCTCCATCTCTCGATCCGTGAGCTTCGGCGTTGGCATCGTCGGCTTCTCGTCCGTCGCCTTGCTCATCGCCGCGAACTCCGTGAGGAGCTTCGAGGCCATCGACGGCGAGATCCTCGACTGCCCGGCCCAGACCGAGCGGATCGCGTCGGCCACCTCCTCGATCGGGATCTCCTTCAGGAGGTAGCCCGAGGCGCCCGCCTTGATCGCCTCGTACAGGTCCGCCTCCTCGTCGCTGATCGTCAGCATGAGGATCTTGACGTGCGGCAGGATCTCCTTGATCTCGGCCGCGGCCTCGATGCCCGACTTCTTCGGCATCCGGACGTCCATCAGGATCACGTCCGGCATCAGCTCCTGTGCCTTCGCGACGACCTCGACCCCGTCGGACGCCTCCCCGACCAGCTCGAGGTCGTCCTCCATCCCGAGGACCACCTCGAGCCCGCGGCGGAACAGCGCATGATCGTCGCAGACGAGGACGCCCAGCCGTTCGGAGCCCTGTTCCTTCGATGTCTCGCTCACCGGTACCCCCGGTGCGCCGGCCTAGCCTTCCGTCGGCGCCTGCTCGTGGTTGTTCGCCGATTTTACGCGGGTGGCGCCCGCGATGAGCTTCGTGCGCTTCTTCTTGCGGTGGTCTCGGATCTGCCGCTCGAGCTTCTCGGCGACCGCGTCGAACGCCGAGTCGACGTCGGACGCGGCGGCCGTCGCGCGGAAGCTCCGGCGCGGCGTGTCGAACGAGGCCTCGACGCGGTGGGCGCCGCCCAGCCTCGGGTTCTTCTCCGAGATGATCTCGATCTGCAGGCGCGTCACCCTGGGCTCCATGCGCTCGAGACGCCCGAGCTTGTGCTCGGCCACCTCGCGCACACGGTCGGTGATGCGGGTGCCCCGCCCGTTCAGCACGAGATCCATGCCGCCTCCTTCGGTCGGTTCCCTACGGTCAGTATCGTCCCGACGGGCGACCTGCGCATCGCCGGAGGTGGGAGATGGGCTCGCGTCCGGCTGACCTGGTCTTTGGCCCCACACCCGCCTGCCGGGTGGATCGCCTCTCGGCTTCGCCACCTCTCCCGGCGAGGTCTCCCCCCGCCGGGGCAGGACTTACATCTAAACCGCGCCATGCTCGACGACCAAGGGTCGCCTTACGTGGGTCGTTTCGCCCGCGGCTGGCATCGACTACCGGAGATCCGATCCCCGGGCAACCACAGACCCGAACGCGAGCCCGGCGCCGAGTATACCGGCGGCCCCCGGCACGGCGGGGACCGCGCCCGAGGGTCGGGGCGTCAGCGCTCGCGCGGCGGTGAGCAGGTACACGCGATCCGCGCCGCTCCGGACGAGCGCCGTCGCGCACGCCGACGCGGTCGCCCCCGTCGTGAGCACGTCGTCGACGAGCAGCACCGTCCCGCGGGTCGGGACCCGTGCGCGGAACCGGCCCTCCATGGCGGCCAGCCTGCCGGCGCGGTCACGGCGGGCCTGGGTCGATCGGTCGTCCCCGTCGCGCGCGAGCAGCCCGAGCACCGGGAGGCCCAGCCGCGGCGCCACCACCTGGGCGAGCGCGCGGGCCTGGTCGAACCCGCGCTCGGATCGGCGTCGGGGCGAGAGCGGCACCCACGTCACCAGGTCCACGTCAGTCCGGGTCCACGCCGTCGCCATCGCCTCGCCGAGCGCCTGCGCCACCGGACGCCAACCCGCGAACTTCAGCCGGTGGATCGCCGAGCGCACCGGCCCCTGGAACCGGAACGCCGAGCGCGCCATCGCGATCGGCGGAGGCGGGCAATCCGGGCAGGTCGAGCGCCCGCCGAGCGACGGAGACCCGCAGCGCCGGCACCAAGGCGGGGTCAGCGCCTGGACCTGAGCACGACACGACGGACAGAACGGCCACGGGCCGCGCGCGCACCCCGCGCATCGACGCGGGAAGACGACGTCGAGCAGGTGCTCGAGCATCGCCGCACCCTACTCCGGGGCGGCGACAGTCAGTCCAGCGGTACGTCGAGGGCGCCCTCGACGCCGCGGCCGCGGCCTCGGAGCTCGATCCGCAGCACGCCGTGGGTCCGCAGGAGCGGGTAGGCGGTCACGCGCGTCCGTCCGGCGGATTCGTCCGCGTCGGTCTCGAGGATCTCCAGGCGCGCGCCGTCCGCGAGGAGCCGGACCTGGACCGGGAGGGGCGGCTCGACCGAGATCGTCAGCCTGATCGAGTCGCCGCCGCAATCCACGTGCTCCACGGTCGCCATCGCCCGCTCGCCGAGCTTCACCTGGCGATCGACCCGGATCTGGCCGCGGCGCACCGTCGCGCGCGGCCACGGCACGGCGAACCGGCGCCCGCCGGGGAACGTCGCGGCGTTGCCGTCGACCTCCAGGTCGACCTCGAACCCGTACCACCCCGGCTCGAGATCGGCGACCATGAGCTCGAACGGCACGAACAGGTCCCGGTGCGGCACGGCATCCAGCGTCGTCGTCGCGATCGGCACCTCGCGCGACGTGCGGCCGGCGACCGCGACCGCCCTCGCCGCGAGGACCTGCACCTGGTGGGGGTCCCGGTCCTCGCCGCGCAGGAGGAAGGCGCCCTTCACGGTGGCGGGGAACCGCTCGAACCGGGCGCGGACCGAGAGCGGCTCGGTCACGCCGCCCCCCTCCTCGAGGCCAGACCCCGGAGCGCCGGACCGTAGGGCGGGCGGAGCACCCCGCGCTCGGTGACGAGCGCCGTGACCAGCTCCGCGGGCGTGACGTCGAACGCCGGGTTCGCCGCCGGGGTCCCCGGCTCGGCCAGGTCGATCCCGAGCGGCGAGGTGACCTCGCCGGGGTCGCGCTCCTCGATCGGGATGTCGTCGCCCGTCGGCGTCCCGAGATCCACGGTCGAGACCGGCGCCGCGACGTAGAGCGGCACGGCGTGGTGCCGCGCGAGGACCGCGAGCGGGTACGTCCCCACCTTGTTCGCGACATCGCCGTTCGCGGCGACCCGGTCGGCGCCGACGATCACGAGGTCGACCAGCCCGCGCGCCATCAACGAGCCGGCCGCGACGTCGGCGACGAGCGTCCGGGGGATCCCGAGCCGCCCGAGCTCCCAGGCGGTGAGCCTGGCCCCCTGCAGGACCGGCCGCGTCTCGTCCACCCAGACATGTGGCCGCTTGCCGCGGCGGTGGGCCTCGATCACGACGCCGAGCGCCGTCCCGATGCCGGCGGTGCACAGCATCCCCGTGTTGCAGTGCGTGAGCACGTTCGCGCCCCCGGGGACCAGCTCCTGCCCGTACGCTCCCATCGCGGCGCAGGCGTCCCGGTCCTCCGCTTGGATCCGCAGCGCCTCGGCCACGAGCTCCTCGTGCACGCGCTGCAGCGTGCTGCCCACCTGGCAGCACTGCCCCGTCGCGACGGCCATCATCCGGTCCACGGCCCACGCCAGGTTCACCGCGGTGGGCCGCGCGGCCTTCAACACGGCGGCCGCCTCCTCGAGCTCCGCCAGCAGCGCCCTCGTGCGTCCCTGCGTCGAGACCGTCGCGGCGAGCGCCATCCCGTAGGCGGCGGCCACGCCGATGATCGGCGCGCCGCGGACCGCGAGGGAGCGGATCGCTTCGACCACGGCGTCCACGGTGCGGCACTCGAGGACGACCTCGCGGCGCGGCAGCGCGCGCTGGTCCAAGATCGCGACCGCGTCGCCGCGCCACTCGACGGGGACGATGCCGGGGCCGGTCATCCCCGCTCCCTGGCCTCGCGCACGAGGCGGTCGACGGCCTCCTCGAGCGTCGCCGCGTGCGCGTACGTGCCGTGCGCCTGTCCCTCGACCCATCCCTCGGGCACGGTGTCCGGCGGGTGCGCGTGCGCGATCGCACCGGGGCCGCGCTCGCCGTACATCCGCAGGTGGAGCTCCAGATCCGAGGACGAGGCGGGCGGCGGGGCGTCGAGCGTGCCCTCGAGCACGTCGTCCTCGGCGAGCCCGGCGAGCTCGCTCCCGGCGCGCGTGATCACGAGGCGCTCACCGTCGAACGTGGAGAGGTTGCCCTCGCTCGCCTTCACGAGCCCGAGCGAGAACAGCGTGCGTCCCGCCGAGCGGAACGCCGTCAGGTCCCCTGCTCCCACGACCGCAGGTACTCCTTCTGCTCGGGCGTGAGCTCGTCGATCGCCATGTCCATCGCCTGGAGCTTGAGCCGCGCGACCTCCTGGTCGATGTCCTCCGGAACCGGGTAGACCTGCGGCCCGAGCTCGGCGTGCCGCCGCACGAGCCACTCGACGGACAGCGCCTGGTTCGCGAAGGACATGTCCATCACCGCGGCGGGATGCCCCTCGGCGGCCGCCAGGTTGACCAGCCGGCCCTCGCCGAGCAGGTGCAGGCGTCGCCCGTCCGAGAGGCGGTACTCATCGACGAACTCGCGGATCCGCCGCGTGCTCACGGCCAGTGACGCGAGGGCCGGCTTGTCGATCTCGACGTCGAAGTGCCCCGAGTTCGCCATGATCGCGCCGTCCTTCATGAGCTCCATGTGCTCGCGACGGATCACCGCCTTGTCCCCGGTCACCGTCACGAAGACGTCGCCGATGCGTGCCGCGTCGCGCAACGGCATGACCCGGTAGCCCTCCATCGCGGCCTCGAGCGCCGGGAGCGGATCGACCTCGGTGACGACGACCTGCGCGCCCATGCCGCGGGCGCGCAACGCGACGCCGCGCCCGCACATCCCGTACCCGCACACGACGACGGTCCGCCCCGCGAGCAACAGGTTCGTCGCCCGCATGATCGCGTCGATCGTCGACTGCCCGGTGCCGAACCGGTTGTCGAACAGGTGCTTCGTGTTCGCGTCGTTCACGCTCACGATCGGGTACCGGAGCGCGCCGTCCGCTGCCATCGCGCGCAGACGGATCACGCCGGTGGTCGTCTCCTCGGTCCCGCCCATCACCTCGGGGACCTGGTCGCGACGGTCCTTGTGCAGCAGGCTCACCATGTCGCATCCGTCGTCCATCGTGATCTGCGGCCGATGGTCCAGCACGGCCTCGATGTGCCGGAAGTAGGTCTCGTTGTCCTCGCCCTTGATCGCCTGCGTCGGGACGCCCGCCTCGCAGAGCGCGGCCGCCACGTCGTCCTGCGTCGACAGCGGGTTCGAGGCGCACAGCGCGACGTCCGCGCCGCCGGCCTGCAGCGTGAGCATCAGGTTCGCGGTCTCGGTGGTCACGTGCAGGCACGCGCCGATCCGGACGCCGTCGAGCGGGTGCTCCTTCTCCATGCGTTCACGGATCAGCGCGAGGACCGGCATCTCGTTCGCCGCCCACTCGATCCGCTCACGCCCGCGCTCGGCCAAGCCCAGGTCCTTCACGTCGCAGTCCATCCGTCTCCTTTCGCCAGGACGTCCTCGATCACGGCGCCGACGGCGCCGGCCATCGCGTCCGAGGCACGCACCACGTCCTCGTGCTCGACCGGGACCCCCACCCTGTTCGTGACGAAGAACAGCCCGAGCAGCCGCATGCCGAGCGCCCGCGCGGGCACGGCCTCGGGCACCACCGACATCCCGACGACCGAGGCGCCCGCGACGCGGAGGAACGCGATCTCGGCCGGCGTCTCGTACATCGGCCCGGGCATCGCCGCGTACACGCCGCGCGAGACCGGGACGCCCGCGCGCTCGGCCGCCGCGACCGCCAGCTCGGCGAGCGCGGGATCGTACGCGTCCACCATGTCGACGAACGGCGGCGAGCCGTCCGGCCGGCGCCATCCGCGCAGCGGGCTCTGCCCGAGGAAGTTCAGGTGGTCGATGCCGACCACGAGGTGCCCGGTGTCGAGGTCCTCGCCGATCCCGCCCGTCGCGGCCGTGAGGATCGCGGTCCCGGCGCCGAGCGCCCGTGCGAGTCGGATCGGCAGCGCACACACGGACAGGTCGTTGCCCTCGTAGAAGTGGATGCGACCTCGGAAGACCGCCACGGGCACGCCCGACAGCTCGCCGAGCACGAGCGCGCCCGCGTGCCCCGGCACCGTGGGCCGCGGGAAGCCCGGGATCTCCTCGAACGAGAGCGAGGCCTCCTCGCGGACGCTCCCCATCGCCGCGCCGAGCCCGCTGCCGAGCACCACCGCGACCTCCGGCCGCAGCGCCGACCGCTCGCGGACGTACTCGGCCGCCTCGTCGGCGAGCGCGTCGCCCGGTCCGGGCAGGCCGCTCACGGCTGCGCCAGCGCGGCCTTCAGCCGCGCGATCGCGTCCACCGGCGTCGGGTCGACGCCGCGCGCGATCCCCAGGTAGGTGGAGGCGAAGTCGCCGACGACCACGAGCGAGAACAGCCGCGCGAGCGCCGAGCGCCCGTGTGCCCACACCTCCAGCGTGCGCGCGCCCGCATCCTCGACGATCCGCGTCGAGAGCTCCCACCGCGCGGCCACGTCCGGATGCTCGCCGTCGTGCCGGAGCGTGACGACCAGGTAGCCGTGCCCGCGATCCCGCGACCACCCCACGACCTCGTTGTGGTCCAGCTCGGGCAGCGACGAGGCGAACGCGGGGACCTTCGCGTTCTCGTTCATCTGCGTCTTCCACCGGGACGCGGCGACCGCGCCCAGGCCCTCGGCGCCCCAGACGACCGGCACGGCCTCGCCGACGGCCTCCGCGACCTGCTTCGCGACGTTGATCGTGGTCGGCACGCCGGGCGCCAGCTGATCGACCAGGACCTCGAGCTCGTGGACGCATTCGTCCACGTCCTCGTGCATCGAGGGCAGCAGGCCGGTCACCTCGAGCGCGCCGAGCGTCCCGAGCGTGAGCAGGCCGACCGCGGTGCGCGGCTGCAGACCGCCCGGCACGAGCATCCGGCCGAGCCCGAGCTCCTCGGTCCGGCGAGCGACCTCGCCGCCCGAGGTCACGGCCACGACCCGACAGCCGCGCCGGATCGCCTCCTCGAGGCACGAGACCGCCTCGGCGGTGTCGCCCGAGTAGCTCGAGACCACGATGAGCGTGTGCGGCTGGCACCACTCGGGGAGCTCGGGCGAGCGGATCACCTGGACGGGCACGCCGAGCCGCGAGGCCGAGAGGACCCGCAGCACGTCGCCGGCCACGGCCGAGCCGCCCATCCCGCAGAACGCGACGTTCTCCACGCCCTCCGCCGAGGGCAGGTCCGGCGCGGACGCGGCCAGCGAATAGCCCTCGGCGCATTGGCGCGGCAGGCCCGCGACGGCCTCGAGCATGCCCGAAGGGTCGCCGGCCCGCAGCGTCCGCTCGTCGTCGAGCGGGGTCACCGCCGCTTCTTCCCCGTGGGCTTCTCTGCCTCGTCGATCAACATCACCGGGATGCCGTCGCGGACGGGGTACCGGTAGCCGCACGTGGCGCAGACGATGACCTGCTCGGCCTCGCGGTACTCGACCTCGCCGCGGTCGTTCGGGCAGACGAGGATCTCGAGCAGCTCGGGGTCCAGGGTCACGACGCACCTCCTTCGCCGCGGATGATCCCAAGGACCTCCGCGGTCCGTTCCTCCAGTTCCTCCGCCGTCCGGGCCTCGACGTTCAGGCGGAGCAACGGTTCGGTGTTCGAGGGCCGGACGTTGAACCACCAGTCGTCGAACTCGACCGTGAGACCGTCGGTCCGGTCGAGGCCCCCGTCTCGGTAGGCCGCCGCGAGCTCGTCGACCTTGGCGGTCTGGTCGTCCACGCGCGAGTTGATCTCGCCGGACGCGTGGTACCGACGGAACGGCGCGAGCACCTCCGAGAGCGGCCGCCCGGCGAGCGACAGCGCCTCGAGGACCACGACCCCCGCGATCAGGCCCGAGTCGGCGCGGTAGTTGTCGCGGAAGTAGTAGTGGCCCGAGTGCTCGCCGCCGAACACGGCACCGGTCTCGGCCATCACCTGCTTGATGAACGAGTGCCCCACGCGCGTGCGCACCGGCGTGCCGCCGGCCTCGCGGATCACCTCGGGCACGGCCCACGAGCAGATCAGGTTGTGCACCACCGTCGAGCCCGGGTACCGCTCGAGCATCGCCTTCGCGACGAGGGCGGTGACCTCCGACCCGCTGACGCCCTCGGCGCGTTCGTCCACGAGGAACACACGATCGGCGTCGCCGTCGAACGCGAGCCCGATGTCGGCTCCCTCCGCGAGGACCTCACGCTTCACGTCCCGCTGGTTCTCGGGGTCGAGCGGGTCGGCGGGGTGGTTCGGGAACGTGCCGTCCAGCTCGGGGAACAGGTGGACCAGCCTCACCGGCAGCCGCTCGAACACCGCCGGCACGACCAGGCCACCCATCCCGTTCGCGGTGTCGGCCACGACGGTGAGTGGCGCGAACCGCGAGACGTCGACGAGCGAGAGCACGTGGTCGGCGTACGCGTCGAGCAGGCTCCGCTCCTCGACCCGGCCGACGCGTGACGCCGGCGCGTACGTGTCGCGCTCGGCGAGCGCGCGGATGTCGGCCAGGCCCGTGTCCTGACCCACCGGCTTGGCTCCAGCGAGGCAGAACTTCAGGCCGTTGTACTGGGGTGGGTTGTGGCTGGCGGTCAGCATCGCCCCCGGCACGTCGAGCGAGCCCGACGCGAAGTACAGGAGGTCGGTCGAGGCCAGCCCGAGGTCGACGACGTCCACGCCTCGCGACGTCGCGCCCTCGGTGAGCGCGCCGGCCAGCGATGGGGACGAGAGCCGGCAGTCGCGGCCGATCGCGATCCGCGGCGCGCCCGACCACTCCGCGAACGCGGCGCCGATCCGACGCGCGACGTCCTCGTCCACCTCGTCGGGAACGACCCCCCGGACGTCGTACGCCTTGAAGATGCTGTCGAGGTCGGGATGCGGTGACACGGCCACCGCATCCTACTCGACGCGTGCGGTCAGCCCCTTCGGGCGAGCACCGTGCCGATGACGCCCTGCAGCGGGATCGGGTCGCCGTCCCGGTACCACCACTTCGCCTCGCACATGTGGCAGGTGGTGAAGGACAGGTCGGTCCCGCTCACGTTCATCGAGATGCTGATGAGGTCACCCTGCTGGCAGATGGGGCAGGTGCCGTCGATCTTGCGGTCCATGCGCATATCGTCGGCTCGCGGGCGGTCGCGGGACCATAGCACCGCGCGCCCATTTCCCGGACACCGGCCGGGCCGTGTCCGCGTGGGCCTGTCCCGTCGCCGAGCATCCCCCGCCCCCGGCGCCATCCGGTCCAGGGGTACGCCGAACGGCCGAGTGCGGTGTGGGTCCCGAGAGGCCCGGACGGCGCCTCACGGCATGATGATGACCCGAGTCCCGACCGGGACGAGCGGGTACAGCTCCTCGGAGTCGGAGATGAACATCCGGATGCATCCGTGGGACGCGTAGGTCCCGATCGACGCCGAGTTCGACGTCCCGTGGATCCGGATCCCCGGCGAGTTGAGGTACAGCGCGCGGGTGCCCAGCGGGTTGTTCGGACCCGGCTCGATGACCGGCGGCAGGTCGGCTCCCCAGGAGTCGAGCGCCGGGTTGTACCAGGTCGGGTTCTCCTTCTTGTCGATCACCTTCCAGTTCCCGACGGGCGTCTCGTAGCCGGGCGCGGCGGTGGCGACCGGGTACTGCCGCTGGACCTTGAACCCGTCGTAGAACCGCAGCGCGTTCTCGGACAGATCGACCACGATCGTGTTCCCGAGCGCATCCACCGTCACCTCGGGCCGCACGTCGCGGATCGGTAGCCGCACGTCGACGGCGTGCTCCTCGAGCGCGGTGCGGATGCGCTCGGCCGCGCCCTGCACCCGCAGCGCGCGTCCGATCTTGGGCCGCCGCATCACCAGGCCGTCCTCGCCCAGGACGAACCGCGCGTCGACGGCCGGGACGGCCACCTCGTCGCGCGCTCCCTCCACGAACCGCTGGACGGCCGCGTCGTCGTACGCGAACGGGACGGAGAGCGACGCGTGGACGGACTTCTCGGCCACGCGGTGGTACACGCGCGACAGGAACGACAGGTCGTCGGCCAGGGCGAACGCCCGATCGACGGCGCCCTCGACGTCGGCGCTCATGCCGAGCTCGGCGGGCGTGACGGTCCACGAGCGGTTCCCGGCGCGAACCGAGAGCTCGCCGTCGAGCGTCTCGGCGGCCTTCGCGGTCACGGCCTCGACGGCCTCGTCGCGGGTCATGTCCGAGACGTCGACGCCGGCGACGGCCACGCCGGGCAGGATCCGGTCGGCGGTGGAGGCGTCGTAGCGGTAGGCCGCGTACGCGGTACCGCCGCCGAGGAGCGCGAGCGCGCCGACGGCGACGAGCGCGACCTTCAGGCCGCCCCGTGCGAACCGCCTGCCGTGCCTGCCCTTCGCCACGAAGCCCTCCGTCCGTCCGTTGGGGTTGACCGAACGCACATCATACGCCGGTCCCTATCTCTGTAACCCATGCGTCTGGGATCCGAACGCCCACGGCGACCGCGTACGTCGCGAACCCCTCGCGCCCCAGGGCATAGGACGCCGAGACCGGCACGAACGTTCCAGCCGTCGCGATCGCGAGCACGGAGGACGTGCCCGTAGCCCGCGCGAATCCCTCCGGCGCGGTGACGGTCGCGAGCGGGGGGACCTCCACCGTGACGGGCTCGGGCGCCGTTCCTCCCTCGGCGGGGAGCGCCGCGAGCGTGACCGAGGCGGCGTCCTCGCCCGGGTTCGCGAGCACGATCGCCGGGTTCGAGGGCTCCCCCACGACCGAGGGCAGCAGGATCCAGGCGCCGGCGGGCGCCGTCGCCCCCGCCGTCGAGGCCTGGTCGGTCCCGACGCCGAAGGTCCGCCGGGCGAAGGCCACGCCGGGACCATCGGCCTGCACGACCAGCGTCGTGGGGGTCCCCGTCGTGACCGGGGCCGTCCGGGCCGTCTCGCCGGCCGGCGCCGCATCGGCCAGACCGGCGATCGGTTGCGTCGTCTCGGCCTCGAGGATCGTGCCGGACAGCGCCACCGGATCCTGGCCGGTGCTCATGACCGGGAGCGCCGTCCGCCCCGCGTCGCCCGCGCCCGGCAGGATCTGGGTCCGAGCGCCGGCCGGCAGCCCGACGCTCCCCCGGATGCCGCCCCCCGTGGAGATGCCGAGCGTCGCGGCCGCCACCCGGCCGA
This sequence comes from Actinomycetota bacterium, assembly GCA_035762085.1. Lineage (GTDB taxonomy): Bacteria > Actinomycetota > UBA4738 > UBA4738 > HRBIN12 > HRBIN12. The sequence goes on along the minus strand of DASTPT010000040.1, from coordinate 1,335 downwards.
CCGAGACCTCGACGACCGTGGCCACCGTCGTGTCGCCGAGGGCGTTCTCGTTCAGGCTGAAGGCTCGGCTCCGATACGGTCGCAGGGTCACGTTCGTCCAGTCCTCGGTCCGCACAAGGCCGCGCTGCCCGTCTGTCAGCAGCGTGAGCGAGATCACGGCCTCGGTCGCGTGCGGGTTCATCACGACGACGTGGTCGTCGTTCTCCTCGACCGCGGCGGTCCCGTCCGGCAGGAGCCAGCGCACGCCGGTATCGGGCAGGCATGGCTCGGCGGCCACGCCGGTCGCGTCCTCGCCCGCGTGCTCGAGCCAGCCCGCCGCGACGAACCCGCCGAAGTACTCGACCGTCGTCGCTGCCTCCCGTCCTTGGCCCGGGACGGGCACGACGAGGGTCGAGCCGGGATCGACGACGTGGTCCTGCGGCGGCGCGGGTTTCTTCGACGAGATCGCCCGCACGCGCACCGGGACCGGCTCCGTGCCTGGGTTCGCGAGCTGGATCCGCACGTCCCAGCCCTTCTCGCCGCCGCCGTGTGGACAGAACCAGGCGCCGGACGGCACCCCGGCCGCCGCCTCGGCGCCGAGCGGCCGTGCCCCGACGTCGCGGTCGAGGTACACGGCGGCCGCCACCACCGCGGCGGCGACGAGGAGCGCGACGAGGAGCTGGCCGCGGGCCTTCATCGCTCGCCCGGCTTCCGCGTGATCCACAGGGCCGCGAGCCACAGGAGCCCGAGCAGCAGCATCTCGACGCGGCGCACCGTGTCGTCCTCGTAGCGGACCTGGACCTGCCCGGACCCGGTCGCGAACGTCATCGCCCAGCCGAAGGCCTGGCGGGGCTCGGCGCTCGCGCCGGCGCTCCGGGCACGCCAGCCCCCGGCGAACTGCTCGGCCACGTAGGTCGTGCCCGCCGGCGCCGTGCCGGTGAACCCGCCGTCCGACGACTCCAGGGGCGTGACGGCCACGTCGGGCAGCCGCACGAGCGCCGCGAGATCGTCGGTACCCGCCGCCTCGGGGAACCCCTCGCCCTCCACGACGGAGGCGACGGGGAGCTGCCTCGGGTTCCGGTAGATGACCAGGCCCCCCGCGGGGACGCGGAACAGGTCGACCTGCGTGTCGAGCCGGTCCAGCACCGTAGGGAGCACGTCGCCCTCCTCGGCGACGAGGAACCGGACCCCGAGGGCCGCGAGCAGCTGCCCACCGTGCCGGGTCTGCCCGCCCACGATCTCGCGCAGGACCTCGTCGAGGAACGCGTAGCCGTCGCCGTGGCCGCTCCGCCCGATGTCCAGCGCCGTGATGCCGTCTCGATCCGTGATCGCGTATCGCATCGACGCGTCCTCCTG
>DASTPT010000039.1:0-2612 GCA_035762085.1 Actinomycetota bacterium | reverse complement strand
TCCTCGTACGGCCGGTCCTGCCACGTGCCGGTGTGCACGATCGGGCTCCCCTCGGACCAGTCCGTGACGGTGTGGACGCCGAAGAACCACCGCTCGATCACCTCGGGCGTGGTGAGGGCGTCCCAGACCGCCTGCGCCGGAGCGTCGATATCGATCGAGTGATCGGTTGTCAGACCGGTTCCCATCCTCGGTCTCCTCCTTCACGAGCGAGCGCGGGCGAGCGCCACCCTACGACGCTGGCCCCCTGCGAGAAAGCCGAGGCTGGCGGATGATCACCGACCAGCGACGCGGAACCGCAGGTGCGTCGCGGCGGGGCCCTCCAGCACCTCGACGGTGTGGAGGTCGACGTGGCCGGGCCCGAGGCCCTCGAACATCCTGATGCCGTCTCCGAGCAGGACCGGCACCAGATGGATCGAGAGCTCGTCGACCAGGCCGGCCCGCAGGAACTGCTGTCCGATGCTCGCGCCGCCCATGACCGTGACGTCCTTGCCGCCGGCCGCCTCCCTCGCGCGTGCGAGCCCACCCTCGATCCCGTCGGCGAACGCATAGACGCCGCCCTTCGGCGCGGCGTCGTCGCTCGAGTGCGAGACGACGATCACGGGGAGTCGCGCCGCACCGGTCGGTCCGTCCGCGCCCCACCAAGGAAGGGACAGGTCATACGTGCGTCGGCCGCAGATCACCGCCCCGATGCTGCCCACGCCGCGGGCCAGGACCTCGTTGCCGACCGGGTCCGACCCGAGGGCCCAGTCATGGAGCCGCTCGCCATCCTCGCCCATCGGCTCCTCCGGACTGACGTTCGACGCCGCCATGAAACCGTCGAGCGACATGCTCGTGTCGAAGACCACCTTGCCCATGGCGCACCTCCTGGAGCGACGTGCTTCCTCAGGGTCGAGGTCGACCCGCTCGACGGCTCACCGGCGAACGCGGTACTTGATGTGCGTCACGCCGGGAGCCTCGATCGCGCGGACCTGCTCGAGCCGGAGGTCGCCCACGCTCTCGAGCAGCCGCTCGCCGGCGCCGAGCACGACCGGGACGACGTGCAGGTCGAACCCGTCGACCAGGCCGGCCGCGAGGTACTGCTGCACCGTGCTCGCGCCCCCGCCGAGCTGGTTCTCCTCGCTCTGATTGGGCCCCGCGACGTAGCCGTCGCGAGACCGCCAGCTGGAGACCATCCCCATCGCGAACCTCCTCGCACATCCGGGGCGGCGGCCGGGGCGGCGGCCACCGCCCGTCCACCTTCAGACCCGGTGGTTGCCCGATACTCATCGCGCTGCCGGGCGACAGCGCGTTGAGGCGTGAGCCGGTCCGGGTCAGGTCGCGGCGCCCTCCCGGAGGACCTGGAGGTACTCCTCGAGCCGCTCGTACGTCTCGGTCGCGCCCTCCACCATCCCGGACTCGAGTAGGGCGTCGCGCTCCTCCATCGATCCCAGCACCGCGGACGACGTGATCGTCGTCCTGCCGTCGCGCTCCTCGAACACGTACGTCTCGGGCCCCGGCTCGCCGGGCATGCCCTCGAACCCGAACGTCCACACGATGCGCTCGGGCGGGAGGATCTCGATGTACTCCCCGAAGAACGTGAGCCGGTCCCCGTCGGGACCGCGGTGCACGATCCGCCAGGTACCCCCCGGCCGGAAATCGATCTCGCACTCGACCACCTCGTACTTCTTGGGTCCCCACCAGCGCGACATGTGCTCGCACGAGCTGTGCGCCTCGAACACGAGCTCGCGCGGGGCGTCGAACTCGCGCGACATCACGATCTCGCGCTCGGTCGGCGTGGTGACCACGAGGTCGTGCCTACCGTTCCTACCCATCGTCGTCCTCCCTTCCCTTGGCCTGGAGCTCCTCCAGGTACTCGCCCAGCCGGTCGTACCGCTCCTCCCAGAACCGGCGGTACCGCTCGGTCCAGTCCGCGACCTCCTTCAGCGGTCCGGCCTCCAGTCGCGCGGGCCGCCACTGACGGTCGCGACCCCGAGCGATCAACCCGGCCCGCTCGAGCACCTTCAGATGCTTCGAGACCGCGGGCAGGCTCATGTCGAACGGGGCAGCGAGCTCGGTCACGGACGCCTCGCCCGCGGCGAGCCGCGCGAGGATCGCCCGCCGCGTGGGGTCGGCGAGTGCGGCGAACGTCCGATCGAGCCGTTCCTCCGTCAGCGTAGACATTGAACCCCTTTGTTAAATAACCAATTGGTAAAACTAGCCAAGAACCCGGAGTCCTGTCAAGGAACTCTCGACTCCGACAGCCGGATCTTCGTCACAGAGCTGGAGAGGCTCTGGTGCGTGGAACCCGGATAGCCGTCCCCACCGGAACCGACCGAGACGGCAGGGCCGTGACGACGCGGGAGGCCTGCCATAGGTTGGGCGCGTGGAAAGGGACGCGTCGCGGAGGACGCCGCCGGCTTCGCGGAGGATCCGGCCGATGGACGTCGGCCTCGCCGCCCTCCTGACCGGCGCGATCGTGCTCTCGATCGCGCTTGCGCGCGAACCCGAGACCGCCACACCCGACGCGGTGGCGTACGCGCTCGGCGTGTCGATCGGCGTCCTCGCGGTGTTCCGCCGGCGTTCCCCGCTCCCCGTCCTGATCGCGTCGACGGTCGCCCTCCAGGCGTACTACC
>DASTPT010000038.1:0-7510 GCA_035762085.1 Actinomycetota bacterium | reverse complement strand
GTGCCGGGTGGCGTTCGACAACGACTCGTGGGTCGTCTCCAACGAGACGGGCTACCAGGCCCCGATCTTCAGCAACACCGTGCAGGTCACGGTGACCGGAACCGGCTGTGACGAGCCATCGCCGTCGCCCTCACCGTCGCCGAGCCAGAGCCCCAGCCCGACCGACAGCCCTTCACCGAGCCCCAGCCCGACGGTGAGTCCCACGACCTTCACCCCGACCTCGACCCCGACCGCGACGGCGACGTCGACGGGGCCGCCGACGGTTCACCCCACCACGGTGGAGCCGACCGATCCGGGCGGGATCGCCTTCACCGGCGTGCCGAACGCCATCGGGTTGGCCGCGCTCACGCTCACGCTCCTCACGACCGGCACCGGCCTCCTGTGGATCGGTCGCCGCCGACGCGAGGACGATCCGACAGACCCGAGCTAGCGACGCCGATCCCACGTCCGTGGGTACGCCGATCGGGGGGCGTGCATCGCTGGCGGGTGCTACGCGTCCCCGCCTCCGAGGTCGAATCCCTTCTCGACCAGCAGGAGATCGTCGTCGTATGGCTCCCCAAGCCTGATCGAAAGCGTGGACTCCTCGATCAGGAACCGCGAAGCGGCCTTCTCGAGCAAGGAGCCAACGAGCTCGTTGAGGGTCATCTCCTCGCGGTCGGCCTGACGCTCCAGCGCGGCGAGGGCCGATGGCGTGACCATCAGCGCCCCGCGTAAGGTGTCACCGGCGTTCCGAGAGGCTGCCACGGCCCTTGCCATCATCGTCACCTCCATCGGCGCACCCGTCCCCGGATCCGACAGTCTCACCGTGGGCCGAGGACTCGACCAGGCCCGTTGGCCCGATCTGGATGAGGACTCGCCTTAGGGCGCCGCTCACGCATCCCCGGAGCGCGAAGAGGGTCCTCGACCGTACGATGGCGGCCGTGCGCCTGGCCGTCTTGGATCTCGGCAGTACGACGTTCCAACTCCTCGTGGCCGATGCGGACGAGGACGGCTCGCTGTCTCCGGTGATCCGCGATCGCGTGGTGCTCAACCTCGGGATGGCGCTCGGCCCAGGGGGGATCCCCGATCAGCTCGCCACACGCGCGGCCGAGACCGTCCTTCGGTTCCGCAACGTGGCCGAGCGTGCCGGTGTCGACCGTCTCGTGGCCGTCGGGACGAGCGCCCTCCGGGACGCTCCCAACCGTGACGAGCTCGATGCTCTGCTCGAACCGGCCGCTGGGGTGCCGGTTCGGTTCATCGACGGGCGGGAGGAGGCGCGCCTGATGTTCGCCGGGATCCGGGCGAGCGTGGCCCTCGGACCGGGAGCGACGCTGTTCCTCGATCTCGGCGGAGGCAGCCTCGAGGTCGCCGTAGCCGACGGTGTCCTGCGGTGGGGCCAGAGCGTCCCCGTGGGAGCCGGCCGCCTCACCGCGCAGCTCGTCAGGAGCGATCCTCCGAAGCGGTCCGAGCGGAAGGCCGTCCGCGACGCCGTCACCGACGCTCTCGGGGACCTCGTCGACCGCGTGCGTCGGGAAGCGCCGGTGCGCTGCGTCGCGAGCGGCGGGACGGCCGGCGCACTCGCGCGGGTGCTCGCGGCGCGGAGGTGGGCGACGCCGCCGGACTCGCTGAACGGGTACCAGCTCGCCGTCGGAGAGATCCGGGAGCTGTCACGCGAGCTCGCCGCGTTGTCGCTCCGGGAGAGGCTGAAGATCCCGGGGATCGACGATCGGCGTGCCAACCTGCTTCCGGCGGGCGCCATCATCTTGTCCACGGCCGCGGCGAGCCTCGGCGCGGCGACGCTCGCGCACTCGGAATGGGGGCTGCGGGAGGGCATCGTGCTCGACGAGCTCGGCCTCGCGGACGGTCCCGGTCCGGAGCCGGCGGCGCTCCGCCGCAGATCGGTCGAACGGCTCGTCCGGATCTGGGCCGAGGACCGCCCGCACGTCGAGCTGATCGCGCGGCTCGCCCTCAGCCTGTTCGACGACCTCCGCGCGCTGCACGGCCTCGGCGAGCGCGAGCGGGAGTGGCTCGAGGACGCGGCGTTGCTCCACGATGTCGGCGTCCGCGTCTCGCCCGACCGGAACCACAAGCACGGGGCGTACCTCGTGGAGCACGCAGGGCTCCGCGGGTTCTCGCCGGAGGAGGTCGCCATCATCGCGTCGCTCGTCCGGTTCCAGAAGGGCCGGCCACCGCGACCGGCGTACGTCCCATACGCCGGCCTGTCGCCGGAGCTCCAGGCCCACGTCCGCGTGCTCGCGGGCATCCTTCGGGTCGCGCACGCGCTCGGGCGCGGCGGCGAAGAGGACGTGCGGCAGGTCCGCGTTCGGATCTCCGGGAGCCGGGTGCGGGTGCACCTGATCGGCACCTCGAACCCAGAGGGGGCGGCGGCCGAGGCCCAGATCCAGGCAGAGCTCCTCGCCGATGCCGTGGGGCGCGAGCTCCGGTTCGAGGGGGGATCCCTCGAACGGACCGAGACCGCGCGTGACGCCGACGAGCGACACCCGTCTTCGAGAGAGCCAACGCCCGACCCCTGAAGAGTGGAACGGAGAGCCCTCGTCCCACCTGCCATAGGATGGGACCTTCTCGAAGGGAGCGAGGAGCGTCCACCATGCCAACGGTCCAGGGCCTCTCGAAGTCGGCCGCGAACTACCGACGGGCCCCCAGACCCGACGTCAGCTGCGCCGAGTGCAAGTTCATGTTCCCGCGGCTGGCGATCGGCGGCTGCCGCTACGTCCGGGGAGTGATCCACGCGGACGATACGTGCGACGAGTTCACGCCGCGTCAGCCCGATGCGGGGCCCAAAGGGAACTGACGGACGCTGCGTGAGTCGATGACCGAGCTGGTGTCTCCGCTCGGGGACGGCGGAAGCACACGGATCCGGGGCCGCCGTCCACGGCGTGCCACTCGTCCATGGGGCGCGGTGCCGTCGGACGTCAACGGGAGGGAACGGCTCCGGCCACGCGGCTCACGGAGCGGCGCAACACGGCGGCCGAGCGGAGGGCGCCGATCGTCAGGCGGTCCGACAGACGCTGCGGCCTCGTCCCGAGGAGGTCGATCATCTCGACCTCCTCCTCGCCGAGCGCATAGACGGGAACGGACCCGGGCACGCCCTTGAGGGTGCGCGCGCCGAGCGGGCGGAAGGAGAGCGACTCCCCGACGGCGAGCTCCCGAACGGCCTCGGAGACGAGCACCTGGTTCGCCTCCGCCTCGGCGCCGATCCGGGCAGCGACATGGACGGTGATCCCGGCGATGTCGTTGATGTCGACGATCTCGATCTCGCCCGTATGCACGCCGGCCCGGATCGAGATGCCGAGCGGCCGCACCGCCTCCACGATGTCCATCGCGCAGCGGACCGCTCGGCCGGGCGTCGAGAACATGCTCAGGAACCCGTCGCCGAGCGTCTTGATCTCGCGGCCCCGGTGGGCCTCGATCGACGTCCGGACGACCTGGTTGTGCGCGGCGAGGAGGCGGGCCCATGCCTCGTCCCCCAGCTCCACGGCCCGGCGCGTCGAGTCGACGATGTCGGTGAACAGCAGGCTCGCGACCATGCGGGCCGAGACGCGGTCCGGATGCGTCCTCCCGGTCGCGAACGCGCCGACCGCCTCGGCGACGGCGGCGGAGTCGCCGAGCCACGGCAGGTGGTCGTCGCCGTCCAGCTCCACCCGCTCGGCCTCCCGCGCGAGCTCCGCGAGCTCGTCGGACCACCTGCGGGCGGCGAACGGATCGTCCCGCCGATGCAGCACCAGGGTGGGGACGTGCAGCACCGGGAGCACCGACCGCACGTCCACGGCCTTGATGCTCTCCAGGAGCGCCTGGGCCATCCCCGGGCTGCACGAGGCCCGCTCGAAGAGCCCGAAGTAGCTCCGGGCGAACATCCGCTGGGAGTCCGGCGACATGAAGACCTGGGCCGTGAGACCGGCGCCCCACTCCTCGACCGCCCGCTCGAAGCGCTGCAGCAGGTCGGGGTCCAGCGACGAGCCGGCCGCGAACGTGCCGTACAGGACGAGCTTCGACACCCGTTCCGGGTGCGTGGCCGCGAACAGCGTGGCGAGCGGCCCCCCTTCCGACATGCCGAACAGGACGGCCCGGGACGACGCGGCGGCGTCCATCACGGCCTCGACGTCCTCGACCCGCTGGTCGAAGCGGGCCGCGTCCGGAGACGGATCCGAGAGCCCCGTGCCTCGCTTGTCGAAGAGGATCACCCGGGTGAAGGACGTGAGCCGCTCGATGAACGCGGCGAAGGTGGGCATCGTCCACAGCAGGTCGAGGTGCGAGATGAACCCGGGCGCGACCACCAGGTCGACCGAGCCCTCACCCACCACCTGATAGGCGACGTGGGTGCCCCCCACCCGTGCGTAACGAACCTCAGGAACCTCGAGCACCGCGTCCCCTCCGCGGCACAACCTATACCGCGCGGCGTCGCGCCTGCCGGGACCGGAGCGTCGACGCCGATCAGCGCTCGAGCGAGGCTGGGGCAGTCCTTGGTGTGATCGGGGTCACGTCCGTCGCATCACGGACGCGAGGAACGTATCGAACACCTCGAGGTAGCGGCGGACATCGTCATCGGAGTGCGCCGCCGACACCGTCGGGCCGAGCCACCAACCGGACTCCCACACGCCTCGATTCGCCATGAACACGCGGATCAGCGCTCGGAGATCCGGGTCGTCGGCCGCGCGGGACGCGGCCCCGTCTCGCGGAGGTTCCTTCTCGAAGAAGTAGAAGGCATGGCCTCCCTCCTGGACCACGCTCCAGGGCACACCCCAGCGCTCGATCGACTCACGGAGCCCCTGGGCCATGCGGGCACCCAGCATCGCGGTCCGCTCGAAGGTCTCCTCGGTCAGGACCTGGGTGAGTGCCGCGAGCCCGGCCGCGAGCGACAGCGTGTTGGCGAACAGGGTTCCCCCCGTCGCGACCTCCCCCACCACCGCTCCCGAGACGACGTTGTGATCTTCGGGCGGGGCGATGACCGAGGCAGTCGTCTCCGTCATGCCGTACGCGCCCAGCGGCACACCTGCCGCGATCGACTTGCCGAGGACCAGGAAGTCGGGCTCGAGATCCCACGCGCGCGTGAGCCCTCCGTACGAGCACACGAGGCTGTGCGTCTCATCGAGGGCCAGCAGGGTTCCCGTCTCTCTCGTGAGACGCCGCAGGTGCTCGTGGAACCCCTCGGTCGGCAGGATGAAACCGGCGTTGGTCATCGCGGGCTCGGCGAGGACGAGCGCGACGTCGCGGGACGAGAGCGCGCGCTCCAACGACCCGACGTCGTTGAAGCCGACGACGCGCGCCTGCCCCACGATCGAGCCGGGCACCCCGCCGTACTCGGGCGCGACCTCGCCGTCGTCGAGCGCGACCAGCGTCGCCTCCCCGTGCCCGTGGTACTTCCCGTCGAACAGCAGGACGATCTCGCGGTCCGTCGCCTGTCGCGCCAGCCGGATCACCTCGGTGTTCGCCTGGGTGGCCGACAGCGTGAACTGCCATTTCGGCATCCCGTAGCGTTCCGCGAGGTGCTGGGCGAGCGGGGTTGCGTCCTCGCCGGGCAGGAGGAACTGGTTCCCTTTGGCCATTCGTCGGGTCACAGCTTCTACGACGGCCGGCGGCGCGTGACCGCAGAAGGCGCTCATGTCCGCGATGTACATGTCCACGTACGTATGGCCGTCGATGTCGGTGAACGACGATCCCTCCCCGTGACTCACCCACACGGGAGGGTGCTCGTAGAGGTCGTCCATCCACGACATCGGGACGCCGCGAGGCATGAGGCCCCGGGCTTGATCGGTCATGGCCATCGACCGAGGACGATCGGCGACGAATCGCGCGGTCTCCTCGGCCTCGAGCCGCTCGACCCTCCCGGAGTCGATACCTGTCAGATCCGCCATCGGCAGATGCTGTCACATGCGGGTTCCCCGCGCCGTGTGCGTGTGACCGGTGCGTGACCGGTTCCGATGGCGGCGTGCACCGACCTCCATCCAGGCGCTTTCTCGATCTGCCGGGTCGACGTAGCCTGGCCGGAGCAGCCCAGGCCACGCGTGTGACCCTCCTCACGGCGGCCTTCGGAGGAAGGCATCAGCGCTGGGAGCCCCTCATGCATCCATGGAACGTGCGAGCAGAGGGCGAGGTCGTGTGGTTCCCATCCGAGCGCGTCGAGGCACGGGCCCGCTTCGACACGTTCTTCGATGAGGAACACGAGCGCCTCTTCCAGGCCCTGTACTTCGTCACGGGGGACCGGCAGGACGCTGAAGACCTGATGCAGGACGCGTTCCTGCGGCTGTGGGAGCGGTGGGACGACCGAGGCAAGATCGAGGACCTCACCGGCTACCTCTTCCGCGTCGCGTTCAACGGCTTCTTGATGCGTCGCCGGCGGGCCGCGATGGCGATCCGCAAGGTCATCCCCGTGAAGGAGGAGCGGGACGCGTTCGCCGAGGCGGAGATGCGCGCCGACGTGCGCGCGCTCCTGCTCGGCCTCACGTCGCGACAGCGGGCCGCCCTCCTGCTCGTCGACCTGCTCGGCTATCCGTCCGAGCAGGCGGGGCACATCCTCGGCGTTCGTGCGTCCACCGTGAGGGCCCTGGCCACACAGGGCCGTCGCGCCCTCCGAGCGACCGCAGGAGCACGGGATGCCTGAAGTGCAGGAGGTCTTCCGCATGGCCACGCAGAAGGTCCGGCCCGACCCGGGCGCGCTCGAGCGACAGCTCAGCCAGCAGCGGCAACGAACGATCAGGCGCAAGACGGGTGCCGTCGGCCTGGTCGCCGTCCTCGTCGGCGTGATCGCCGTCGTGGCGGTGCGGTGGGGAGCCGGCTCCGCCGGGCAGGTACCCGTCGGTCAGCCATCGAGTCCGGCGACCTTCGGGCCGGGGGGAGCGCCGGTCGGCACCGTGACGTTCGACGGGTCGACGTGTTCGATGGAGATCACGGCCGATCGGATCGAGCCTGGCGTCGCGGTCTTCGAGGTCTTCAACGCAACCGAGCAGCGGGCGATGTTCGACACGTGGGAGCTGTTGGACGGATACGCCATCCGGGCGTTCGAGAGGAAGATCGAGCGAGATCGGCAGCTCGCCGAGGCGCCGGGGAACCGGGGAACGTTCCCGAGCGACGAAGAGGTGAGGTACCTGGGCAGCGACATCGTCCCGGCCAACAGCTCGGAGTTCATCGCCACGACGATGTGGCAGGGCCGGCACGCGATCGTCTGCCTCCAGATGCAGGAGGGCGAACCTTTGCGAACGCGGTTCCGCCCCTTCGGGGTCGTCGGTCCGATCATCGTTGGATAGCACGACGAAGACGTCTCGTTCGAGCCGACCTCCTGAACCTGACCTCTTGGGATCCGCCGGCCGGGGACGTTGTGGGGGTTGTTGCCGTGGCCGAGTGGGTCTGCCTCCGGTGTGACTGGACCGGCGGGGGGGACGGAACCGCCTGTCCCGAGTGCGGTGTCTCCCTCTATCGCCGGGCGGAGCCGACGACGCCGCGTGGAGCACCGGCGAGGGCTGGCGCGGAACCGACGACCCCGCGCGAGGTCGTGCCGGGGGCCCGCGCTGGGCCG
>DASTPT010000037.1:0-22729 GCA_035762085.1 Actinomycetota bacterium | reverse complement strand
GTACCGGGACCCGGTGCTCGGGCCGGACACGCTCACGCTGGCGGTGTCGCAGTCCGGCGAGACGATCGACACGCTCGAGGCGGCGCGCCACGCGAAGCGCCAGGGCTCGCGCGTGATCGCCGTGACGAACACGGTGGGCTCGTCGCTGGCGCGCGAGGCCGACGGCGTGCTCTACACGCACGCCGGCCCCGAGATCGGCGTGGCTGCGACGAAGACGTTCGCGACGCAGATGGTCGCCCAGCACTTGACAGCCCTGTACCTGGCGCAGGTGCGAGGGACGATGTTCCCCGAGGAGATCTCGACGGAGGTCGACGAGCTGCGTCGGCTGCCCGGGAAGGTGCGGCAGGCGCTCGCGCTCGACGCGCAGATCGCGGAGATCGCGGCCGAGTACGCGGAAGCGCGCGACGTGCTGTTCATCGGGCGGCACACGGGCTACCCGGCGGCCCTCGAGGGCGCGCTGAAGCTCAAGGAGATCTCGTACATCCACGCCGAGGGGTATCCGGCCGGGGAGCTGAAGCACGGGCCGATCGCGCTGGTCGAGCCCGGCGTGCCCGTGGTGGCCGTGGCGACCGAGTGCCACGTGTACCCGAAGATGCTCTCGAACATCCAGGAGGTCCGGGCCCGCGGCGCCGACGTGATCGCGGTGGCCACCGAGGGCGACACGGCCGTCGGCGAGCTCGCGAAGCACGTGCTGCTGGTGCCGCGGACGCCGGAGCTGTTCTCGCCCGTCGTCGTGTCGGTGCCGCTGCAGCTGCTCGCGTACCACATCGCGAAGCTGCGCGGGTGCGACGTGGATCAGCCGAGGAACCTCGCGAAGTCGGTCACGGTCGAGTAGAGGTCGCCGGGGGTGCCGTGGCGGCCGGCCCCGGGGCCACGCTCCGCTGGCGGCAGAGCCGACGGGCGCTCCGCGTGTCCCCGGGGCCGGGATCCTCGTGACCTCCCGTGGGTCAGCTCAACGACTCGCACAGGTCGAAGTCGTCTTCGCCGGGGCCGCCCAGGCAGATGTCGACGCCTGGGCCGCCGACCAGCCAGTCGCGGCCTCGGCCACCGAACAGCTCGTCGCGGCCATCGGTGCCATGGAGGAAGTCCGCGCCGCGCCTCCCGAGGAGGACGTCGGGACCGCCCCAGCCCTCGAGCTCATCGGCGCCACGACCGCCGATCATGCGGTTCGGTGCGGGATCGCCCGCGATGACATCCGCGAAGGGGGAGCCGATCACGTTCTCGAATCCCTCGGCCCACGCGTGCTGCGCGCCGATCGTCAGGCCGCCGTGGGCCATGTTGAAGAACACGCGGGCCGGAGCGCCCGAGAGGTCGAGCGTGTCCGTGCCATCGCCCGCGTACACCCACCAGATGTCCGGACCGATGGCCACGCGGTCGTCGTAGGCCGAGCCGTCGATCCGTTCGAAGCTGTCGATCGTGTCGCTGCCCTCACCGGTCGCGGTCCCGGCCGGAACGTCAACGACGACGCCGACCGTCGCGCCCGAGAGATCCACCGTGTCCAGCCACTCGCTGCCGATGAGCTCGTCGTCGCCTCCGCCCCCGGAGATGACGTCCCCCAGGATGTCGCTGCCCGGACAGCAGGCGACGGTTCCGCCCTCGATCCGATTCGGTCCCTCGTCGCCTGTGAGGTGGTCCGATCCGCCGCTACCCACGATGTTCTCCACGCCCGTCAGGGAGTCGGTATCGCCGAGATCGGACGTCGCGGTCCCCGCCGACAGGTCGATCGACGACTCGTACTCCGCGACGATCGTGTCGGTCCCAGCGCCGCCGTCGATCTGATCGTCGAAGTCGGCGCCGCCGACGAGCGTGTCGTCCCCGTCCCCTCCGTGGAGCACGAGTGACGACCCCGCCACCCCTGCCACCTGGCCTCCTGCGCGGAGGTCATCGTCGCCAGCTCCGCCGTCCACGGCGAGCGGTGTGTCCAGCTCGGCGCCGTCGAGGCCGAACCCGGGTATGTCCCAGTCGACGGTCTCCTCGTCTCCGTTGAGGTCGATCGGGTTGTAGCCGCCATCGTCGGTCATGCCGATCAAGATCGTGTCGTTGCCGGGCGTCCCGACGATGGTCACGCTGCCCATCGTCATCCGGTCGGCATCGAGATCCTGGTCGCCGGTCAGGAACTCGATCTCGGAGGAGCCGTCGCCCTCATCGGTCTTGCCGGGTACGAATGGCCCGCCGGACATGTCGATCGCGAGGGATGCGAGATCCTCGGCGCCCGGCCCCGACTCGAGGATCCAGATCGTCTCCGTCGTGGTGACCGTGGCGCCCGAGCACGTCACTCCGTTCACGAGGATGTCGTCGCCCGCCCGCACGATCGTGATGTCGTCACCGTCGGCGAACGTGATGGACGCGACACCCGTGCCGGCGTCGAACGAGCATGCGACCGCGGCGGACGCGGACGGCGTGGCGAGCAGGCCGAGGACGAGGACGAGGGCGGGGACGAGCACGCGGGCGGCCGAGCCCGCTCGGACCCGCCGCCGGTCGTGGGACGGGTGGCGGGCTCGACGTTCGGGTCGTGTCATCGGCAGTACCGTATCGGCACAACGCCGCCGGCCACTGAGCGCTGTCCCGACCTTTGCGTCAGCGGCCGGCCCGGAAGGCCGAGCATCAACCGTTCACAGGTGGTCGGGTCCGCGCAGCCGCTCTCGTCTCAACCCCCTTGACGACGTTCTCCTGCGTGTCCCGTATCAAGGGGGTTGAGCCCGGGACCGCCGAGAGACCCTCGACGGTCGTCGACGGGTTGCCGTGGTGCGGCGTTGACGGGTGGCTCATGTGCGAGGTCCGCTCCCGCCGTCAACGGGTTGCCGCCCGTCGGGCGCCGTCGCCTGGCCTCCCGGCGCGCCACGGCCGGCGCTGCGCGACTCCCGGCGCTGCGCCGCCCCCACCCCGCGCGGGGGCTACCCTATGGGCCGTGGAGATCCTCGGCCTTGGCGTCGACATCTGCGAGATCGCCCGGATGGAGCGCGCCCTGGCCCGCCACCCGACGATGCGCCAGCGGGTCTTCACGCCCGAGGAGATCGCCTACTGCGACTCCAAGGCGCGGCCTGCCGAGTCCTACGCGGGCCGGTTCGCCGCCCGGGAGGCGGTGATCAAGGCGCTCGGGGGCTACCAGGGCAAGTCCTGGCAGGACATCAGCGTCACGCGCGCACCCACCGGGGAGCCGGCGATCCTGCTCGAGGGCAACGCGAAGCGACGCGCCGACATGCTCGGCGTCACCCGCGTGCTCGTCACGTTCACGCACGAGCGCACGAACGCCGTCGCGTTCGCCGTGGCGGTGGGCCCGTGAAGCCGATCCTCACGCCGGCCGAGGCCGGGGCCCTCGACCGCGCCTCGCGGGAGCGGGGGGTCGAGGTCGCCACGCTCATGGAGAACGCCGGGCGCGAGGTCGCCCGTTCGGCGCTGGCCGTCGCCGGCGGCGGCTACGGCACCTGCGCTGTCGTCGTCTGCGGCAAGGGCAACAACGGCGGCGACGGCCTCGTCGCCGCCCGGCACCTGGCCCGGTGGGGCGCCCGCGTCGCCGTCCTCATGCTCGAACCCGGGGAGGACCTCCGCGAGCCGGCCGCCACGAACCTCGCGCGCCTGGCCGCAACCGACGTGCGCGTCCGCCCCTTCTCGCGCTCGGCCCTCGACCGTGAGCTCGGCCGCGCCGACGTCGCGATCGACGCTGTCTTCGGCACCGGCTTCCGAGGCGTCCCCGAGGACGACCACGCCGCCGCGATCGAGGGGCTCAACGAGGGCGGCGTCCCGGTCGTCGCGGTCGACATCCCATCGGGCGTGAGCGGCGAGACCGGCGAGGTCGCCGGCGACGCCGTCTGGGCCGACGTGACCGTGACCTTCGGCGCGGTGAAGAGCGGCGTCGTCCTGCTCCCCGGCGCCGAGCGCGCCGGCCTGGTCGAGGTCGTCGACATCGGCTTCCCGGCGGACCTGATCCGCAGCGACCTGTGGCTGATGGAGGAGGCCGACGCCGCGGCGCTCCTGCCGATCCGCCCGATCGAGACCCACAAGCGGGAGACCGGCGTCGCCGTCATCGTCGGCGGCTCCCGGCTCATGACCGGCGCCGTCTGCCTGACCGCCGCCGCGGCCTCACGCGTCGGCGCCGGCCTCGTGCAGGTCGCCGTGCCCGAGGGCATCCTGCCCGTCGTCCAGTCGCTCGTCCGCGAGGCCACGTTCCTCGCGCTGCCCGAGACCGCCGACGGCACGGTCGCCCCCGCCGCGACCGACGTCCTCGCCGAGCGGCTCTCCGGGGCCGACGCCCTCGCGCTCGGCCCCGGCATGACCACCCACCCCGAGACCGCCGCCTGGATCCGCGACCTGGTCGCCACGTCGCCGATCCCGACGGTCCTGGACGCCGACGGCCTGAACGCCTTCGCCGGGCGCGCGTCCGAGCTCTCGACGCGCCGGTCCGACCTGGTGCTCACGCCCCACGCGGGCGAGTTCGCGCGCCTGTCGGGCGGCTCGGCGCGCGACGTCGCCGCCGACCGCGTGGGCCACGTCCGCAAGCTCGCGGCCGAGACCGACGCCACGGTCCTGCTCAAGGGGACCCGCACGCTCGTCGGCGCGCCCGACGGCGAGGTCAGGGTGAACACGACCGGCGGCCCGTACCTGGCCACCGGCGGCACCGGCGACGTCCTCACCGGCGCGATCGCGGGTCTGCTCGCCCGAGGCCTTCCCGCCGCCGACGCCGCCTCGGTCGCCGCGTTCGTGCACGGCCGGGCGGGCGCGCTCGCCGCCGCCCGCACCGGCGAGGGAACGACCGCCGGCGATGTCCTCGACCGCCTGGCCGACGCGCTCCGCGAGGTTCACGGGGCGTGACGCGCTACCGACCGACGATCGTCGAGGTCGACCTCGAGGCCGTGCGCCACAACGTTCGACGGCTGAAGCCGGCCGACGCCGAGCTCATGGCGGTCGTGAAGGCCGATGCCTACGGGCACGGCGACGTGCCGGTGGCGCGTGCGGCGCTCGAGGCCGGGGCGACGTGGCTCGGCGTGGCGCTGGTCGAGGAGGGCGTGGCGCTCCGCGAGGCCGGCATCGACGCCCGGATCCTGGTGCTCTCCGAGTTCCCGTACGGTTCGGAGAAGGAGGCGCTCGCCGCCGATCTGACCCCGACGCTCTACACCGACCACGGGCTGGCGGCGCTGGCCGAGGCGGCGCGCTCGACGGGACGCACGGCCCGCGTGCACGTGAAGCTCGACACGGGGATGCACCGCGTCGGGCTGTGGCCGCCCGAGGCGGCGCCGACGTACTGCCGCGCCGTCGTCGACGCCGGCCTCGAGCTCGAGGGCCTGTGGACGCACTTCGTCAGCTCCGAGTCCGACGAGGCCACGACGATGCGGCAGCTCGAGCGCCTGCTCCGGGCGGCCGAGACCGTCCGCGCCCAGGGCGCGGCGCCCCGGCTGCTCCACGCGGCGAACAGCGGTGCCACGATCCTGTACCCGCAGACGCACCTGGACCTGGTCCGTCCCGGCGCCGCGATCTACGGCCTTGCGGCCGGGCCCGGCCTCGGCGCGGGGCTGACGCCGGCGATGACCCTGCGCTCCGAGGTCACGCTCGCGAAGCGCCTGCCCGCCGGCGAGCGCCTGTCGTACGGCCACCGGTACGAGCTCGAGCGCGAGGCGTGGATCGCCACGGTGCCGGTCGGATACGAGGACGGCTACCCGCGCCTGCTCTCGAACCGCGCCGAGGTCCTGATCCGCGGCCGCCGGCACCGCGTGGCGGGCATCGTGACGATGGACCAGCTCCTCGTCGACTGCGGCGACGACGAGGTCGCGCCGGGCGACGAGGTGGTCCTGATCGGCCGGCAGGGCGACGAGCGCATCACCCCGGAGGAGCTCGCCGAGCGCATCGGCACGATCGGCTACGAGCTGGCCACCGCGGTCTCCGAGCGCGTGCCGCGGGAGTACCGCGGATGAGCCGCCGTCGGACGGCGCTCGTGACCGCGGGGCTCGCCGCCGGCGCGGTCGCGGGGGGCGTCGTGGGCCGCACGATCGTGCGCCGCCACCACCATGCCGACCCCGAGGCCGACGAGCCGCTCGGGCTGCTGCCGCCCGAGGACCTCGGGCCCGTGCGATCGTACGACGGGACGGAGCTCGCCGTGCTCGCCGCCGGCGACCCGGCGGCGCCGACGCTCGTGTTCGCGCACGGGTTCAGCCTGGACCTCACGACCTGGCACTACCAGTGGACCGCCCTCGCGGAGCGCTTCCGGTGCGTGCTGTTCGACTTCCGCTCGCACGGCCGGAGCGCTCCCGCGGCGGAGGGCGACCTCTCGATCGCCGCGATGGCCCACGACCTCGCGGCGGTGCTCGAGGCGACCGTTCCCGACGGGCGCGCGGTCGTCGTCGGCCACAGCATGGGCGCGATGACGATGCTCGCGATGGCCCAGTCGCGCCCGGACGCGCTGGCCACGCGGGTGGCCGGGATGGTCCTCACGGGCGCCGCGGCCTCGAACCTGTTCCGCGGGGCGATGGGCTCGGTCACGAGCGTGCTGCGGCCGCGCCTGGGCTCGGTCCGCGACGCGGCCGTGCGGCTGAACCGGATCCGCCAGCACGTGATGGCGCGGCCCGGCGACATCGGCGGGCTCGCGGCCCGGATCACCCAGTTCGGCCCCGACGCCTCGCCGCACCTGGTCGACCACGTGGTGCGCCTGGCGGCCCGGGCGCCGTCGGCGGTCTGGACGGACGGCCTCGCCGGGCTGATGGACATGGACGTGCGTCACGCCGTCCACCACGTGCGCGTGCCGGCCCTCGTGATCGTCGGCGAGCACGACCGCATCACCCCGCCGGCCCAGGCGGTCGAGCTGGCCGGCGAGCTCCCCGACGGACGGCTGGAGATGGTGCCCGGCGCGGGGCACGTGCCGATGATGGAGCGGCACGAGGAGTTCAACCGCGCGGTCCAGGCGTTCGCGGCCGAGACCCTCGGAGCCCGCAGGATGCGGCGGACCCGGAAGGGGACGGCGTGATCACCCGGGTCCCTGGCATCCGGGTCGGCCACGCGACGGATGCGACGGCGCTCACCGGCTGCACGGTGGTCCTCTGTCCGCCCGGCACGATCGGCTCGGGAGAGGTGCGCGGCGGCGCCCCCGGCACGCGCGAGACCGACCTGCTCCGGCCCGGCATGCTGGTCGAGGAGGTGAACGCGGTCCTGCTCACGGGCGGCGGCGCCTTCGGGCTGTCGGCGGCGGACGGCGTCATGAAATGGCTCGAGGAGCGGGGGACTGGCTACGAGATGGACGTCGTGAAGGTCCCGATCGTCCCCGCGGCCGTGCTGTTCGACCTGGGCGTCGGCGACCCGAGCGTGCGGCCGAACCCGAGCGCCGGGTACGCGGCGTGCCATGCGGCGTCGGAGGACGTGGCCGAGGGCAGCGTCGGCGCCGGCGCCGGCGCGACCGTCGCCAAGATCCGGGGGCTCTCGCACGCGATGAAGGGCGGGGTCGGGACGGCCTCGGTCGAGGAGGACGGGCTGATCGTCGGCGCGCTGTTCGCGGTGAACGCGCTCGGCGAGGTCGTCGACGACGACGGCGCGGTGCTCGTCGGCGCGCGGGGCGGCGACGACGAGGGGGACGACGCCGCGCCCCCCGAGCCCCCGCCCGGCAACACCACGATCGGCGTCGTCGCCACGAACGCCGGCCTGTCCCGCGAGCGCGCCCACCTGCTGGCGCTCGCGGCGCACGACGGACTGGCGCGCGCGATCCGCCCCTCGCATACCATCTGGGACGGCGACACGGTGTTCACGCTCGCGACCGGCGAGGTCGAGGCACCGCAGGCGCGCGTCGAGGAGCTCGCCGAGCGGGTCGTCGCGGAGGCGATCCGGCGCGGTGCGCAGACGGCCGAGGGCATCCCCGGGATCCCGGGGGCGGGGGACGGATCATGAGGAGAACGCTCGAGGAGGCCGCCCGCGAGGCCTCGACGTGCACGCGGTGCCGGCTCGCGCAGGGCCGCACCCAGGTGGTCTACGGGGTCGGCGACGCGAACGCCGACCTGATGTTCATCGGCGAGGGGCCGGGCTACCACGAGGACCGGCAGGGGGAGCCGTTCGTCGGGGCGGCCGGCCAGCTCCTGAACCGCATGCTGGCCGAGGTCGAGATCCCCCGCTCGGCCGTCTATATCAACAACGTCGTGATGTGTCGCCCGCCGGGCAACCGCGACCCGCTCGAGGACGAGCTCGTGGCGTGTCGGCCGTGGCTCGACGAGCGGATCGAGCTGATCGACCCCGCGGTCGTCGTGACCCTCGGCAACTGGGCCACGCGGTACATCCTGGGCAGGCAGGTCTCGATCAGCCGGGTGCGCGGGCAGCGGTTCCCGTGGCAGGGCCGCACCGTGATCCCGACGTTCCACCCCGCGGCGATCCTGCACGGCGGCGGGGAGTCCTCCAGCCAGATGACCGCGCTCCGCGCGGACTTCCAGGAGATGAAGCGCGCCCTCGCCGAGCGCCCCGCGCCGGCCGAGGAGCAGCTCGGGCTCTTCTGATGCGTCTCGAGCTCGGCGCCCCGACCGTCGAGGACACGCGTGCGATCGGCGCCGCCCTGGCGCCGCTGCTGGAGGCGGGCGACGCCGTGGCGCTCACCGGCGAGCTCGGCGCCGGCAAGACGACGTTCGTGCAGGGCGTGGCGCGCGGGCTGGGCGTCACCGGGACCGTGGGCTCGCCGACGTTCACGCTGGTGCGGGAGTACCACGGGCGCCTGACCGTCCAGCATGCCGACGTCTACCGTCTGGACCGCGTGCAGGACGTGCTCGACCTGGGGTTCGAGGAGATGACCGACGACGCCGTGCTGTTCGTCGAGTGGGGCGACGCCGTCGAGGGCCTCCTGCCGGCCGAGCACCTGTCGGTCGAGCTCGCCGTGCCCGGCGAGGACGAGCGCCGACGCCTGATCCTCACCGGTGCAGGCCGGTCGTGGGCGACGCGGTGGGAGCGCCTGGAGCAGGCGCTCGAGCGTTGGGGGAGCGCCGCGTGATCGTCCTGGGCATCGAGACCTCGACCTCGCAAACCTCCATCGCGCTCGGGACCGAGACCGAGATCCTCGCGTCGACCAGCCTGACCGGGAGGACCCGGCAGGACGTCGTGATCCCGGCGATCGAGCACCTGCTGCGCTGGACCGGCCTGGAGCTCTCGTCGGTGGGCGGCGTGGCGGTCGGGCTCGGCCCGGGCCTGTTCACCGGGCTGCGCGTGGGGATCGAGGCCGGCAAGAGCCTCGCGCAGGTGCTCGGCGTGCCGATCGTCGGGATCCCGTCGCTCGACGCGCTCGCGTTCGGCGTCCGGCACACCGACCGTCTGATCGCGGCGGTGATCGACGCGCGGCGAGGCGAGGTGTTCTACGCCCTCTACCGGGCGGTGCACGGAGGGGTCGTCCGGGAGGGCGACTACCTGGTGGCGCCCCCGGACCACCTGGCCGCCGATCTGGAGGCTCGCGGCGAGGACGTGCTGCTTTCCGGGAACGGTGCCATCCTGTACCGGCGGGAGCTCGAGGGGACGGGCGGACGGCTCGAGTTCGCCTCGGCCGTCTCGGCGCACCCGCAGGCGGGATCGCTGGTCGAGCTGGCGATCCCGCGGATGCATCGCGAGGAGTTCGATCGGCTGTTCGACGTGGTACCGCTCTACCTGAGGAAGTCGGATGCGGAGATCGCCTGGGACCAGCGACGTCGCGGCGCCTCGGCTTGAGGTGACCCGGATGCGCCGCCGCCACCTGCGCGGCATCATGGCCATCGAGCGCCAGGTCTACCCGCGCCCGTGGTCCCCGAACCTGTTCCTCTCGGAGATGACCGAGAGCTCGAACCGCCGCTACCTCGTCGCCCGGATGGATCGCGAGGTGGTCGGGTACGGCGGGCTGATCTGCTACGGCGAGGAGGCCCACATCACGAACATCGCGGTCGACCCGATGCACCAGCGCGGCAAGATCGGCTCGCGGCTCCTGTACGAGCTCGTCACGAACGCGGTCGACCTGGGCGCCGAGGCCGTCTCGCTCGAGGTGCGGGTCACGAACTGGGGGGCGCAGCGCCTGTACGGGCGGTTCGGGTTCCGGCCGGTCGGGGTGCGCAAGAACTACTACCAGGAGGTCAACGAGGACGCGCTCATCATGTGGCTCGACGGCATCCGCGAGCCCGAGCGCCGCCGCCGGCTCCGGGAGCTCGTGAACGGGCTGCCCGACGGGATCCGACCGTGAGTCGCGCGTGAGGGTCCTCGGGATCGAGACCTCCTGCGACGAGACCGCGGTCGCCGTGGTCGAGGACCGCACGGTCCTGTCGAACGTCGTGTCGAGCCAGACCGATCTGCATGCCCGGTTCGGCGGCGTCGTGCCCGAGCTCGCGAGCCGCGCCCACGTCGAGGCGCTCAACCCGATCCTGGACGAGGCGCTCGAGCGGGCGGGCTGCCGGTTCGCCGACATCGAGGGCCTCGCCGTCACGATGGGACCCGGGCTGGTCGGCGCGCTGCTCGTCGGGCTGGCCGGCGCGAAGGCGGTCGCGTTCGCGACCGGGGTCCCGTTCGTCGGCGTCAACCACCTCGAGGGTCACATCTACGCGAACTTCCTCGAGCACGGACCGCCAGAGCCACCGTACGTGTGCCTCGTGGTCTCCGGCGGGCACACGATGCTGGTGCACATGCCCGAGGAGCACCGGTACGAGGTGCTCGGCCAGACCCTGGACGACGCCGCCGGCGAGGCCTTCGACAAGATCGCGCGGTTCATGGGGCTCGGGTTCCCCGGCGGCCCGGCGCTCGACGTCCTGGCGCGGCAGGGCAACCCCACCGCGATCGCGTTCCCCCGAGCGATGATCGGGTCCGGCGACTACGATTCCTCGCTGTCCGGATTGAAGACCTCGGTGCTGCGGTACGTGAGGGCGGAGCGCGAGGCGGGACGGACGGTGGACCTGGCCGACCTGGCCGCGTCGTTCCAGGAGGCGATCGTGGACGTGCAGGTGGACAAGACGATCCGCGCCGCGCGCGAGAAGGGCGTCGGCACGGTCCTGCTCGGCGGGGGCGTGGTGGCGAACAGCCGGCTCCGCGAGCGGATCGAGCGGGACGCGGCCGAGGCCGGGATCCGCGTGTTGTTCCCGTCGTTGCCGCTGTGCACGGACAACGCGGCGATGATCGCGTGCGCCGGTGCCTCGCGGCTCGAGCGCGGCGAGCGCACGCCGCTCGAGATCGGCGCGGACCCGGGGTTGGAGCTGGCGTCGTGACGACGTTCTTCGTCACCGGGGGCGCCGGGTTCATCGGCAGCCATCTCTGCGACCGTCTGCTGGCCGAGGGCCACCGCGTGATCGCCGTCGACGACCTGACGACCGGCCGGATCGCGAACCTCGCCGAGGCCCGCGGCTACGCCAAGGAGTTCACGTTCATCAGCATGGACATCCGCGCCGAGGGCCTGCTCCAGCTCTTCGAGCGCCATCGGCCCGAGGTCGTGATGCACCTTGCGGCGCAGTCGGGTGTGCGGCCCTCGCTCACCGATCCGGTCTTCGACGCCAGCGTCAACCTGATGGGGACGCTGAACATCCTGCAGTGCGCGGTCGAGACCGGCGTGCGCAAGGTCGTCTACGCGGCCTCGGGCGGCACCCTGTACGGCGAGCCACGGAAGCTCCCGGTCAAGGAGTCGGCCGCCGCGAGCGCGCGCCCGCTCTCGCCGTACGGGATCAGCAAGAAGGTCGTGATCGACTACCTGACCTTCTACGAGCGCCACCGGGGGATCGAGTTCACCGCGCTCGCGCTCGGCAACGTGTACGGCCCGCGGCAGGACCCGCACGGCGAGGCCGGCGTGATCGCGATCTTCGCGTCGAGCATGCTCGCCGGCACGACGCCCAGCGTGTACGGGGACGGGAAGCAGACGCGCGACTACGTCTTCGCCGACGACGTGGTGCACGCGTTCGCGCTCGCCGCCGACCGGGCGAACGGCAAGCTGGTCAACATCGGGACCGGCATCGAGACCTCGGTGAACGAGGTCTACCGGATGCTCGCGCAGATCGTGGGCTTCGGGGCGCCGCCCGGGAAGGGGCCCCTGCCCCCGGGCGAGCTCCGCCGATGCTCGCTCGACAACGCGTTCGCCGCGGAGGTGCTTGCCTGGAAGCCCTGGACCCATCTCGAGGACGGCCTGGGCGAGACGGTGGCCTACCTCCGCGGGCTCTAGCGGAACGCCGCGGCTCAGGTCCGGGTGGCGTCCCGGTCCTCGGACGCGGGGGCGGTGGGGTCCCCGGACGCGCGCGTCAGGCCGAGGATCTCGATCAGGTCCTCCGGGCGCTTGCCGGCGGCGGTGGCGAGGACCTCGACGTCGCCCGCGCGCAGGACGATCGCGTCGGACGGCCGTCCTCGGCGGAGGGTCCGGATCTCGCGCACGAACCCCGCGACGAGCGCGGCCTCCGATGAGCCGAGCGCCTCGAGCCGCTCGAGGTCGAGGCCGGGCTCGGGGGCGCTGCCCGCCGTCTCGAGGATCTCGGTCAGCAGGGTGGACGGATCCACGTCATAGAGACGGCAGAGGTCGCAGAAGCGCTCGAGCGAGATCGAGCGCTCCCCACGCTCGTAGCCCGCGATCGACGTGGGCTTGTACCTGCCGTCGCTCAGCGTGGAGACGGCACGCAACGTCAGGCCCCGCGCCCCGCGTGCTCGGCGCAGCGCGATGCCGACCTCCGTCGCGAAGCCCCCCAAGTTGACAGCCTTTCGCCTGCGTCGTCGAACAACGACAAGGGAAGTTCGGCAAGCCTAGCCGACCGGCTCCGGCGCTGCATGCGACCGATGCATCACGGATCCCCGGGTTGGGCGTATCTCGCCTACCGCCGTCGTCGTGGCTGGAACGACGTACTCCTCCTGCGGCGGGTGGCGCTCCGTCGGCTCGAGGCGCAGGCCCCGGAGCGCGCTCCGCGTTCTCGGCTCACGGCCGCAGCCACGGATTTGACGCTCGAGTTGTGCCCGGATGCTTGCACTAAACGCGCTACGCGTCCTAGGGTGACGCTATGCCGCGCTACGACGTCTTCGGTAGCATCTTCCACCCATCGGCGCCCACCCCTACGCCGTTTCCGGAACGGCCGAACGGCCCATGCACCGATTCGGCCGCCACTGGGTACCATCCCCAGATGGTTGTCGTCGCGGGTATCTGCGTGGTGATCGATGGCTAGCGTCCTCTCGGTCGCGGCCCTCGAAGAGCTCGGCGCGCTGAGGGCGTTCTCCGGCGAGTTGGCGGATGCCGAGGACGTCGGCGCCGCCGCCTCGGCCGCGGCGGACTTCATCGTGGCCACCCTCGGGGCCGACGCGCCGATGGCGCTGTGGGTGGGTGGCGGGACCCGGCGGCTGGAGCCGGCGTGGCGGAGCACCGACGACGAGCTCGCCAGGCCGGCCGAGCGGCGGGCGGCCTTCCGCTCCGGGCGGCCGTCGCGCCAACGCAAGGGCGACCTCGGCGTGGCGCTCCTGCCGCTCGTGTGCCGCAAGGACGCGGTGGGTCTGCTCGAGGTGGCCGCGCCGGCGCACATGCTGGACGAGGCGTGGGAGGTCCTCGAGACGATCGCCGCGACCCTCGCGATCACCTTGCACGGCCTGGTCGAGCCCGAGTCGCGGGAGCGGCGCGACGACGCCGACGACGACCTGGACCTGGCCATCTCCTGGACGGCGCACGAGCTGCGCGGGCCGCTGTCGGCCCTGCGGGCGTCCCTCGAGTTCCTCCGCGTCCACGACGCCGCCCTCGAGCACGCCGCCCTGCTCGACCGCTGCATCGTCGAGATCGACCACATGTCGAGCCTCGTGGACGACGTCCTGCGCGCCGGCGTGGGCGCCGAGCTCCCCCCCGAGACGGACTGCGACGTGGCCGAGGTCGTTCGGCGGGCGATCGACGAGGCCCGCCTGGAGTTCGGCGTGGACCGCATCATCCTGGACGCGCCCCGTCGCGTGCTCGCGCGGGTCGAGCCCGCGCAGATCCGGTCCGCCGTCGCGAACCTGATCCGCAACGCCCTGGCGTACTCGCCCGCGAACTCGGCCGTCGAGGTCGGGGTCGCGCTCGAGGACCACGTGCTGACGATCAGCGTCCGCAACGCGGGGCGTGCCGTGTCCGGCGACGACGAGGACGCCGACGCCATCTTCCGGCCCTACGTCCGCGGAGCGAACACGCGCGGGCGCTCCGGCAGGGGCCTCGGGCTGTTCATCGCCCGGCGCGTGGCCGAGGCGAACGGCGGGCGGCTGACGCTCCGCCTCGAGGACCATGCGACCGAGTTCGTGCTCGAGATCCCGCGGGGGTCCATGTGACCGCGACGCGGGTGCTGATCGTGGACGACCACGGCCTGTTCGCCGAGGCGATCCGGCTGACGCTGGACGCCAACGGCGTCGAGGTGGTCGGGATCGCGAACACCGTCGAGGAGGGCCTCGACGCCGTCCACCGGCTCCGTCCGGAGGTCGCGCTCGTGGACATCGGCCTGCCCGACGGCAGCGGGATCGACCTGGGCGAGCGCATCCTGGCCGAGCGCCCCGAGATGAAGGTCATCGCGCTGTCGGCGCTCGGCGACCCGCGGGCCGTCCGCGACGCCCTGCGGGTCGGGTTCCACGGGTACATCATCAAGGACACCTCGATCTCGCGGTTCATCACCGCG
Source organism: Actinomycetota bacterium (assembly GCA_035762085.1). Lineage (GTDB taxonomy): Bacteria > Actinomycetota > UBA4738 > UBA4738 > HRBIN12 > HRBIN12. Next base: position 8,186 of record DASTPT010000037.1, on the reverse strand, counting down.
ATCGAGGCGGTGCTGGGCGGGGAGGTGGTCGTCCCGCGGGCCCTCGCGCCGCGGGTGGCCGGGAAGCAGAGCTCGGACGAGGAGGCCGTGGCGCTGCTCGTGGACCAGCTGACGCCGCGCGAGCGACAGGTCCTCGAGCTCCTCGTCGAGGGCGCCAGCGGGCAGGCGATCGCCCGCGCGTTGGGGATCAGCCCGAACACGGTCCGCACGCACGTCCAGAACGTGCTGACGAAGCTGCAGGTTCGCTCGCGGCTGGAGGCGGCGACCTTCGCGGTGCGGCACCGGATCGTCCCAATGCCGAATCAGGACCGTCGGTCCGCGAGCGCCTTGTTCTGACGTCCCCCGCCCCACCCGGTCCGGTGTAGTTCATATACGGCCGTCGGACGCCGCCTCATCCATCCGACGTATCCGCCATGCCACATCCGCGCGTTGTCCCACGCACGCGACGGCCTCATGGTGACGCAGGTGCTGCTGCGCAAGGACGCCTCCATCCAGCTGTACGGGATGCACGCCTGGGCGTGCCTGTTCCCGTGGGACCCCATGGCGATGGACTTCCCCGAGCGCGTCACGCCGCTGCTCGACGAGGAGTTCATGGCCCAGTGGGCCGAGCAGGAGACGTCGGCGGATCCGCTCCTCGACGTCACCGGGGCGTCCCCGGTCGTCGACCTCACCAAGCTGGACGGGAGGGGCGCGACGGGGCAGGAGGGGCCCCGCCGGCCTCCCACGAAGCGCCGGATCGCGAACGCGAAGTCCAGGGCCGAGCTCGCCCAGAAGGAGCAGCAGACGGCCGAGTCCGAGCTGCAGGCCGCGAACCAGCGGCGGCACGGGTTCGAGACCTGGGCGAGCCTGTGCGAGCAGCGGCTGAGCATGGCGCAGGAGCTCCTGGACGAGGCGACGACGGTTGCGCGGGCTGCCGAGCAGCGGCTGGCCGAGATCCAGCAACAGCTCGACGAGGCGCGCGAGGAGGTCGAGCTCACCGGGACCGAGGCCGAGGCCGCCCGCAAGCGCGTCGAGGCCGCCGGTCGCTCGATCCGGGTCGCGCGCTCGGTCCGCCGGATGCGGCGGGTCCGGGAGGCGTTGCCGGAGGCGGCCGAGGCCGTGGAGGTGGCCCGCCGGCGCGAGCGTGAGGCGATCGAGGACCTGGCCGCGAAGCAGGCCACGCTCGATCGCGCGCTGCTGAAGACCGCCGAGGCGACGAAGGTCGAGGCCGGCCTGCAGCGCGCGGTGACGAACGCGCGCCGCAAGGCCGCCCGGGCGGCCCTCGCGTACGCCGACCTGGTCCGCCAGGCGGAGGAGGCGGAGCTCGTGGAGCGTCGACCCGCCCACGAGGTGCGGGTCGTGACCGACGTCGAGCAGGCGGAGAAGGAGGCGCGCGAGGCCAAGGCCGACCTCCTCACGGCGGCGGCCGAGGTGCGCTCGGTCGCGGAGATGGTGTCGGCGGCCGAGGGGCGCGAGAAGGAGGTGCAGGCGGGGCTCGTCGTGGTCCACGTCGAGGCCCAGCGGGCCGACGCGCTCGTCCGGGACCTGGAGGCCGAGCTCGCGGAGGCGGAGCGCCGGATCACCGAGGCACAGCCGTCGCTCGCCGAGGCCGAGGCCGGCGCGGAGGCCGCGACCGACCGGGTCGAGGCGGCGGGCCGAAGCGTCAAGGTGGGCCGGCACGTGTGGAAGCTCTCGCGGGCGCGGAAATCGGCTGAGCGGAGCGCCGAGTTGCTCGAGGAGGCCCGCGCGGAGGCGGAGACGGTGCGCGCCCGGCTCGAGGAGGCCACGTCCGCGGCCGAGGACGCGAAGAAGGCCGTCCGCGAGGGCCGCGGCGTCGAGGCCGATGCCCGACGGACGCTGGGGGAGGCCCATCGGCGGCTCGGCGGGGCCGTGGGGACGCTCAGCCTCCTGCGCTGGGAGGCGGGCGACAAGGGCGGCGACGAGACCTTCCAGTACCTGGTGATCGCGCGGCAGCGGTCGGTCCTCGGGAACCTGGCGCTGGACGAGTGGGCGCACCGAGCGACCGGTCACTGGCGCGTGCCGCGGTTCATCCTCGAGAAGGACGGGGAGGCGATCTGGCTGTACCAGGGGGAGTGGGTCGTGGCCGACCCAGCGCTCAGCCTGGACGACCTCGCCGTGCTGAAGGACGCGCCCGAGGAGGTCGAGGACGAGGCCGAGGGGCTCGGCGGGGCCCACTCACTGGACCTGGAGGCGGTCCAGTTCACGTGGGAGCGCGACGGCGGCCGGTGCACGAACTGCGGCAGCTACGCGAACCTGGTCATCGACCACGTCATCCCCGTCTACCTGGGCGGCGGGGACGCCGCGAGCAACCTGCAGCTGCTGTGCCGCAACTGCTCGCGCGAGAAGTCGCACCGGCTCTGAGCCCCGAACCGCGCTCGGTGCGCGCGGGCTAGCGGAGATCCGTCGTGGTGACGTCTTCTTCCTCGGTGCTGCGGCGATCGGCCACGAGGAGCCGATAGAGGAGCCCCCGGCGATAGTCGTACGCGCCGTACCCGCCACGGGCGGTCCGCCAGCCGCCGTTCATGACTCCGCCGACGACGCGCGCGTCCACCTGGCGCAGCATGTAGCGCGCCTGCGCGATCGCGCCGCGCCGGCCGGTCTGGGCGTCGGCGACGAACAGGACGGCGTCCACCATCGTCGACAGGACCAGGCTGTCGGCCACCGTCAGGATCGGCGAGCCGTCGATGATGACGAAGTCGGCCTCGGCGCACCGGGCGATCACGTCGAGCATCTTGTCGGACTGGATCAGCTCGACGGGCTCGGCGACCCCCGCGACCGGGCCGCTCGGCAGGACCCGGAGCTGGGGGACGGGCGATTCGAGGATCGCGTCGTCCAGCGCCAGCTCGCCCATCAGGACCTGGCCGAGCCCCCGGTCGTTGCCCAGGCCGAAGGACGTGTGCACCCGCGGGAACCGCAGGTCCGCCGAGATCAGGACGACGTCTCGGTCGAGCTGCGCGATCGCGGTCGCCAGGTTCGCGGCGACGGTGCTCTTGCCCTCGCCCATCCACGCGCTCGTCACGAGGAGCGTCTTTACCGGAGGCCGGGCGCTGACCGCCAGGAGGTTGGTCCGCAGGGTCCGGAACGCCTCGGCCGCAACGCTCTTTGGGGCCTCTAGCGTGACCGGTCTGGACCCTCGCTTCGACGCGCTCGTGAACCGCGGGATCACGCCGAGGACCGGCGCCTCCAGGATCTGCTCCAGGGACGCCTGGCTCTGGATGCGGTCGCGGAACCGCTCGCTCACGAGCGCGACGCCGACGCCGATCACGAGGCCGAGCAGCACGCCGAGGATCAGGTCCAGCCGGTGGTCCGGATGGCTCGGCGAGGTCGGAAGCTGCGCATCGTCGATCACCCGTCCCGCGTCCGTGCCGAGGGTCTCGATCGTCGCGAGCTGGTTCTCGTACGCGATCCTGGCCTGATCCTTCCGCCCGCGCTCATCCCGGAGGTCGATCCACTCCGGCGAGCCCTCGACGGTCGCCGCGATCTGTCCGTCGAGGTCGGCGATGTCCTGGTCGAGCTGGTTGATGTGTTCCTCGAGGGTCGTGGTCCTGGCACCGATCGAGTCGATCGCCTCGGTCTCCTTGAACTCGAGGTACGCGTCGGCGAACGCCTGGGCGCCGCGTTGCGCTGTCCGTGGGTCCGGGTCCGCATACGTGAACTCGAGGATCGTCGTCTCTGCCGGCGCCGTGACCCTCACGTGCTTCAGCAGGGTGGTCGTGCTGTCGTCGGTGCCCATCTTCTGTCCGGCCAGCTCGGCCACGTTGCTCGATGTCGCGATCTGCATCTCCGTCTGCAGGCTGATCTCGTCGATCCGGACGGGCTCGAGTGGGTTCGTGAGCGTCGGCCGGACGAGCACCTTCGCCATCGCGGTGTACGAAGGCGTCCGGGTGTACGAGTACAGTGCCGCGAGGAACGTGACGGCGACCACGACGATCAGGACCAGACGCTTGCGCCGGACGATCGCCTCGCCGAGGTCGCGCAGCTCGATCGAGCCCTCGGCAGGGAGGTCGTCGATCGGTCGGGACAGCGCCGTCATCCGTGTCGCCTCGGTGGGTGCTCCGCGGACCACGTCGCCGCCCGGGTGGGAGCAGGGCGGCTCATCGGCATCGCATCAGCGTAGATGCCGCACGTTCTTGACCCATCGTGCAATCGTCGTAGTGGCGATACGTCGTCGGTCGGGTGCAGGGCTTCGTGGGCTGACGTAGCCTCGGCGCACTTCGACTGCGGGACATGGGTATGTCCGACAACGAACGCGTACGGATCCTGCTCGCCGACGAGCAGGCGTTGTTCCGTGAGGCGGTCCGCCTCGCGCTCGAGGGCGAGGACGACCTGGAGGTCGTCGCGGAGGCCAGGGACGGCTTCCAGGCCGTCGCCGAGGCCGAGCGGACCTCGCCCAGGGTGGCGCTGCTCGACGCACTGCTCCCCAAGAGCGACGGGATCCAGACCGCCTGGCTGATCCGACAGCGCGTGCCCGGCTGCGAGATCGTGATCGTGAGCGGTCACGAGGATCACCGCATCCTGGAGCAGGCCCTCGAGGTCGGCGCCCGGGGCTTCGTCACGAAGGCCTCGCCGATGTCCGAGCTCCTCAACGTCACGCGAGCCGTCCATCGCGGCGAGACCCTCGTGCCCTCGCGGATGCTGGGCGACCTCCTCGGCGGCCTGATGCGCCGCCGCCAGGAGCAGGACGAGGCCTTCCGCCGCGTCTCCCGGCTGACCCGGCGCGAGCGTGAGGTCCTGCACCTGCTCGTCGACGGCTCCGGCACGGAGGCGATCGCCGAGACGCTCGTGATCAGCCCGCAGACCGCCCGGACGCACATCCAGAACATCCTCGCGAAGCTGGGCGTGCACTCCCGGCTCGAGGCGGCGGCGCTCGTGAACGAGAGCGGGATCCGCGACGGCCTCACCGACGAGCCGGTCGTCCGGATCCCGACGGCCGACACGGTCTCGGGCTGACGCGCTCGCTCCCGGGCTGACGGGCTCGGCCCGCGGGCGACCGTCGCGCCCGCACCCTCCTGAACGGGTCCCTACGCAGGCGCGATCACGACGTCGTCCACGGCGAAGCACGTGCCGACGGGCGCGTTCGGCACCCAGGCCTGCACGTCCAGCGTCGAGGTGCCCGGCGACTGGACGGGGTGGGCCACCGACACCTGCTGCCACGTCGTCGACAGCCCGATCGACGCGGTCTGCTTGCCGACGAGGGTGCCGCCGTCGTACTCGCGGATCCGCAGCATGAGGGTCGTCCCGGGCGCGTCGGCCCGGACCCACATGCTCGCCTGGTAGGTGCCGGCGCCCGTGACGGTCACCCAGTTCGGCTGGTCGTTGAGCTTGCACATCGCGCCCGCAGCGCCGCCGTTCAGCAGCACGCCCGCCCAGTCGCCCGAGTGTCCGCCCGCGATCCGGGCGAGGCTGACGCCAGCGTCGGAGCCCGCGACGTTCCAGCCGCTCGTGTCGGTCTCGAACCCCGGGTTGCCGACGAGGTTGCTCGGCGCCGGGCTGACCGTGACGGTGAGCTGGTCGGCGCTCTGCAGCGCGCCGTCGTCCGCGGTGAGCTCCAGCACGTAGTCACCCGCGTCCGAGAAGCTCACGGTCGACGTCGTTGACGCGGGATCGGTGAAGGTCGCCGTGCCCGGGCCCGAGAGCTGCAGCCACGAGGTCGTGAGCGTGCCGCTCGGCAGGCCGTCGTCGCTCGCCGAGCCCGCCATCGTGGCGACGCTCGGCAGGACGATCGTCTGGTCCGGCCCGGCGTCCACCTGCGGCGGTCCGTTCGTGCCCGGCACGGGGCTCACCACGATCGTGACGTCGTCGGTCGTCTGGAGCGCTCCGTCATCGGCCGTGAGCCGCAGCACGTACGTGCCCGCCTCGTAGAACCCGACCATGGTCGTGAGGGAGCTCGGGTCGGCGAACGTGACGGTCTGCGGCCCGGACACCTGCGACCACGTGGCGGTGACGGCGCCCGGCGGGTCCGGCACGCCGTCGTCGCCGGTGGATCCCGCGAGCGTGGCGTCGTCGGGCAGCGTCGCCTGCTGGTCCGGGCCGGCGTTCGCGGCCGGCGCCAGGTTCGAGGGGGATCCGCCGTACTCGATGTGCAGGATCGGCGCTCCGCCCCCTTCGAACGACCGCGCGTTCCGCTTTCCCGACCCCGTGATGACCAGCACGATCGCGTTCCCGGAGTACCAGTCCGAGCGGTTCACGACGGCCTGGACGACGGGTGAGATGTCCGACGTCCGCTGGTTCGGGCCGGCCTCTCCGACGATCGTCCACGGGACGGGGTTCCACGGGACGCTCTCCGGCGTGAGGGGACGCGACGAGATGTTCCCCGTGGTCTTCGCGAACGTCGGCGGGTTGTCGCCGGCCTGCGCCCGAACCGTGAGCGACGTCGCGACGGACGTGGCCCGCTTCGTCACGAACTGCACGTAGGCGGTGCTGATGACGGCATCCTTCGGGACGGTGACGTTCGCGAACCGCATCCCGACCGTCTGGTTGCCCCGCGCTCCGTCGGCGACGAGCTCCAGGTCGTTGCCGCCGAGGGCCATCGCCCCGGCGCTCGACTCCTCGGCGTCGTCCTTGCCCACGGCGACCGGCCGCCGCACGATCGTCGAACCGGGCTCGGCCACGGCCACGGTGACGTCGTCCTCGTCCCGGAGTTCACCGTCGTCCGCGGTGAGGCGCAACACGTAGATCCCGGCGGTCGAGAAGCTGACGGTCGTCGTCGGTGAGGACGGGTCGGTGAACGAGGCCGTGCCGGGTCCGGAGACCTGCGTCCACAAGGTCGTCAGCGCGCCGGGGAGCCCGTCGTCCCTCGCGCCCCCGGAGACCGTGGCCAGCGACGGCAGCGTCACCGACTGGTTCGGCCCTGCATCCGCGATCGGCGCGAGGTTCCCGATCGGCGGCAGGTCGGCGGACATCTCGTACAGCATCCCGTCGTTCTCGAACGGGTCGCCGTCATTGTCCTCGCCGCGCGCGACGACGTACAGGTTCATCCGGCCGGGGTCCGCGCTTCCGGGCGCGAGCACGACGTCGGCCGGGTCGTTCGCGCCGGCCGCCGAGATGTCGATCGCGTTCACGAGGAACCCGTCCTTCGACATCTCGTAGATCGTGTCGGTGGTCCGGTCCACGACGAGGATGGTGTCGCGGCCGGGGGCGTAGCCGAGCCCCTCGGAGTCCTGCGCGCCGAACCGGGCGACGTCGAAGTGCGTGACGACGTCGTCGCCGGCCGGCGGGACGCCGTCGAACAGGTCGTTCGTGCCCGGCGAGACGCGGAAGACCTCGGTCCCGAGCCCGTCCGCGAGGAACAGATCGCCGGTCGACGTGTCGAACGCGATGTCCTCGGGGTCGTCGTTGCCGAATGCCTTCGTCCCGAACGACGTCACGACGACGTCGTCGGCCGTGCCGAACCGACCGTCGTCGCCGGCGGCGAGCTCGAAGACCCTGAACTGCATGTCGTCGGAGACGAACAGGTGCCCGGACGACGGGTCGAACGCGAGGCCGGTCGGCTCGTTCGAGAACGCGGTGGTGTCGCCGGTCTGACCGAGCGTCCCGTCGACCGTGAGCTCGTACAGGTTCGCCTGGTCGTAGATCGACATCTCCTCGACCTCGGAGTCGCTGACGAGGAGCTGCTGGTCGCCCGGCAGGTAGGTGATGCCGGACGGATCGGGGCTCGGCGGCGACACGGCGGACAGATCGATCGCCTGGACGAGGGCGGCGACCGGCGGCGCGGCCGAGGCCGCCGGCACGGCCATCGCGAGCGGCACGAGCGCGCTCGCGAGGACGGTCAGGACGACGAGGGATCGGACTCCTCGCCGCCCGGCGGGTGCGGTTCGCGGTCTCGGAGCCATCGCCGGCGGTCGCCTTCCTGCGCTCGGGGGGCAAGTGGTGGCGCCGAAGCATAGGCGCGGGTCAGCGCGGACGCCATCCCGCCTCCGCCGTACGTCGCCTACGTCATCCGCCGATCGGGGGACAGCTTGCGGCGTGTCGCGCAGGTCCGGCGCGGCGCTCACTCGATCGGTGCGGAACGGCGAGCGCCTCGGTGGGCCCGTCATCCGCCGCGCTCACGAGCCTCATACGCTTGACGTAGCCGACATACGACGCCGCACGCGTGCCAGGGGTGCGGGGCGACCCCTATCGTCGTTGGTTCGAGGGACGGCTCGTCCCCGACGACCGTCCTTGCCGACCGAGGTGATACCCGTGTA
>DASTPT010000036.1:0-3312 GCA_035762085.1 Actinomycetota bacterium | reverse complement strand
GGCGTGGACGTGAACCGGATCCGGCGCTCGATCGGCATCGTGTTCCAGTCCTTCAACCTGTTCCCCCACATGACGGTGATGCGGAACATCACGCTCGCGCCGAGGAAGGCGCTGAAGCTCTCGGCGCAGGAGGCCGAGGTCCGCGCCGTCGAGTTGCTCGAGCGGTTCGGGCTGGCCGACAAGCGGCACGAGTTCCCAGACCGGCTCTCGGGGGGACAGCAGCAGCGGGTGGCGATCGTGCGGGCGCTCGCGATGCAGCCTGACATCATGCTCCTCGTCGAGGTGACGAGCGCGCTCGACCCGGAGCTCGTCGCCGAGGTCCTCAATGTGATCAAGGAGCTCGCCGCCGGGGGGATGACGATGCTCATCGCGACGCACGAGATGGGGTTCGCGCGCGACATCGCGAGCAGGGTGTGCTTCCTGGACGCCGGGGTGATCCTGGAGGAGGGCCCGCCCGAGCAGATCTTCACGGCGCCGCGCGAGGAACGCACGCAGCGGTTCCTCCAGAGCATCATCGAGGCCGGGAGGATGTGAATCCCGTGGCCGAGCCGCTCTCGCGCCGCGAGGCGATCCGGGTCCTCGAGGAGGGTCGGGCTCGGGTCGAGGATCTCCTCGACCGGCTCCCGCCGCGCGCGATGACCACGCCGGGCCTCGGCGGCGGGACGTGGTCGCCGAAGGACCTGATCGGGCATCTCGCGTCGTGGGAGGAGTACGCGCTCGACGCGCTCGCGGCGTGGGGGCGGGACGAGCGGGCCCCGATCGACGAGCTGCAGTTCACGCTCTCGACGAGCCGGATCAACGACCAGGCGGTGCAACGGAAGGCCTCGTGGTCCCTCGCGAGGGTTCGGCGGGACGCCGAGCGCACCCATCGGGAGCTCCTCGACGCGATCGCCGGCATGTCGGATGCGCGCTGGAGCGCGCCCACCACCTCGCGCGGTCGGAAGCCGCTCGGGGCTCGCGTCGGCGCGATCCTGAGCGGGTCGCGGCCGTTCGACCACGACCGGTCGCACCTGAAGAGCCTGGCGACGTTCGTCGAGCGCCACGGCCGCCGCTGACCGGCGTCGGGCGCGGGCGCGGCACGTCGGCGTGGGCCCCTAGAATCGGTCCGATGCCTCCCTTCAAGGTCCACGCCGAGTTCGATCCCTCCGGCGACCAGCCGACCGCGGTCGACGAGCTGGTCCAGGGCGTCCTGGCGGGAGAGGACCGGCTGACGCTCCTCGGCGCCACGGGCACCGGCAAGACGTTCACGATCGCGCAGGTCGTCGAGCGGGTGCAGAGGCCCACGCTCGTGATGGCGCCGAACAAGTCGCTCGCCGCGCAGCTCGCGAACGAGTTCCGCGAGTTCTTCCCGGAGAACGCGGTCGAGTACTTCGTCTCCTACTACGACTACTACCAGCCCGAGGCGTACGTCCCGCAGACGGACACGTACATCGAGAAGGACTCCTCGATCAACGACGAGATCGAGCGGCTGCGGCACTCGGCGACGGCGGCGCTGCTGACGCGCCGTGACGTGCTGATCGTCGCCAGCGTGTCGGCGATCTACGGCCTCGGCTCGCCCGAGGAGTACCTCGGCCAGATCCTCCGGGTCCACAAGGGCGTGACGACGGACATGGAGTGGGCGAAGCAGCGCCTCGTCGACATCCAGTACGACCGGAACCAGGTGAGCTTCACGCGCGGCAAGTTCCGCGTCCAGGGCGACGTCATGGAGGTCTTCCCGGCGTACGAGGAGACCGGGGTCCGGATCGAGTGGTGGGGCGACACGATCGAGCGCATCACGCGGTTCGACCCCATCACCGGCGAGCTCCTCGGCGAGCTGCCCGAGATCACGGTGTACCCGGCCACCCACTACGTCGCCTCCGAGGAGCGCATGAAGCGCGCGATCGTCGGCATCGAGCGCGAGCTGCAGGAGCGCCTGGCGTGGCTCGAGGACCGGGGCAAGCTGCTCGAGGCCGAGCGCCTGCGGATGCGCACCACCTACGATCTCGAGATGCTCCGCGAGGTCGGGTTCTGCTCCGGCATCGAGAACTACTCGGCGCACATCGACGGGCGGTCGCCGGGCGAGGCGCCCTACACACTCCTCGACTATTTCCCCGACGACTGGCTGTGCGTGCTCGACGAGTCGCACGTCACGGTCCCCCAGATCCACGGGATGTACGAGGGCGACAAGACGCGGAAGGAGACGCTGGTCGAGTTCGGGTTCCGCCTGCCGTCCGCGCTGGACAACCGGCCGCTCCGGTTCGAGGAGTTCATCCAGAAGGTGGACCAGATCGTGTTCATGTCGGCCACGCCCAGCCCGTACGAGTTCCGGGTGAGCAAGCGCGTGGCCGAGCAGATCGTGCGGCCGACCGGCCTCATCGACCCCGAGGTCCAGATCCGCCCGACGAAGGGCCAGGTCGACGACCTGATCGAGGAGATCCGTCAGCGCGCCGAGGCCGACCAGCGCGTCCTCGTCACCACCCTCACGAAGAAGATGGCCGAGGACCTCACCGACTACCTGCTCGAGATGGGCGTGCGGGTCCGGTACCTGCACTCGGAGGTCGACACGATCCAGCGGATCGAGATCGTCCGCGACCTGCGCCTGGGCGAGTTCGACGTGCTCGTCGGCATCAACCTGCTCCGCGAGGGCCTGGACCTCCCCGAGGTCTCGCTCGTGGCGATCCTCGACGCCGACAAGGAGGGGTTCCTGCGCTCGGAGACCTCGCTGATCCAGACGATCGGGCGGGCTGCGCGCAACGTCGACGGCACCGTGCTGATGTACGCGGACGACGTGACCGACTCGATGAAGGCGGCGATCTCCGAGACCCAGCGACGGCGCAAGATCCAGATGGCGTACAACCGGGAGCACGGGATCGACCCGCAGTCGATCCGCAAGAAGGTCTCGGACATCCTGCTCACGATGGCCGTGGACACGGGTGGCGCGCCGAAGCCGGACCGTCGGCGCCGCAAGCGCGAGCACCCCGAGATGCCCACCGAGGAACTCGAGCGGCTGATCCGCAGCCTCGAGGAGGAGATGCACGAGGCCGCGAAGGACCTGCGGTTCGAGTACGCGGCCCGGCTCCGCGACGAGGTCCAGGACCTCCGCAAGGAGCTGAAGGCGATGCACGAGGCCGGGGTGGGAGCGTGAGCTCGGCGCTCGTCGTGCGGGCGCCGCTCGCGTGGCTCGGGACCGGCTCCCTCGTCCGCGACGTCGCCGTCGTGGTCGAGCGCGGTCTCGTGGCCTACGCGGGTCCGGCCGCCGCCGCCCCCGAGCCCGCCGAGCGCGAGGAGCTCGACGTCGACGGCTTCCTGAGGCCGGCCGTGGCCGACCGGCAC
>DASTPT010000035.1:0-2484 GCA_035762085.1 Actinomycetota bacterium | reverse complement strand
CGGACCGCCGACGAGATGGCCGTCGTGTTCGGCGCGCTGCTCCAGGAGGCCGGGCTCTCGTTCACCAGCCAGATCACCGGTGTCGTGATCGCCTCGGTCGTCCCGAGCGCGACGAGCGCGCTGCGCGAGATGGCCCACCGCTACTTCAACTTCCCGCCGGTCGTGGTCGAGCCGGGGACGCGCACCGGCATCCCGATCCTGACCGACAACCCGCGTGAGGTCGGCGCCGACCGCATCGTGAACGCCCTGGCCGCCCATCACCGGTACGGGGGGCCGGTGATCGTCATCGACTTCGGGACGGCGACCACGTACGACGCCGTCTCGGAGCGGGGCGAGTTCCTCGGGGGCGTGATCGCGCCGGGCGTCCAGATCTCGAACGCGGCCCTGTCGAGCTCGACCGCCCGGCTGCCGCAGGTCGAGCTCAACGCCCCGAAGACCGTGATCGGCCGGAACACGGTCGAGTCGATCCAGTCGGCGTTGATCTTCGGCACCGCGGCCGAGGCCGACGGCATCGTGGGCCGGATCCGCAAGGAGCTCGGGGGGGACACGAAGGTGGTCGCCACCGGGGGTCTCGCCCCTCTGCTCGTCCCGTACTGCGAGACCGTCGACCACCACGACGAGTGGCTCACGCTCGAGGGCTTGCGGCTGGTGTTCGACCGCAACGTCGGGTCCGAGCATGTCTGAGACGCCGCGCGATCCCGCCTCGGCGACGGGCGGCGAGGCGCGCGGCCGGGAGCGCGAGGTCCTGCACGCTCGTCGCGAGAGCCTCGAGCGGCTACGAGCGAAGGGGATCGAGCCCTACGCCTGGGGGTTCGACCCCGACGCCCATGCCGCCGAGGTGCGCGAGCGCCACGCCGACCTGCCGCCCGAGACCGTCACCGACGACGTCGTGGCCGTCGCCGGCCGGATCGTGCTGGCCCGCCGGTTCGGCAAGCTGGTGTTCCTCAGCCTTCGCGATCGCACCGGCGACCTGCAGCTCGTCTGCTCGGCCGAAGCGATGGGCGCGGACGCGTTCGCCCTGCTCGACGACGTCGATCTCGGGGACATCGTCGGGGCGCGCGGACCGGTCATGACCACGAAGAAGGGCGAGCTGTCGGTGCGAGCGGACGAGCTCGTGATGCTCTCGAAGTCGCTCCGCCCGCTGCCCGAGAAGTGGCACGGCCTGAAGGACGCCGACCTGCAGCAGCGGCAGCGGTACTTGCACCTCGCGACCGACCTCGGCTACCGGGAGGTGGTCGAGGCCCGCGCGAAGATCCTGCGCGCGTTCCGGGGCCTCCTCGACGCGCGCGGCTTCGTCGAGGTCGAGACGCCCGTCCTGCAGCAGACCGCCGGCGGGGCGATCGCGCGCCCGTTCGTCACGCACCACGGCGCGCTCGACATCGACCTGTACCTTCGGATCGCGCTCGAGCTCTACCTGAAACGCCTGCTCGTGGGCGGCCTGGAGCGCGTGTACGAGATCGGGCGGAACTTCCGCAACGAGGGGATCGACCGTGACCACAACCCCGAGTTCACGATGCTCGAGCTCTACCAGGCCTACGGCGACTACTTCTCGATGATGGAGATCGGGCAGGCGCTGATCTGCGAGGCCGCGCTGGCCGTGCGTGGGACGCTCCGTTTCGAGTACCAGGGCCGAGAGCTGGACATGCAGAGCGAGTGGCGGCGCGTCACGATGCTCGAGCTGGTCTCGGAGGCCACCGGCGAGGAGATCGCGCTCGATCGGGAGGACCTGGGAACCATCGCCGGACGGCACGGCATCGAGGTCCACCCCACCTGGGGGCCGGGCAAGCTCGTCCTCGAGCTGTACGAGAAGCTCGTCGAGGAGCACCTGTGGCAGCCGACCTGGGTGATGGACCTGCCCCGCGAGGTCTCCCCGCTCGCTCGGCCGCATCGGACCAGCCCCGGTGTGGTCGAGCACAGCGACCTCGTGATCGCGGGGATGGAGCTGATCCCCGCGTACTCCGAGCTCTCGGACCCCGACGAGCAGCGCAGGAGCTTCCAGATCCAGGCCGACGCGCGCTCCCGCGGCGAAGAGGAGACCCATCCGATGGACGAGGACTTCCTCACGGCGCTCGAGCACGGGGTGCCGCCGGCGGGCGGGATGGGCCTCGGCGTGGACCGCCTGCTGAAGATCCTCGCGGACCAGCCCAGCATCCGCGACGTGATCCTGTTCCCCCACCGGCGCCCCGAGGCCGGCTGAACCCTCAGGCCGTCTCGGCTTCCTCGTCGTCCGAGCCCTCGGTCGCCTCGTGGATCACGAGGACGAGGTCGGCGAGGGCCGTCCCCTTGGCGAGGAACCCCGAGGCGCCCGCCTGCCGGGCCTCGCGCTCGACGCCCGGGTCGGCGTGCGCGGTCAGGAACACCACCGGCAGGTCCGGCTTGTTCCGGTGGATCTCCTTCATCGCCTCGATCCCCGAGATGTCGGGCATCGACAGGTCCATGATCACGAGGTCGGGTTCCACCTGCGCCGCCTGCTCGGCGGCGGCT
>DASTPT010000034.1:0-10842 GCA_035762085.1 Actinomycetota bacterium | reverse complement strand
ACTCGCGGATGCGGCCTTCTTCTACCTGCACTCGTCGGCCCATCCGTCGTCGCTGGCCAGCACGTCGATGTTCGGGCTCTCGTACTGGCCCGACTACCACTACTACCGGGGCCATGTGATGTGGGACATCGAGGCGTTCGCCGTCCCACCGCTCCTGCTGACGGACCCGCACGCCGCGCGCACGTTGCTCGATTTCCGCGCCGATCGCCTCCCCGCCGCCCTCAGGAACGCCGAGATGGCGGGGTTCCGCGGCGCCCAGTTCCCGTGGGAGAGCAGTCTCCGGCTCGGTGAAGAGGCCGCGCCGGACGAGGGTGCCGCGACGGCTCGAGAGCACCACGTCTCGCTCGATGTCGCCCTCGCCTTCGCCCAGTACGTTCACGCAACCGGCGACATGGAGTTCGCGCGCACACGCGCATGGCCCGTCCTGCACGGGGTCGCCACGTGGATCGAGAGCCGCGTGACGGCCACGCGGCGCGGGTTCGAGATCCACGGCGTCACCGGCGTGGCCGAGAAGGAGCGCGCCGAGAACAACAGCGCCTTCGTCAACCTGGGCGCCGCGGCGGTGCTCCGCGAGGCGATCGCCCTCGCAGGGCGGATCGGGGCGCCCGCGCCCGGGCGTTGGGGAGACATCGCCCGCCGGATCGCGCTGCCGCTCGATCGGCGCACCCGCATCATGCGGAACTACGACGGTCATCGAGCGACGGACGAGAAGGGCGAGACGCCCGAGGCGGCCGCGGGGATCCTCCTGTTCGGACACGAGGATCCCGAGGTCGAGCAGGCGACGTACCGCAGGGCGCTGGAGCTCGCCGACGGCTATGTCGGGGCACCGATGCTCTCGGCGCTGCTCGGCGTCTTCGCCGCACGCGTCGGGGATCGGGATCGGTCGCTCGAGCTCTTCGAGCGCGGCTACGGCGAGTTCATCCTCGACCCGTTCCGGGCGACGTCCGAGTACAGCCCGACCGTGTTCCCCGATCGGGAGCGCGCCGGGCCGTTCGCCGCGAACATCGGTGGGTTCCTCTCCGCGCTCCTCTACGGCCTCACCGGCGTCCGCCTGGGTCCGGGCGAGCCGGCGGACTGGGGCGAACGACGACCGTCCCTCCCCGCCGGCTGGAGATCGATCGAGGTCGACCGTGTCTGGGTCCGCGGACGTCCGGCGAGGCTCAGCGCGCGCCACGGCGACGATCGCGCGCAGATCGAGGTCACGTAGCCGCTCCACCGACTCGATCGCGGCTTACTCGCGGGCGCACCCCGGTCGACGCTCGTCTACCATGCGGGACTCCGGAGCCAACCGATGCACGCCATCCTCGATGACCTCGACGCCCGCGAACGCCGCCTCCTCCGGCGTCGCTCGATGCCGGACTTCACCCCGCTGATGCTCGCCACGCTCGCCAAGCAGGCCTTCTCGGATCCGGCATGGGTCTTCGAGCCGAAGCTCGACGGGCAGCGCTCGCTCCTGTGGCGTCGCCGCTCCACCGTCCGACTGATCACCCGGAACCAGAAGGACCGCACCTCGCACTACCCGGACCTGGTGGAGGCCCTCCGAGCCGACACGACCCCCTCCCTGATCGCCGACGGCGAGATCGTCGCGTTCCGAGGGGACGTGACGTCGTTCGCACGTCTGCAGGAGCGGATGCAGAACGCGAGACCGACCGCCGCGCTGGTCGCCGCCGTGCCCGTCGTCTTCTACCTCTTCGACCTGATCTGGTTCGACGGCTACGACCTCTCCGCGCTCCCGCTCCTGGCGCGGAAGTCGGTGTTGCGTCGGGCGCTCGCCTTCGAGGATCCGATCCGCTTCTCCGAGCACCTCGACGAGGACGGCGAGGCGGCGTTCGGCGCCGCGTGCGAGCGCGGCTGGGAAGGCCTCATCGCCAAACGTGCCGCGTCCACCTACACGCACGCGCGCTCGAAGGACTGGCTGAAGTTCAAGTGCGTGAACGAGCAGGAGTTCGTGGTGCTCGGCTGGACCGAGCCGCGCGGGTCGCGCACTGGGCTCGGCGCGCTGCTCGTCGGCTACCACGAGGACGGCGAGCTGCGGTTCGGCGGCAAGGTCGGGACCGGCTTCGGCGAGCGCGAGCTCGCGAGGCTCGTCGGGCGCCTGGCACCGTTGGAGCAGCCCGCGCCCCCGGTCGCCGACGCGAAGGGCCTGTCGAGGAAGGGCGTCCACTGGGTGCGGCCGGAGCTCGTCGCGCAGGTCGGTTTCGGCGAGTGGACCCCCGACGGGAAGCTGCGACACCCGCGATACCTCGGTCTCCGAGACGACAAGCGACCGGATCAGGTCGTCCGCGAGCGGGCCGAGTCGTGACAGCCCGCCGCCGCGTCGAGGTCACCCGTCCGGACAAGCTCCTGTGGCCGTCCCTCGGCATCACGAAGCGCGTGTACGTGGACTACCTGGACGCCGTTGCCGATCGCATGCTCCCGTGGCTCCGGGATCGGCCCCTCACCGTGATCCGAGCGCCCGACGGGGTGGACGGCCAGCGCTACTTCCAGAAGAACACGCCCTCGTACGCGCCCTCGTGGATCAAGACCGTGACGATCCCCGCGCCGAGCGCGAAGCGGGACGTGGCCTACACGGTGTGCAACGACCCCGCGACGCTCGCGTGGCTCGGGAACCAGGCGGCGCTCGAGTTCCACCCTGCGCCGGTCCGCCGCGACCGGCTCGAGCGCCCCGACCTGCTCGTCGTCGACATCGACCCGCCCGACGGAGCCTTCGACGCCGCGGTCGAGGTCGCGTTCCTCGTCCTGGACGTCCTCGACGACCTTGGGCTGACCACGCTCGTGAAGACGACCGGTGGCAAGGGGCTCCACGTCGTCGTCCCCCTGGTGCGGCACGTGACCCCCGAGGGGCTCCGGCTCGCCGCCGACCACCTCACGACGATCGTCGCGGACCGCCGACCCGACCTCGTGACCACCGAGTTCCGGAAGGCAGGCCGCAAGGGTCGCGTGATGCTCGACCCGTCCCGGAACGGCACCGGCGCGACGATCGTTGCTCCCTACTCCCCCCGCGCTCGAGATGGAGCCACGGTCTCGTTCCCCGTCCTCCCCGAGGAGCTGCGGACGATCGCCCCGACGGACTTCACCGTCGCGACGGTGCCACGGTTGCTGGATCGTCCCGGCCCGACGCGCTGGAGCGACGTGTCGAGCGGCCAACGCCTGCCGGCCGAGATCCTTCGCGACTGATTCTCGAGGCGAAGCGCGGGGCCTTGTCCTACCATCAAGTGACGACGCCCTCGTAGCTCAGTGGATAGAGCAACGGTTTCCTAAACCGTGTGTCGCAGGTTCGATTCCTGCCGGGGGCACTCGCAGGGTGTCGTGTTCCGGGTGATGCTGGACGGAACGGCGTCACCTGCTCCTTGACGGAGTTCCGGGTGATCCTTGACACCGGCTCCGGCTGATCCTTGACGGTGGCTCCGGCTGATGCTTGACACTCGTCCAGCGCCTCGTCTGCTCGTCCGGTCGCGCCGAGACAGGGATCCCGGAACGTTACGAGCGCCGTTGGAAGATGCCGAACGCCGCTCCCTGTGGATCGCGCAGGACCGCCGCGCGGCCGAGGCCGGGGACGTCAACGGGCTCCAACAAGACCTGACCGCCGAGCTCCCGCGCGATCCGAGCCGCTCGATCCACATCGTCGCTTGCGAGGTACGCGATCCAGTGGGCCTCGGGGCCTCCGGACGGCCACCCGGCCTGACCCGGCTGCGGCCCTGCCACGCCACCGACCGGCACGCCGCCCGCGAGCAACAGTCGATACGAGCTCTCGTCCCCCGGCGCCGCCACGGCGATGCCGACGACCTCCCGGTAGAAGCGCTCGGAACCGTCGGGGTCGGTCGACATCAACTCGTGCCAGACGAATCCCTGGCTTCCGATCGCGATCTGCGGTTGTTCCATCAGCTCACCTCCTGGCCGTCCGGCAACGATGCCTCAGCGCCGCCGCCGCGTCTACCCCCGCGCATGCGCCGGGCCTCAGAGCCTTGATGGGCGCCCTGATACACCCTCCGGCCCAGAGGGCGACCGGAACTCACCGGTCGCGCCGCTCCTAGGAACGACCTTGCTGCCCCTCAGTCCTGGCCGAGTTGCGCGGCGAACGCCGCGTTGTCCCAGTAAGAGACCGATCGTGCGATCCGGCCGTCCACGATCCGCACGAACTCCGCCAACATGATGTCGACCCGTCTGCCGGTCGGCGGGATCTCTCCGTCCGGCCCGGCGAGGGGCCCCGCATGTGTGCCGGTGACGCGCCACTCGCTCGCGATGGCGTCGCCGTCCTCGATCACGGTCACGAGCTCGTGCCGCAGGTCAGGGAAGGCGGTGTGGATCCCCCCTAAGAGCGAGAGTGCCGCCTCGATGCCGTGGATGTGTTCGTCGGGCGTGATCATCTCGACGTCCTCGGCGTAGATCGATCGGAGCGCTTCCAGGTCGCCGCGATCGAGCAGCTGATACGCGCGCACCGCGATCTCGGTGTTACGTCCCGGTTCGGTCGGCGTGATGACGGCCTCCTCTCCCGCCGGGGGCGGCGGGCTCCCGTCCGCGACTGTGCCCGGGCCGGCCCGTGGCGGTCAAGAGCGCCCGCGCATCGGCACTCGGTGCTCGGCGCGCGATGGAGCGGCCGATCCGGTGCAGGAGGGCGCCACGACCACATCCGTGGGCACGGCGCCGGGGGAAGTGGGGGGCGCCGGGCGCGGATCTTCGAGCGTCCGGTCGAGCTCCTTACGTTGATGCGACATCCCGCACCCGCGTCCATCGGTGAGAGGCTTGGCACATGGTGAGCAACGCCGACGTCGGCGAACTGCTCTGGAACGCCAGTCGAGGGGCGACCGACCACCGCAGGCGCGCGCTGGAACGCGCCTCACGGGCATCACGCTTCTGGCCGGAGGAGGTCTACGACCTGGCCGCCGCCGGCCGACCGTTGACCGAACTTCGCGGTGTCGGCCCCTGGATCGCGGCGCAGATCGAGTCCTGGCTCGAGGATCCCCCGCCCGTGCCCGACGCCGACGAGGCTCGACGCGGATTCCTCACGTATGCGGAGGTCCGAACCACGCTGGACGCCGACCCGTCGTGGGAGTCGCTCCCCTGTGCGGACCTCCAGATGCACACGACGTACAGCGACGGCGCCGCGTCACTCGAGGACATGATCGGGACCGCCAAGGTCCTGGGCCGGTCGTTCGTAGCCGTCACCGACCATTCGCAGGCGCTGCGGATCGCGCACGGCATGACGCCGGACCAGCTCGCCACCCAGCGCGACGAGATCGACGCCCTCGATGGGGCGTTCGCGGATGCGGGGGACGACTTCCGGATCCTCCGCTCGATGGAAGTCGACGTCTTCCCCGATGGCACCATGGACATGGACGACCGGTCGTTGTCGACCCTGGATCTGGTGCTCGGCGCGTTCCACTCGAAGCTCCGCTCCACCGTCGACGAGACCGACCGATACCTCGCTGCCCTGCGGCAGCCACGTCTGCACGTGCTCGCGCACCCGAAGGCGCGGATGTATGGGAGACGTGTGGGACTCGTCGCAGATTGGCGGCGCGTGTTCGCCGAGGCCGCACGGCTGGGCAAGGCCCTCGAGCTGGACGCCACGGTGTGGCGCCAGGACCTCAGCGTGTCGCTGGCGACGCTCGCCCGCGAGGAGGGCGTCCGGTGGTTCTCGATCGGGAGCGACGCGCACAACGAGATCGAGCTGGAGTTCCTCCCGTTCGGCATGGCAACCGCCGCCCGAGCCGGCATTGACCGTGATCGCATCCTCAACTACCGATCGATCGACTTCGTGCGCTCGTGGGCGCGCGAACTCAACGAAGGAGCACGGATCGAGCACGAAGCATGATGCGGACCGAGAGGTCAGGCTCCAGCCCGATCCGTGCGAGCTCTCACGGCCAGCCGGCGTGCGGTACGTCGACGCGAGCGGCCAGGACCTGACCCGTCTTCGCCTGGACCAGCTCCTCGATCCTGTCCGGACCGAACCACTTCGCCACCACCATGAAGAGCGTCCGTCCGTCGTCGCCGCCGAGCATGCACGCGTAGCACGGACGGTCGAGCTCGATCCGATCCAGCACCTCGCCTCCCTCACGGACGCGGAGACACACGCTGGCATCGTCCGGTCCGACGTCGCTGCACCACACGGCGCCCTCGGCGTCCAGGCAGATCCCGTCGCCGGTTACGTCGGCCCACACGCGCCGGTTCGACAGACCGCCGTCGGCCGCGATGTCGAACGCGGTGAGCCGACGAGCGAACGATTCGGCGACGATCAGCGTGGCGTTGTCCGGCGTCACGACCATGCCGTTCGGGAACGCCAGCTCGTCGGCGACCTCCCGGGCGTCACCGTCGGGGGTGACGAGCGCGATCTTCCCCGGCGCCGTGCCGCTCGCGATGACGTCGTTGAAGTCCGCGAAGTCGAAGTTGATCGTGTCGACGTAGACGGTGCCGCGCCCGTCGACGGTGAGCTCGCTCCAGCCGTACGACGAGATATGGCTCAGGTCGGCGTGTCGGACGCGTGTGCCGTCGCGCTCCACGCGGATCAGCTCCTCCCCGGTGATGAGCATCTGTCCGTCGGGGAGCCAGTTCGCCGCCCAGCCGCTCCCACCACCACCGCGCCCCACGACCTCGCGGCTCCCGTCCAGATCGACGGCCACGACATCGTTCGTTCCCCAGTCCGAGAACCACAGGCGGCCGTCGTGCCACCGCGGTGACTCGCCCATCCCGAGACCGCTCAGCAGGACCCGTATCTGCCGACCGGACGACCCGTGCGTCATCGCGACCTCCCTCCTCGGCCGTCCCAGTTCCGACCGCCCCCGCGGCCAGAACTCATCGCAGGTGTCCTGCCGTTGCGTTGCTATGGTGTCATGCCGTGGCCACCGCGGCTCCTCTGCAGCAGGTGTCGAAGCCGCCGGCGATCACCGACCGGTTCGTCCCCAGCCTGGGCAACCCCGGCTTCCCCATGGATCCGGTTCGCCCGTCGCGGGAGGACCGCCCGTGACCAGGTACGTGGCGCTGCTGCGCGGGATCAACGTCGGCGGCAAGAACCCGATCAGGATGGCCGACCTGAAGGGGTGCTTCGAGCAGAACGGCTTCGAGGGCGTCGCCACCTTCATCCAGAGCGGGAACGTGGTGTTCGACGCCCGCGGCGGCGGCCAGAGCGCGCTCACGGAGCGCATCGAGGCGATGCTGGCCGCGACGTTCGACTACGAGCCGAGCGTCGTCGTCCGGAGCCAGCGCCAGATGAGGGACATCGTCGAGCGAGCCCCCGAGGGGTTCGGAGCCGATCCGGCTGCCTACCGGTACGACGTCGTCTTCCTCAAGCCGCCGCTGACGGCGAGACAGGCGATGCGAAGCGTTCACACGAGGGATGGCGTGGATCGCGCGTGGGCGGGGAGCGGGGTCGTCTACTTCTCCAGACTCACGAGCCGGGCCGCGCAGAGCTACCTCAGCCGCGTCGTGTCGATGCCGATCTACCAGAGCATGACGATCCGGAACTGGAACACCACCACGACGTTGCTCCGGATGCTCGATGGCTCCCCACGGGCGCGATCCACCGAACGCGAAGATGCCGCGCCGATCCCCTGAGGGCACGGAGCGCATGCGACGCGAGGTCGGACTCATCGTGCTCGGCGCGGCGCTGACCGAGGTCAGCCGCCGCCTCGCCCGGCGAACGAGCGTCAGCCGAGCGGAGGAGGACGTGTTCCGGGCCGCGAACGGCGCGAGCGACCGGATCCGCATGCCGGTACGCGCGGTCATGCAGGCGGGCACCCTCGTGACGGTGCCGCTCGCCGCGGGCGCGGCGCTCGCCCTCGGTCGACGGGATCTCGCGGAGCGGATGGCGCTCGGGGGCGCGGCGGCGTGGTTCCTCGCTCGCCGCCTGAAGCCCCTCGCGGGACGCCAGCGGCCCGATCTCGTCCTCGAGGGTGTTCGGATCCGAGAGGGGATCGAGGGGAACCTCGGCTGGCTGTCGGGTCACGCCGCCGTCTCGACCACGCTCGCGTGCCTCGTCGCTCCCGAGGTGCCGGGGCCGGTCCGAGCGGTCCTGGCAGGCATCGTCGCGACCACGGGCTTCGGGCGCATGTACGTCGGCGCGCACCTCCCGCTCGACATCGTCGGCGGTGTGGGGCTGGGCATGATCGTCTCGGGGATCTGCCGCGGCAGGTGACGGTGTCGTCGAGCGTCCGCGCCGACGGGCAAGGCCGGCCGCCCCGACCGGTCAGCGGCGGCCGGTGAGTCGCCCGGACGCGCCGGCGCCCAGGCCGCCGATCGAGGATGCCATCGCGCGTGCCATCACGTCGGTCCCGGTCGGGGCCTCGTTCCATCCCCCCTGGAGCCACCGGTCCTCGAAGGCTCCCTCGGGCGGGCGTGGCGGGAACAGGCTCGACACGACGCGCGGGACCGCCCGCCGGAGCCGCGATGCGGTGTCGAGCAGCAGGAGCACCTGCCCCGCCGGCATCAGCGGACCCCACAGGAGCAGGACGTCCTCGTTCACGTCGGCGATCACGTCGTCCGGGAGCGAAAGCACGGCCTGCATCATGCGCGGATCCAGGAACGCGACGGCGAACCTGGGGTCCGCGGACTCGACGCGGAAGCGGCGGTCGAACGCCCCGAGCTCCAGCCGGACCTCGGATCCGACCGGCGCCATCGTCGTGCCGGTGAGCATGCTCCGAGGCAGCACCCGCAGCCGCGGGCACGACGACGGGAGCGGCACCACCGCGCACGTCAGGCGGCGCCGAGCCCAGGTGGCGGGCTGCTCGGCGTCGTCCTCGTACCAGTAGTCGAAGGCGTAGACGTCGTCGCCCTCGCTCTCATCCCAGACGACGTTCTCCGTGCCGGACACGGCCAGGCCGAACATCGGGAAGGGCAGCCACGCGGTGTCCCCCCGGAGGTCGAGGGGCGTGAAGCCGACCCCCGCGCGCTCGCACAGGTGCATGAGCTCGCGCTGCCGAGCGCCATGCCGGCGCCGACGCCACCAGAGGGCCGCGACCGCGGCCACCGGAACGAGCAGCAGGAACCATCCCACGAGGTCATCGTCGGCTGTCGAGCCGGGCACCTTGAATGGCGCCGAGGTGACTCGGCGCTCAGGCAGACGGATCGGCGACCTGTCCGAGGAACAGCGGCACGCGTTCCCGCGTGTCGAGGATCACGAACGCGAACGGGTGATCGGCGTGGATCACCACGTCGGGCGGTGGCGGCGCCGACACCCTGAACCCGAGCCCGGTGACCGCGGCGGCCTCCGTCCCCCACTCATCGACCGTGATGGTCGCGCGGTGGATCGCGCCGCCGATCCAGAGGGGGGTCTCGCTGATCCCAGAGAAGTCCGCCGCAGCTCCGTCGAACGGCGCCTGCATCCCGAGCGCCCGCAGGACCGGCATCAGAGGGAGGTCGGTATCGAAGTCCCACCGCGGCAGATGAAGCTCGACCGTGCCCTCGCGCAGCGCGTCGCCGACGGCGCCGAGCACGTCAGGCGTGAGGACGTCGCCCGGCCCGTGGCCGTCCGTTGGGACGACCACCCACATCGCCAGGCGCCCGCCCACGTAGGGCAGCTCGACCGCCTGCCAACCCGGTCCCTCCGCGTAGCGCATCGTGCCGAGCTGCTGCATCGTCGGCACGTCGATGTCGGTGCCGTCCGCGAGCGTGAAGGGCAGGGACTCGGTCGGGTCCTTCGCGAACGGCGCCGCCCAATCGGCCTTGAGGTAGACGGCGTTCGCGAGGACCAGCTTCGTCTCGGGCGGGAGGGAGCCGAAGAGCCGGTCGATCCGCCCTCGGGTGCGCTCCGTGACCCAGTCGTCGATGATCCGCGTCGCCCGGAGGGTGCCGAACTCCACGGGGATGACGCCGGCCCCGTACTGCTCGCCGAGCGTCGTCAGGAACCGCTCGAGGATCGGGAAGCCGACCTGCGGGAAGACGCCGTTCGCGATCTCGAGCGCGGGTGGCGACTCCTCCCCCGGTGCACGCTTCGCTTGGGGGTCAGGGCTCCTGAGCTCCTCGGGCGCGGCCTCCGCGAGGGCACGGTCGAGCGCGTTGAACGACATGTGCGTCGTCCGGTCATCGGCCGGGAAGTGCAGGACCCCGTCGATCTCCTGCGCGGTGGTGCCCTCGGCGCCCGCTCGCGCCATCCCGAAGACCATCGCGATGCTCGTCGGCGACAGGACGACGTTCGCGCCCGGCTCCGCCACCTCGTCGAAGAGCTCGGCGCCGAACCGCGTCATCCCGTCGACCAGGGCGTCGAGGTCCGCGCCATCGATCTCGGCCCGGGCGACGTCGACGGTGAGCAGCTCCCCCTCGGTCCCCTCGAGGGTCGGACCCGCCGGTTCGCGCGGGGTCGGCGTCGATGTCGACGAGCTCGTGCAGGAGGCGAGGAGCAGGAGGAACGCGCCGAGACCGATGACGAACCGCCTCACCACGGGGCTCCGGACGGGGCGCGGACGGATGCCGCGTCTCCCATCCACCATATGCCGCTCGCGGCCCCCGCCGTGACGGGCGGCTGGTTACGAGCCCTCGAGTATCTGCCTGAGGTTCTCGAGCACGACGGGCCACGTCCGGTCCGAAGCGGCCTTCGCCTCCTCGGAGGGCAGGTTCGTCTCGCTCACGGTCAGGACGGTCCCGTCGTCGGACTCGGCGAGCGCCCAGCGGACCTCCTGATGGTGCTCGGGCAGATCCGGGAGCCCCGAGAGCGGGCTCCAGTGCGTGTGCACGAGCAGCGTGGGCGGCCGGAACCGCACGATCGTCCCCCTGTCCTCGTACGGCCGGTCCTGCCACGTGCCGGTGTGCACGATCGGGCTCCCCTCGGACCAGTCCGTGACGGTGTGGACGCCGAAGAACCACCGCTCGATCACCTCGGGCGTGGTGAGGGCGTCCCAGACCGCCTGCGCCGGA
>DASTPT010000033.1:0-67832 GCA_035762085.1 Actinomycetota bacterium | reverse complement strand
CGACCAGCCCCGTGACCAGGAGGAACGCAACGGCAACGGCCGCGGCGCGGTGCCGGGCGGTGCGGGCTCCTGTGGAGTTTTCGGCCATGGGGAGCAGCCTTCCTACCAACGGGCACCTGCGCTGTCAACCGCCGGCCCGTCAAGGGTGACCCCCCGAGGGCCCCCGTGCAACAACCTCCCCGGCGTGCGCGGCGGCCGCCTCGAGGCCGATGGACCGGCTCAGGCGAGCGGAAGCCCCAGGTCACGGGCGAGGACCAGGCGCTGGATCTCGCTCGTGCCCTCGCCGATCTCGAGCGCCTTCGCGTCGCGGTAGAACCGGGCGACCGGGGACTCCTCGACGTAGCCGTAACCACCGTGGATCTGGACCGCCTCTCGGGCGCAGGCGACTGCCGCCTCGCTGGCGGACAGTTTCGCGATCGCCGCCTCGGCCTTGAACGGACGCTCGTGATCGCGCAGCCACGCGGCGCGCTGGTACGCCAGACGCGAGGTCTCGACCGCCACCCGCATGTCGGCCAGCTTGAAGGCCACGGCCTCGAACGCGCCGATCGGACGCCCGAACGCCTCACGGTCGCTCGCCTGTCGGACGCTCTCCTCCAGGCACCCCCGCGCCAGCCCGACGGCCATCGCGGCGATCGCGACCCGGCCGTCGTCGAGCACCTCGAGGAACTGCGCGTAGCCGCGGCCGCGCTCGCCGAGCAGGTGGTCCTCGGGCACGCGGCAGCCCTGGAGGACGACCTCCCGGGTGTCGCTCGCCCGCCAGCCGAGCTTCCGGTACGGCGGTCCGACCGAGAACCCTGGCGCGTCGACCGGCACGACGATCGTCGAGACGTCGCCGGCCTCCTCGTCACGCGCGGCCACGACGCACACGCTCGTGAGCGGGGTGCCGGCGTTCGTGATGAAGGCCTTCGTGCCGTCGAGGACCCACTCGTCCCCCTCGAGCCGAGCCGTGGTCCGGATCGCGCGGGCATCGGAGCCGCCCCACGGCTCGGTCAGCCCGAACGCGCCGAGCGCAGCGCCCCGGGCCATCGGCGCCAGCCACCGCTCCTTCTGCTCGTCCGTCCCGAACCGGTGGATCGCGTTCGCGGCCAGCCCGACGGCCGCCTCGAGCGTGATCGCGACCGAGGAGTCGTACCGGGCGATCTCCTCCAGGCACACGCAGAACGTCAGCAGGTCGCCGTCGAGCCCGCCGTAGCGGGCGGGGAACGGCAGGCCGAACAGCCCGAGCTCGCCCAGCCGGCGGACGACGTCGAGGGGGAGCTCCTCGCGCTCGTCGGCGCCGGCCACGGCGGGGGCCACGACGTCCCGCGCGACGTCGCGGACCGCCCGCTGGAACTCGCGCTGTTCGGGCGTGAGCTCGAAGTCCACCGCCCCAGCCTAGCCGCCGGCCCGCGAGCGGGTGACGTCGTCCGGCGCGGCGGCTCAGGTGTCCGGGCCGGGGGCGCGGTGATCAGGCGCCCCGCGGGCCGCGAGGTCCGGCTCGCGCAAGAGCATCCGGGCGTGCAGCGACTCGAGCACCTCCCGGGCGGCCTGCACCTCGTCTGCCCCGCCCGCGGCGTCGGGCCCGAAGACCCGGCCGATCCACCAGGCCTGCGCGGCCACGTCCTTGTCGTGGCTCCGCTCGCGGACCTCGTGGAGCAGCGCCAGGGCGCGCTCGAGGGCGGCGTCCGCCTCGCCCTCGGCGAGCAGGATGGAGGTCTCGGCGTCGAGGAGCCGGTCCACGGCGTCCGGGACGTCGGCGGTGACGGCCGTGGTCTCGTCCACCACCTGGCGCGCGGCGGCGGTGTCGCCGGCCGCGACCAGCGCCTGTGCGAGCGCCCGGGCGGTCCACGTGACGATGCTGCGCTCCTTCAGCTCGCGGCAGAGGCGATAGGCCTCGCGCAGGTCGTCGAGCGCGGCCGGGGGGTCCCCCGCGAACCGATGGGCCATCCCGCGGGAGGTAAGAGCGCTCGCGAGCTCCCACCGCGCACCCAACTCGCGGAAGGCCTCGACCGCCGCGTCCAGGTGGGGCCGGGCCTCGTCGAGCCGGAGCAGCCGTCGCAGCGCCCCGCCGACGCTCTCGTGCGCGACCGCGACCGAGAAGCGGTCCCCCGCGCTCTCGGCGATCGCGAGGCCCTGGGCGGCCAGGGCCAGGCTCTCCTGCTCGTCGCCGTTCTCGGACTCGAGCGCGGCGAGCATCGCGAACGCACGGGCCTCGGCCCACGTATCGCCCTCGGGGTTCGCACGCGTGACGTCCAGCGCCTCCTCGAACATGCTCCGGGCGGTCTGGATGTCGCCCCGCCAGTACGGCGCCCACCCCGCGACGAGCAGCGTGCGCGCCAGCGTCCAGGGGTCGCCGATCTCCCGGGCGGCCGCGAGCGCCTGGTCGAACAGCTCGCCCGCCCGCTCCCGGTCCCCGTTGATCGAGAGCTCGATGTCGCCGAGGAACCGTGCGGCGTGCGCTCGGACCCGCGCGTCGAGCCCGCCGATCTCGAGCGCGCGCGAGAGCGGGGCGACCGCGGCCTCGAACTCGCCCAGCCAGTATCGGGCCTCGCCGAGGTTGGCGAGCAGGATCGCCTGCGAGAGCCCCCAGTCCAGCTCCGCCCCCGAGAGCGCGAGCGCCCGCTCGTACAGGTCGACCGCGGGGCCCGCCTCCGAGGCCCACAGGGCGAGGTCCCCGGCGTGCGCGAGCGCCTCGACCGCCCGGTCGGCCAGCGTGCGGTCACGCGGATCGAGATCGAGCGTCGCCCTCGCCGCCTGCTCCAGGTGGAACGCGATCGATCGGGGGTACCGCGCGGCCGTCCGTTCGTCCTCGAACAGGCTCGTCGCGACCCGCAGGTGCAGCCGCTGGCGCTCGCGCTTCGGCAGGCTCTCGTACGCGACGTCCCGCACCAGCCCGTGCCGGAACCGCCACACGCCCTCTCGCTTCTCGTCGCGGGCCAGCAGCTCCTCGTCCTCGAGGAGCGCAAGCACCCGCTCGTCCGGCTCGGCGATCAGGGCCAGCTCCGAGACGTGGAACGTGGCGCGAGGGAAGACCGAGGCCTTGCGCACCAGCTCCCGGGCGGCGAAGGGCAGGTGATCGATCCGCGCCGCGATGACCGCCTGCACGGTGGGGGGCAGGAGCGGCGCCGGCGTCGGCCCGGCGCCGGCCGGCGGCCGGACGCCCTCGTGCATCAGCATCCCGGTCGTCTCGACGATGAAGAACGGGTTCCCGCCGGCGTGCTCGGCCACGCTCCGAGCGGCGTCGGCCTCCAGGCCCTCGCCCGCCTCCAGCGCCAGCTCGGTCGCGTCGTCGAGCGCGAGCGGCTCGAGGTACAGGGTCAGCGAGTCCCCGAGCCCGCCGCCCCACTCGGGCCGCTCGTCCAGGAGCTCGTATCGCCCCACGCACAGCACGAGGACCGGCACGCCCTTGGCCGCGCGCACGAAGGACTCGATCAGGTCCAGGAGCGACGGCTCGGCCAGGTGGGCGTCCTCGAACACCAGCACGACCGGCCCGCTCCGCGCCAGGCCGGCGACGAGCGACAGCAGGCCCGAGCGCAGCTCGCTCACCCGGTACCGGCCCTCGTCCCGGCTCCTCGAGCCGAGGCCGAGCGCGATCCCGAGCCGCGCCGCGACGGTGTCCGACTCCTCCGGCGGGCAGCACCCCTCGACGAGTCGCTCCAGAGCCTGGCGGAGGCGTCCGTCGGTGGCGCCCGCTTCCTCGCCGATCACGCCGAGGAGCATCTGCGCGAGCGGCGCGAACGTGACGTCCTCGCCGAACGGGCTCGCGCGACCGACGAGCACGGTCGTCGGCTCCGGCAGTCGGTCGAGGAACTCCTGCGCCACCCGGCTCTTGCCGATCCCGGGCTCGCCGAGCAGCGTGACCAGGTGCCCGCGGGCCGTCTCGCGCACGCCCTCGAAGGTGTCGGTCAGCAGCCGGAGCTCGCGCCGGCGGTCCACGAGCGGGATCGTTCGTCGCGAGGTCCGTGGCGCCAGCCGCAGCGCCGGCCACGCGGTCGGGACGTCGTCGAACCCTCGGGCCTCGATCCGCAGGGGCTCGCCGTACTCAACGTGCTCGACGGTCAGCAGCCAGCTCGTCTCGGCGACCAGCACCCCGCCGGGGCGGGCCGCCTGCTGGATCCTCGCCGCGAGGTTCACGGTCGCGCCGAACAGCAGCCCCTGCTCCGAGGCCTCGGAGCCGATCGCGACCGGGCCGGTGTTGATCCCGACGCGGACCCGGAGCGGCGAGGGCAGCGCGAGCGCCTCGCCCACCCGCCCGATGCGGTCGACGAGCGCGAGCCCGGCGCGCACGGCCCGCAGGGCGTCGTCGTCGTGCGCCTGCGGGATGCCGAAGACGCCGACGACGGCGTCGCCGGCCAGGTTCACCGCGCGGCCACGGAGCGACTCGAGCTCCTCGCTCACGACGCGGTAGTAGGCGGCGAGGACCTCGCGGTAGCGCTCGGGATCGATCCGCGAGGAGAGCTTCGTCGAGCCCACGAGGTCGACGAAGATGACCGTGACGACCTTGCGCTCCTCGGGGGGCGGCGCGCCGACGGGGAACCCGCAGGACGGGCAGAACCGGGCGCCATCGGGCAGTGGCGCGCCGCATCGCTCGCACACCGCCTGGCTCACCGCGCCAGCATACGAGCGGCCCGGTCGGCGACCTCAGGAACCGGGACCCGCCGGCCGGAAGCCCTCGATGTCGAGGATCGAGCCCGTCCGGTCGCCCTCGGGTCGCAGGACCGCCTCGACGCGCTGGCCGATCTCGAGCGGCTCGTCGTCGACGTCGAGGACGACGTGCAGGAGCACCGTGTCGGCGCCGTCCAGACGGACGAGCCCGTACGTGATGGGCACGTCGAGCGGGCGGCCGTCCACGTCGACGAACGCGATCGTGAAGGACGTCAGCTCGCCGCCCGGGCCGACCTCCGTGTCCGGCGCCAGCTCCGAGAAGCACCGCTCGCAGAAGGCTCGGACCGGCGCGTACACAACATCGCAGCGCGAGCACCGCGAACCGAGCAGCACGCCCCCGTCGCGGAGCGCCGTGAAGAAGACCTCGCCGGCACGGCCGGGCGTGTAGCGGTGGCCGACCGGGATCGCGCCGGGCCACCGCCGCACCGACGCTGGCCGCGAGACCTTCTCGAGCATCAGGCGTCCCTCCTCGGCCGGAAGTAGGCGATGTCCAGGATCGAGCCCTCGCGCTCGCCGACGTGCTTCCAGACCGCCTCGACGGGCATCCCCACGGCGACGTCGGCGGGGTCGACGTCGCCGAGCACGTGGAGGAACCCGCCGTCGGACCCGTCGATCGAGACCACCGCGGGCAGCTCGGGCTCGTCGAGCGCCCGCATGTCCCACGCGACGTGACAGATCGAGTACGTCTGCACCGTCCCGGTGGTCTCGACCTCCACCCACGCGTCGGTCGGACGGAAGCACCGCTCGCAGAACATCCGCGGCGGCACGAGCACGCGCTCGCACACGGAGCACGAGCGCCCCAGGATCCGCCCCTCGCGCAGGCCCTCGAGGAAGCGACCGACCGCCACGCCCGTATCCCACTCGTACCGCGCGTCGACGGCGTGCTCGACGGCCCCGACGGCCGAGCGGAACTCGGTCTCGGACAGGCCGCGGCCCGCCGGCTCGGCGGGCGGGGTCGGCCCCGCGCCGTCGCTCGCCCCGCGGTGCTCGTCCACCCCCATGACGACCACGGTCCCCACCTGCATCAGGTCGCCCCACGCCTGCGCGACGCCCCGTTCCGGCGTCCCAGGGACCTGTCGGTCCCCCGCCTCGCCCCGGAGCTGCCAGAAGAGCTCCGCGAGCTTCATCAGCCCGGCCGCGGCGATCGGGTTGCCCACGCCGAGCAGACCGCCGCTCGGGCAGCTCGGCAGGTCGCCGTCGCGGTCGAGGACGCCGTCTCGGGCCGCCTCGGGGGCCGCGCCGCGGTCGAAGAGCAGGAGCCCCTCCAGGTGGTGGAGCTCCTTGTAGTCGAACGGGTCGTACGGCTCGGCGACGTGGATCTGCTTCCGCGGCTCGGTGACGCCGGCCATCCGGTAGGCCATCCGCGCCGCGTTCGCCACGTACTCGGGGAAGACCAGGTCGCGGTTCGTCCAGTACGCGGTGTCCAGGTTCCAGCCGACGCCCTCGATCCAGACGGGGCGGTCGGTGATGCGCTCGGCGACGCCCTCGGCCGCGACGACGAGCGCCGCCGCGCCGTCGCTGATCGGGGACACGTCCAGGCGCTGCACCGGCCACGCGAGCGTCTCCGAGGCGAGCACGTCCTCGACGGTGATCTCGGCCTGCCCGAGGAGCGCCGAGGGATGCCCCACGGCGTTCCGCTTGTTCTTCACCGCCACCGCGGCGATGTCCCGCTTGTCGAGGCCGTGGACGCTCATGTAGCGGTTCATCTCGAGCGCGAAGATCCACAGCAGGTTCGGGCCGAGGGGCCGCTCGAGGACGTTGTCGAAGATCGTGAGGAACGCGCCCTGCGGGTGCGGCTGGGTCGAGGACATCTTCTCCTCGGCCACGACGAGCGCGACGTCGGCCATCCCGCTCGCGACCGTGTACCAGGCCTGGATCCCCGCGAACACCCCGCTGCCGCCGCCGACGTAGGTGCGGATGCACGGCTTGCCCCATGCGCCCGCGCCCTCGGACAGGTACTCCCCCTTCTTGTGCACACCGTCGAACGCGTCGGGCGCGCTCGTCAGGCACACGGCGTCGACGTCCTCGAGCGTGAGGTCGCACGAGCCGAGCGCCGCGCGCGCCGCCTCCCACGCGAGCTCCTTGCCGGTCTCCTGCGCGCGGCGCACGAACCGCGTCATGCCCGCGCCGACGACGGCGGCCCGGCGCCTCATCGACGGTCCCCGACGTGCTCGATCAGCTGCATCCGGTTCCCGTCGGGGTCCGTGAACGAGGCGAACCGGGCCATCCCCTCGACCTCGCCCTCGTCCCCGAACGACGCGCCGCGCGTCTGCATCGCGAGCCTCGTCGCGTCGAGGTCCCCCACCTCGAACACGACCGTGCCGCCCGGTTCGCGGCCGTCCCCGGCGCCCGCGTGCAGGGCCAATCGGATCGGCCCGGCGTCCAGCTCCGCCCACTCGTTCCCCTCGCGCCGGACGAGCGGGAGGCCGAGCACCTCGGCGTAGAACGCGATCGCTCGGTCGAGGTCGGCGACCCAGAACCACACGTGCTCGACGCGGCCGATCATCCGCCGCCCGCACCCTCGTCGTTGGCGAGCACGACCACCGCCCCCGTCGTCGAGGGCACCCCCAGCCAGGACTGCGCGACCGCCGTGTAGACCTCGTCCACCTGTCGCTCGCCGGCCTCGCCACGGAGCTGCTCGACGCACTCCTGCAGACGGGCGAGCCCGTTCGCCTCGAACAGGTCGCCCGAGCCGAGTGCGCCGCCCGAGACGTTCACGGGCAGGGCGCCGTCGGCCTCGAGCTCGCCCTCCTCGAGCAGCTCGGCGAGCTCATCCGCCGTGGCCAGGCCGAGCGCCTCCAGGTGCTGGAGCTCGCGGTACGCGTACGTGTCGTCGACCTCGGCGAGGTCGATCTCCTCGGCGGGGTCCCGGATGCCGACCTGCCGGAAGGCCATCTGCGCGGCCAGCGCGACGCCGTCGGCCTCCCCCCAGGCCCGGCTCTCGAGCGAGGCCGCGCCGGAGGACCATCCCGCGCCCAGGACCCACGCGGGGCCCTCGGTGAGGTCGCGGGCCCGGTCCTCGGCCGCGAGGATCGCGACGACGCACCCGTCCGCCGGGGCGGCGACCTCGAGCTCGCGGAGCGGCCACGAGACCGGAGCCGAGCCCTCCACCTGCCCCAGGTCCAGGTCGGCCGGGTACGCGGCGCGCGGGTTGTCGAGCGCGTTCCGCCGGTTCTTCGCCACGACCATCGCGCAGTGCTCCTCGGTGAGCCGGGTGCGCTCGAGGAACGCGTTCATGTCGAGCCCGGCCACCGCCGCCGTCGACAGGCCGAGCGGCCGGTTCCACACCGGGTCGAGCGCGAACGCCTCGATCTGGCCGAGCGTCACGATGTCCGAGGCCTTGCTGTGCGCTTCGACGGCCACGACCTGGGCGATGCCCGAGCGGATCAGCATGATCCCGGTCGCCACGCCGAGCAGCCCGTCCCCCGCGACCGTGTGCACCGGCCGCTGCGCGGCGCCGAGCTGATCGGGCACGTACTCGTCGAAGATGCTGGTCCCCTCGAGGAAGTCCTCGGAGCAGCAGACGAACGAGTCGACCTCGGAGCGCGGGTCGATGCCGGCGTCGAACGCGGCGCGCTGCGCGGCCTCGAACATCAGCTCCTTGTACGAGACGCCGGCGGCGATCGCGGCGAACCCGGCGTGCCCGATGCCGACGACGGCGACCCTCGGCTCCACGGGTCGATCCTCGCACGGTCCGGGCTCGATCGTCCCGCCGTGGCGCGCCGGTATGCTCGCGAACGTGGCGACCTCGAGCGAGGGGTTCCGGCGGATCCGCTGGGCGATGCTGGCGCTCGTGGTCGCGCTCGCGTACGGGGTGAGCGGCTACATGCTCCTACAGGGATGGCCGTTCCTCGACGCGCTCTACATGACGGTCACCACCTTCACCACGGTCGGCTTCCGCGAGGTCCGGCCGCTCGACGACGCGGGTCGGGTGTTCACGCTCTCGGTGATCGCGATCGGGGTCGCGCTCGTGCTGATCACGATCGCGCTCGCGGCGCAGTGGGTCATCGAGGGGCAGTGGGGCGAGCGAGCGAGGAGGAGACGGATGCAGCGGCGGATCGACGGCCTGTCGGACCACTACCTGATCTGCGCGTACGGGCGGGTCGGCCGGGCGATCGCCCGGGAGTTCGAGGCCGAGGGCGTCTCCTTCGTCGTGATCGACCCGAAGGAGGACCTGCAGGAGCGGATGGACCAGGACGCGGTGCCGTACCTGATCGAGGACCCCTCCGAGGAGGAGGTGCTGCTCCGCGCGGGGGTCCGACGGGCGCGCGGACTGGTGTGCGCCGTCGACTCGGACGCGACGAACGTCTACATCACGCTCATGGCGCGCTCGCTGAACCCGGACCTGTTCATCGTCGCGAGGGCCTCGGAGCGCGGCTCGGACGCCCGGCTGCTGAAGGCCGGGGCGGACCGCGTCGTGTCGCCCTTCGTGAGCAGCGGCCGGCACATGGCGCTCGTCGCGCTCCACCCCCGCGCCGCCGACGTCGTCGAGGTCGAGTCCGGCGGCGCGACCTCGCTACGTCTGGAGGAGCTGCGGATCGAGGCCGGCTCCCAGACGGCCGGACGGTCGATCGCCGAGGCGATCGGCTCGACGCCCGTCCTGGCGATCCGCCACCCGGGCGGCCAGATCACCGCCAACCCGCCGCAGGACCACGTCCTGCAACAGGGCGACCTCGTGCTCATGATCGGCGAGGAGGACCTCCCGGCGGTCCGGCGGGACTCTTAGCCGCGCGTCGCGCCGCTCGCGGCGCGGTGCAGCAGGTGCGTGGCGAGCGGGCCGACGACCGCCAGGAGGAGGACGTACGTCGCGGCGAGCGGACCGAGCTTCGGCTCCAGCCCGGCCGCGACCGCCAGGCCGGCGATCACGATCGAGAACTCGCCTCGAGCCACGAGCACCCACCCGGCGCGTCGACGTCCCCGCTCGCCGACCCCCGCCCGGCGCGCGCCCCACCACCCGGTCGCGAGCTTCGTCGCCGCCCCGACGGCGGCGAGGAGCACCGCCGGGATCGCGACCGAGGGGATCGACGCCGGGTCTACCTGGAACCCGAAGAACAGGAAGAACGCGCCGGCGAAGACGTCTCGGAGCGGGCGGATCAGGTTCCGGGCGCGTGAGGCCGCCGACCCCGAGACCACGATGCCCGTCAGGAACGCGCCGACGGCGGCCGAGACGTTCACGGCCTCGGCCGAGCCGGCGACGACCAGCAGGATCCCGAGCACGGCCAGGAGGAAGGCCTCGTCCGAGCGCGCCGCGATCGCGCGGCTGAGCACGTCGCCGTACCGCGACGCCAGCACGAGGATCCCCGCGACGAGCACCCCGGCGAGGGCCGCCTCCAGGGCGATCTCGGAGGCCTGACCCCCCGTGAGCAGGATGCTCACGATCGGCAGGAACATCGCCATCGCGAGATCCTCGAAGACCAGGACGCCGAGCACCGTCGAGGTCTCGCGGTTCCCCATCCACCCAAGGTCGTCGAGGAGCCTGGCGACGACGCCCGATGACGAGATGTAGGTCACGCCCGCGAGCACGGTCGCCGCGAGCAGGCCCCACCCGAGCAGGAGGCCGGCCAGGAACCCCGGGACCGCGTTGAGGACGATGTCGGCTCCGCCGACGCCCGCCCCCTCCCGCAGGCTGCGCATCAGGTCCTGCGCCGAGTACTCGAGCCCCAGCGAGAACAGCAACAGCACGAGCCCGATCGTCGCCCCCGCCTCGACGAACTCCTCGGCGGTGACCAGCGGGATGACGCCACCCTCGCCGAACGCCAGACCGGCGACCAGGTAGAGCGGGATCGGCGAGAACCCGAACCTGCCCGCGATGCGCGAGAGCACCGCCAGGAGCAGGACGACGCCTCCCAGCTCGAGGAGGAACAGCGGCCCGTGCACCGCGCTACCCGGTGCGGAGCAGAACGGCCAGCTCCTCGATCCCTCGTGGGGTGCCGACGACGACCAGCGTGTCGTCCGCGTGGAGGACCTGGTCGGGTCCCGGCGCCGGCACGGCCTCGTCGCCGCGGAGCACCGCGACGATCGAGACGCCCGTGCGGGTCCTCGCCTGCGTGTCGCCGATCGTCCCGCCGGTGAACGGCGATCCCTCCAGGACCGGGAGCCAGTCGATCCCGAGCCCCGAGATCCGCTGCTGCAGCTGGTCGAGCTCGCGCGCGATCTGCGACCCGCCGAGTAGCTCGGAGAGCGTGCGGCTGTCCTGCTCGTCCAGGCTGAGGAGCTCGCGGGACGCGTCCGGGTCGCGGACGTCGTCCACGGTCAGTTCCTTGCGTCCGGACCGGTGGTGGATCACCGCCACCCGGCGCCCGGACGACGTCTGGAACTCGAACCGGACGCCGACGCCCGGCAACGGCGTCTCGCTCACGATCGTCATGACGTCATCCCCCGGTTCCGGTCGGGGGTCGCACCCCCGCCGATCATCCGCCGAGGATCTTCTTCTTCTGGTTCTGGAACTCGGCCTCCGTGAGGACGCCGCGGTCCCGCAGCTCGGCCAGGCGCTGCAGCTCGGTGGTCACGGAGGGCGCCGACCGCGAGGGGCCGGTGTCGCCCTGGTACATCCGCTGCTTGTTCAGCTCGCCCTGCTGGTAGATCGTGCGCTGGACGTGCTCGGGGTTCCGGACGTTCGCGAACACGTTGCGCCCGTACTCGCTCGCCGACTGGATGATCAGGTCGCCGGCGCCGACCATGCGCTCGAGGACCGACTGTTGGAACCGGACGTCGTTGATGGCCTCCAGCGGGATCTCCATCGACCGTTTCGCGATGAAGCCCTCGCGATGGATGATGCGGTCGGTCGTCACCGCGAAGTTCGACGTCACCCACGCGATGAACGCCCGCAGCGGATACCAGACCAGGACGGCGAGACCCAGGACGAGCCCGCCCCACACGATGGCCGAGCGCCCCGCACCCTCGTCCGGCGCGTAGCCGAGCGCGACGAGGTACCCGATCACGACGAGCGCCGTCACGACGCCGGGCATCACGAGGGCGATCCAGTGCGGGCGGAGGTCGAGGACCAGCTCCTCCCCTTCGATCAGCAGGCGGCGCGGGAACGGCATATCGGGACCCTATCCCGGGGTCCCGCCGCCCGGCAACGCGCCGTCGCGCAGGTGCTCCACCTCGCCGAAGCGCACGACCCGTCGCCCCGCGTTCGTCCGCACGACGAGGCCGCCCGCGTCGTCGACATCGACCGCCTCGCCCTCGACGACCTCCCCCTCGGTCGTTGTCGCGCGGACGCGTCGACCGAGCGTCGCGCACATCGCCCGGTAGCGCTCGAGCACGTCCTCGGCGAACGTCCGACGATGCGGATCCAGATCTCTCGCGAACCCCTCGAGGAACGCGCCGAGGACCTCGGCGGGGTCGGCATCGGCGAGCGCGCCGGCCCTCGGGACGTCTGGGGCCGCCCCGAGGTTCACCCCCACGCCGAGGACCACGTAGGCGAGGACGTCGCCCCGGGGACGGGCGCTCGCGAGGATCCCGCCGACCTTCGCGTCGCCCACCAGCAGGTCGTTCGGCCACTTGCACCGGACGGGCGAGCCGCCGCTGGCGCGGAGCGCGTCCGCCATCCCGACGCCGGCCAGGAGCGTCACGAGCCCGCCCCGCTCGGGGGGGAGCTCGGGGCGCACCACCACCGAGAACAGGAGCGCGCCCGGCCGATCGAGCCAGCGTCGGCCCAGGCGTCCACGCCCCCGCGTCTGGTGCCCGGCGCCGACGAGCGTCCACGCCGGCGCCCCGGCCTCGGCGAGCTCCAACGCCGTGGCCTGCGTGGACCCGGTAACCTCATCGAACCGCACGGGTGCATCCGAGCCGATCCGCCGGAGGGCGGAGCGCAGCGCGGCCTCGGACAAGGGCAAGGTTTGACTCCCGTTCGGCGTGAGGCGATTATCGCGAGCCGGAGCGACCCGTGGCCAAGACGCGCATCCTGATCGCGAACCGCGGCGAGATCGCGGTCCGCATCATCCGCACCGTGCGTGAGCTCGGCCTGCGCTCGATCGCGGTGTACTCCGACGCGGATCGGGACGCCCTCCACGTCGAGATGGCCGACGAGGCGCACCACATCGGTCCCGCGCTCGCCGCCGACTCGTACCTGTCGATCGGCGCGGTCCTCGAGGCCGCGCGCAAGGCCCGCGCGACCGCGATCCACCCGGGCTACGGGTTCCTGTCCGAGCGCGCCCACTTCGCACAGGCCGTGATCGAGTCCGGGTACGTGTTCGTCGGGCCCTCGCCCGAGGCGATCGAGACGATGGGTGACAAGGCGGCGGCGCGACAGGCGGCCGAGCGCGCCGGCGTGCCGATCGTACCCGGGACGATCGAGCCCGTGAACGTCGACGATGCGCCCGCCGAGGCCGAGCGCATCGGCTACCCCGTGATGGTGAAGGCCGCCTTCGGCGGCGGAGGCCGCGGCATGCTCGTGGTCCGCAAGCCCGAGGACCTGGCGGGCGCGCTCGCGCGCGCCACCCGCGAGGCAACGTCCTACTTCGGCCGACCCGAGGTCTTCCTCGAGCGCTACATCGAGCACGGCCACCACGTCGAGGCGCAGGTGCTCGCGGACGCCCACGGGACGATCGCGTTCCTCGGCGAGCGCGACTGTTCGGTGCAGCGCCGGCACCAGAAGCTGATCGAGGAGACGCCCTCGCCGATCGTCGACGCCGAACTTCGGACGCGGCTCGGCGAGGCGGCGATCGCGCTGGCGAAGGCCTCGG
Source organism: Actinomycetota bacterium (assembly GCA_035762085.1). Taxonomy (GTDB): domain Bacteria; phylum Actinomycetota; class UBA4738; order UBA4738; family HRBIN12; genus HRBIN12. The sequence continues at coordinate 54,498 of DASTPT010000033.1, read as the reverse complement.
GCTACGTGAACGCCGGCACGGTCGAGTGCATCGTCGACGAGGACGGTCGGTTCTACTTCCTGGAGATGAACACCCGCCTGCAGGTCGAGCACACCGTGACCGAGATGGTCACGGGTCTGGACCTCGTCGCGCTGCAGATCGGCGTGGCGCTCGGCGAGCGGGTGGAGACCGACGCCTTCCCGCCCAGGGGCCACGCGATGCAGTGCCGCATCAACGCCGAGGACCCGACCCGCAACTTCCTGCCGGGACCCGGGCGGGTGAGCGCGTACCGCGAGCCGTCGGGACCGTTCGTCCGCGTGGACGCCGGGATCCGGGAGGGCAGGGAGATCCCGGCCGACTACGACTCGATGTTCGCGAAGCTGGTCGTGTCGGGCGAGGACCGCGAGCGCGCTCGCCGGCGCATGCTCCGAGCCCTCGACGAGTTCCACGTCGAGGGCGTCCCCACCACGATCCCGCTCCACCGATGGATCCTGAACACGCAGGAGTTCCGGCGCGCGGCGCACACGACGACGTGGCTCGAGCAGGCGCTGCGCGAGGCCGAGCTCCCGGGCGTCGACTGGTCGCGGGCCGCGGCCGGCGAGCCGCGCGGCGTCCCGGCGGAGCTGCTCGTGGAGATGGACGGGCGGCGCGTCCCGATCCGGATCTACGACCACCGGCGGGACCACGCGCCGAAGCCGCCCGCCCGGCACGCCGGCCACGGCGGCGAGCACGTGCACAGCGTGATCGCCGCGCCGATGCAGGGGACGATCCTCCGCGTCCTCGTCGAGCCCGGGCAGGAGATCCAGGCCGGCGACGTGATCTGCATCCTCGAGGCGATGAAGATGGAGAACGCGATCCCCGCCCCGCGCGAGGGCGTGGTCTCGGACCTCCCGATCGACGCCGGTCAGACCGTGCAGGTCGGTCAGACGCTCGCGGTCATCGACTGACGCCGGCCTCCACGGTGGGTGGGTCGGCGTCCTCCGCCGCGGCGGGGGGGCCGTCGGGTATCCACAGCCGGAACACCGTCCCGTCGGGTCCGCTGCGCTCGAGCCACAGACGCCCGCCGATCGCGTCGGCCAGCTTCCGGCAGATGTACAGCCCGAGCCCCGTGCCGCCGACGCTTCGCGTGGCCGAGCTGTCCACCTGGTAGAAGCGGTCGAAGATCCGCTCCTGCGCGTCCTCGGGGATGCCGTCCCCCTCGTTCTCGACCGAGACGACGACGCCGTCGCCCATCCCCGCGCCGCGCACGGTGATCTTCGTGTCGGGGGGCGAGTACTTCAGCCCGTTCTCGACCAGGTTCGAGACGATCTGGTACACCTTGCCCTCGTCGGTCTCGACGATCCGCAGATCGGGCTCGAACCGCAGGTCGAACGTCTGGCCGTGCCCGCTCGCCTTGAGCTCCTCGACCACGTGGCGCGCGACGTCGGGGACGGAGACCGGCGTGAGCGTGAGCGGCTCGACCTCGGACTCCAGCCGGGAGACCGCGAGCAACTGGTCGATCAGCCGGCGCAGCCGCTCGCTCTGACGGTCGGCCGCCTCGAGGAACGAGCGCTCCTCCCGGTCCGCGAGCCGCGAGCCGAGCTGGAGCACCGTCTTGATGTAGCCCTGGATCGAGGTGAGCGGCGTCCGGAGCTCGTGCGAGACGACCGCGGCGAAGTCGTCCTTCATGCGGCCGAGCTCCTTCTCCTGCTCGAGCGCGCGCTCCAGCCGGTGGACGAGCTCGGTGTTGTGGAGCGAGGCGGTCGCGCCCAGGTAGACGGCCGCGACCGGCACCACCATCAGCGGGACCAGCCACACATCGGTCTCGGCCAGCACGACCACGACGGGCGCGAGGGCGCACAGGGCCGCCGCGGTCGCCGCCTGGAACACCAGGTCGTCCAGCAGGTACGCCCGGATCGACACCCCCCGCGAGAGCGCGATGGCGGTCCCGGTGAGCCCGTCGTTCACCGCCAGGAACGCGGCCGCCGCCAGCGCGAGCGGGCCGAGCACCGCCGCCGACATCTCGTGCGGCCCGCCGAGGATGGTGTAGACGACTCCCGCGGCCGCCACGGACAGCACGTACTGCGCGACGTTGAACACGGTCTTCCACGGGGACTTGCGGTTCACGACGTCGCCCACGAGGGACGCGAACCCGAACACCGCCGCCGCGGCGGCCGTGCCGAACGTCAACAGGATCGCCATGCCGAACGTGGTCGAGATCCCGATCTCCTCGACCTGGCCCGCCCGCGGCGCCCGGATCGGCAGGAGCTCGCCGGCGATCGCCAGTCCGGCGCAGAGCCAGAACACGGCGGGGTCGGCGCGGATCGCCGCCGTGTCGATCCGCGGGATGAGCGCGGCGAGGACCGCGAGGCCCCCCACCGAGACGGCGGCGGCGAACAGGCGCCCACGGTCGGGGTGGGCGCTGACGGCATCGGCGGACGGCAGTGCAGCGCTCATCCGTACGGTGAATCGGCTCCCCGGGCCGCGGGGTTGAGGCTCGGACGCGCTCCGGCGCTCAGCGCGGGATCTTCTTCGGCGCCCCAAGGACGAAGGCCAACACCAGGAGCAGCGCGGGCGAGTACCAGAGACGGCGGAGCCTCTGCCTCATCGCTCGGTCACCTCCTTCGCCTTCGGCGCCAGCGCGGACCCGTCGTCCGCGCTCGTCCGTAGGTGCACCGTACCGGTGTCGTGGCCGGCGTCACATCGGTCGCGGGCACCAATCCTCCGTAGCCATCCGCTCGCGACGTGGCCCCCGGACGGGGGACAGCAGATGTGGGATGTCGCGCCGACGCCCGTGAGGGCGTCCCGACGCGGCGACATCGCCGGTACGCTGGGCGACACCCGGACGGAGCGGAGCTGCTCGGTGATCCTCGTCGTGCTGTTGGTCCTCGCGGTGGCGCTCGTCCCGCTCGGGGGGGGCCGCCTGCGGCGCCTGTGGACCCTGCAGCTGCGGTCACCATGGCTCCTGTGGCTCGCGCTCGGGGCCCAGGTCGTGCTCATCGCGTTCCCCGGCGAGGAGACCTCGTGGCGCATCGCCCTCAACGTGGCGGCCTACCCGCTCGGGCTCGCGTGGGTGTGGCGGAACCGGGACGTGCCCGGGATGTGGGTGGTGGGGCTCGGCGCCGCGTGCAACCTAACGGCGATCCTTGCGAACGGCGGGGTAATGCCCGTCTCCGCGCGCGCGCTCGAGGTCGCCGGGATCACGACCGACCCGGACCTCTTCACGAACGCCGCCGTGCTGGCGGACCCGAAGCTGCTCTTCCTCGGCGACGTCGTCCCGACGCCGTCCTGGCTGCCGTTCGCCAACGTCGTCAGCGTGGGCGACGTGCTGATCGTCCTCGGGCTGGCGTACGGGATCCACCGTGTCGCCGGCTCGCGTCTGGCCGGCCGGCCGCGGCCGTCCGAGGGCTCACCCGCCGACGTGCGCTGAGCAGCACGCCGACGCCCTACCCGCGAGACGAGCTATGCCCCCGGACGACCCCAGGCGTCGCGCCCGGTCACCCGGAACCCCGCGTCGTGGATCTTGTACGCACGGTTCACCGAGATCAGCAGCGCGGTCATCGTCTCGACGATCCGCGCCTGGGTCAGGTCGCCCGCGTCCACCCACCGCAGCTCCGGGATCCGGTCGATCAGCTCGCCGACCGTCGCCTTCGCCTCCTTGTCGGTGCCGCAGACGAACACGTCGCTGTCCATCGGACGCGACAGGTCCTGCAGCTGCTCGCCGCTCACGGTGTGGAACGCGGCCACCATCTTCACGCCGGGGTCGAGGATCGCCTTCGCCTGCTCCGCGGCCGAGCCGTGCCACGGCCGGACCACGTGCCACGCGCGGCCGCCGACCGCCGTCGCGAGCGGGCTCGTGCAGTCGACGACGATCTTCCCGGCCGCGACGTGGGCCTTGACCGCCCGGTAGATGTCCGCCTGTCCGCCGAACGGGACCGTGACGAAGACCACGTCGCCGCGCTCGGCGGCCTCCTCGTTCGTCGTCCCGCTCACCTTCGCGTCGCCGCCGAGGATCTCGACGGCCTTGTCCGCGGTGGTCGCGCCCTTCTCGGCCGAGCGCGAGCCGATGATCACGTGCTCGCCTGCGCGGGCGAGACGCAGCGTGAGGCCGAACCCCTCCTCGCCCGTCCCGCCGATCACTGAGATGTCCATGGCCGGCAAGCCTAGCCGAAGGCTGCGGCCCGGCCGGGTCCACCCGGCCGGGCCGCAGCGGGACGTTCGGGCGTTACTTGACGCCGACCTCGATCGCGACGACCGCGAAGTCGAAGCCCGCCGTACCGTTGCCCCAGGCGTACACCTGGTAGGCCATGCCCTTGCGCAGCTTGAACACGTCGGGGCCGATGACCGGCTGGTACTTGTCCGGCAGCGACACCCAGGTCGCGTAGACGCCGGTCGGGACCTTCATCGTGGCCGATGCGCCGTTCGGGACGTCTCGGAGCAGGACCGAGCCGTTCGCCCACACGTCGACCTCGGGGGCCGCGGCCGCGTGGCGCACGGTCAGGCGAGCCGTGCCCTTCGGGAGCGCCTTGACGTTGTTCCTGAACAGCGCGAGCGTCGGGTCGCCGCCCTCGTCGAGGTGTGCGACGGCGCTGTAGTTCTTGCCCGCCATCAGCTCGACGTCGTTGGCCGACAGGATCGCCGGGTCTGCGCAGTCGTCGGCCTGCGCGACGATCTTCAGGTCGTACGTGCCCGCGGCGAGCGCAACGCCCGTGACGACCTCGCCGGGGTTGAAGTCGGGGATGGCCTCGGTGCCGTTGACGCAGACGTTCACGTCGACGCCGGGGATCCCGTGCACCACGTTCAGCCTGGCCTTGGAGGCCGCGCTCGCCGTCCCGACGAAGATCGCCGAGATCGCCAAGGACGCCGCCACCGCGAGTCCGAAGAACCGCTTCCGCATCGCCATTCTCCTTCCGTTCCGTGGCGGTCGTTCCGCCAACGGGAGGGACGATACCCGAAACGGTGCGACCTGACGAGGTTCTACGGACTCTTGCATAGCTTCCACCTGGGTGAAGGTGTGCGCGCTCCCCGCCTATCAGCGCGAGACGCGGTGCTCGCCGAAGACGCGGCGGAGCACGTCCGAGACCTCGCCCAGCGTGGCTCGGGCACGCAACGCCTCCCGCATCGGCGGGAGCAGGTTCTCCGTGCCGCGGGCCGCGGCCTCGACCTCCGCGAGGGCGCGCTCGACGACGGCGCCGTCCCGCTCCTCACGGACGCGGTGGAGACGCCCGACCTGCCGCGCGACCTCGTCGTCGTCGATCCGCTGGATCAGGACGGAACGCTCCTCCGGCTCCTCGAAGCGGTTCACGCCGACGACGACGCGTTCCCCCGACTCGACCGCCCGCTGCAGGCGGAAGGCGGCCTCGTGGATCTCGTCCTGGAAGAACCCCCGTTCGATCGCGCCGATCGCGCCTCCCATCCCGTCGATCCGCTCCAGGTACTCGTCGGCACGCGACTCGAGCTCGGTCGTGAGCGCCTCGACGAAGTAGGCGCCTCCGAGCGGGTCGGCCACGTTCGAGATCCCCGTCTCGAGCGCCAGGACCTGCTGCGTGCGGAGCGCGAGCTTCGCGGCCTGCTCGGTGGGCAGCGCCAGCGCCTCATCGAACGAGTTGGTGTGCAGCGACTGGGTCCCCCCGAGCACCGCCGACAGCGCCTCGAGCGAGGTGCGGACGACGTTGTTCTGCGGCTGCTGCGCCGTGAGCGTCGCGCCGCCGGTCTGGGTGTGGAAGCGCAGCGCCAGGCTCCGGGGGTCGGTGGCCCCGAAGCGCTCGGTCATGATCCGGGCCCACAGGCGCCGCGCCGCGCGGAACTTCGCGACCTCCTCGAAGAAGTGCATGTGGCAGGCGAAGAAGAACGACAGCCGTGGCGCGAACACGTCGAGCTCCAGCCCGGCGTCGAGCGCCGCCTGCACGTAGGCGATGCCGTTCGCGAGCGTGAACGCGACCTCCTGGACGGCGGTCGCCCCCGCCTCGCGCATGTGGTAACCGCTGATCGAGATGGTGTTCCAGCGTGGGATGCGCTCGCCGCAGTACCCGAACAGGTCCGTGACCAGCCGCATCGAGGGCTGCGGCGGGTAGATGTACGTCCCCCGCGCCGCGTACTCCTTCAGGATGTCGTTCTGGACCGTGCCCGAGAGCTCGGACGGGGCGACGCCCTGCTCCTCCGCGACGAGCTCGTACAGGAGCAGCAGGGTCGGCGCGGTCGCGTTGATCGTCATCGAGGTCGAGACCCGGTCGAGCGGGATCCCCTCGAACAGCCGTCGCAGGTCCTCGATCGTGTCGATCGCCACCCCGGTCCGGCCGACCTCGCCCTCGGCGCGCGGATGGTCGGAGTCGTAGCCCATCTGCGTGGGCAGGTCGAACGCGACCGAGAGCCCCGTCTGACCGTGCTCCAGCAGGTAGCGGAATCGGGCGTTCGTCTGCGCGGCGGTGCCCATCCCCGCGTACTGGCGCATCGTCCACGGCCGGCCGCGGTACATGCTCGGGTACGGACCGCGCGTGAACGGCGGCTCCCCCGGCGCGCCGAGGTCCCGGGTCGGGTCGAGCTCGCGCAGGTCCTCGGGACCGTACAGCGGGTGCAGCTCGATGCCCGAGTCCGTGACGCGCCGCTCCTCGGTCATGCGCCACAGCGTAGCGGGATAGCATGCAACGCCATGGACATCGTGGATCCGCGCATCGAGACGTACATGGGATCGCTCCTGGTACGGCACGACGAGGCCGTGCTGCTCGAGATGGAGGAGGAGGCCCGCGGCAACGGCTTCCCGATCGTCGGCCGGCTCGTCGGATCGGCCGTCGAGGTGCTCGCGCGCGGCGTGGGCGCCCGCCGGGTGTTCGAGCTCGGCTCGGGCTACGGGTACTCGGCCTACTGGTTCGCCCGGGCGGTCGGCACGGACGGCGAGGTCCACTGCACCGACGGCGACCCGGCGAACGAGCCGAAGGCCCTCGCCTACCTGCGACGCGCCGGCCTGGACGGGGCGGTCCGGTGGCACGTTGGCGACGCCGTCCGACACCTGAACGCCGCCGAGGGCGAGTTCGACGTCGTCTACAACGACATCGACAAGGACGGCTACCCGGACGCGTGGCTCGCCGCCCGCGACCGCGTCCGCGTCGGCGGCCTCTACCTGTGCGACAACGTCCTGTGGTACGGCCGCGTGACCGAGGCCGAGCCGGCACGTGCCGACACACGGGCCGTCCTCGAGCACAACGCCCTGATCGCCGAGGACGAGCGGTACCTGCATACGATCGTTCCCACGCGCGACGGCCTCATGGTCGCCCTGCGCGTCGCCTGACCCCAGGTCATCGAGGGGTCCGGGGGCCCGAGCGCCTCGGGACCGAAGCCCATAAGGGCGCGGTGATCGACGCAGTGGAGTGGGGGCTGCGGGCCGCGGAGACGCCGCGGCCACCGGGGACTCCGCGGGGCGCGTTACATTACGAGGGAACGCAACGCGGCGAACGGGGGGACGCACGTGGCGAAGCGCAAGTCGGACGTCGGAACCCTCTACAGGGGAAGCCCGGGACAGTGGTCGTGGCTCGCCCACCGGATCACCGGCGTGGCGATCGTCCTGTTCCTGTTCGTCCACATCGTGGACACGGCCATCATCGGTTGGGGCCCCGAGGCCTACGACCGTGTCGAGTCCGTCTACCAGAACTGGTTCGTGCGGCTGCTCGAGCTCGGGCTGGTGGCCGCGGTGCTGTACCACGCGCTCAACGGCGTGAAGATCATGCTCTTCGACTTCTGGCCGAACACGACACGCTACATGAAGCAGCTCTCGCTGCTGTCGACCGGCATCTTCGTGCTGGCCATGATCCCGATCTCCTGGATCATCATCAAGGGCACGCTCGAGCTCGTGGGGTGGCTGTGATGTCGGCCCACACGGAGGAGCGGACGGAGATCCAGGCGCCCCGCGGCGTCCTCGGCACGCGGGGCACGCGCGAGCGGCCGGCCGGCGGCTTCGAGCTGTGGGCGTGGCTGTTCATGCGGATCTCGGGCGTGGTGCTGCTGTTCCTGGCCGTCGGCCACGTGCTGATCATGCACGTGCTCGACGAGGGGATCGACCGCGTCAACTTCGAGTTCGTCGCGGTCCGCTGGGACGACGTGTTCTGGCAATCGTGGGACTGGGCGATGCTGTCGCTCGCGCTGATCCACGGGATCAACGGCCTGCGCGTCGTCGTCCAGGACTACGTGCGACCCCCCGGGGCGCGGTTCGCGGTCAACATGGTCTTCTACACCTTGGGCTTCATCCTCTTCGTGCTGGGCACGGTCGTGGTGTTCACGTTCGACCCCAGCAGATGGTCGGGTGCCGTATGACCACCTTCCACACCTACGATGCGGTGATCGTCGGCGCCGGCGGCGCCGGCCTCGCGGCCGCGATCGACGCCGCCGAGAACGTCCGCACGGCCGTCATCTCGAAGATCTACCCGACGCGCTCCCACACGGGGACGGCGCAGGGCGGCGTGTGCGCCGCGCTCGCGAACGTCGAGGAGGACTACCCGGAGTGGCACGCGTTCGACACCGTCAAGGGCGGCGACTACCTCGTCGACCAGCCCGAGGCGCTCCTGATGTGCGAGGACGCCGTCGACACGATCTACCAGCTCGAGCACTGGGGGCTCCCATTCAACCGGACGCCCGACGGCAAGATCGACCAGCGCCGGTTCGGCGGGCACACGCGGAACCACGGCGAGGCGCCGGTGAAGCGCGCCTGCTACGCGGCGGACCGGACCGGTCACATGATCCTGCAGACGCTGTACCAGCAGTGCGTGAAGCGCAACGTCCGCTTCTTCAACGAGTTCTACGTGCTCGACCAGGTGATGACCGACGGTCGATGCTCGGGCGTGGTCGCGTACGAGCTCGCGACCGGCGAGCTGCACGTCTTCCGCGCGAAGGCCGTGCTCTACGCGACCGGCGGCTCGGGCCGGATGTACAAGGTCTCGTCCAACGCCCACACGCTCACCGGCGACGGCCAGGCGATCCTGTACCGGCGCGGGATCCCGATGGAGGACATGGAGTTCTTCCAGTTCCACCCGACCGGCGTCTACAAGATGGGCATCCTGCTGTCCGAGGCCGTCCGCGGCGAGGGCGGGATCCTGCTGAACGTGGACGAGGAGCGCTTCATGGAGCGCTACGCGCCCACCGTGAAGGACCTCGCGCCTCGTGACCTGATCAGCCGCGCGATCTACCAGGAGATCAAGGAAGGCCGCGGCGCCATGCCGAACCGGGACGCCGTGTGGCTCGACGTCCGGCACCTCGACCGCGAGATCATCGAGGAGAAGCTCCCCGACGTGACGGAGTTCGCACGGATCTACCTGAACGTGGAGCCGACGACGGAGCTGGTCCCGATCCAGCCCACCGCCCACTACGCGATGGGCGGCATCGCGACCGACGTGGACACGCTCGTCGTGACCGGCTCGGACTCGACGCCGATCCCCGGCCTGTACGCGGCCGGCGAGTGCGCGTGCGTCTCGGTGCACGGCGCGAACCGGCTGGGGACGAACTCCCTGCTCGACATCGTGGTGTTCGGCCTCAGGGGCGGCAAGGCGATGACGAGGTTCTGCAAGGACGCCGACCTCCCCGACCTGCCCGAGGATCCCGCGGGGTTCACCCGCGACCTGCTGGACGGGATCGCGTCGCGCGACACGGGCGAGAACCCCGCCGACATCCGAGCGGAACTGCAGGAGACGATGTTCGACCTGGCGTTCGTCGTCCGGACCGAGGAGGGCCTGACGAAGATGCTCGGCATCCTCGACGAGCTCCAGGCTCGGTACCGCGAGATCCGCATCACCGACAAGGGCAAGCTCTACAACACCGACCTGATGGAGGCGGTCGAGCTCGGGTTCCTGCTCGACAACGCCGAGCCCACGGTCGCCGCGGCGCTCGCCCGGCAGGAGAGCCGTGGCGCGCACTGGAGGGACGACTTCCCGCAGCGCGACGACGAGAACTGGCTGAAGCACTCGCTCGCCTACCGCGAGCCGAACGGCCGGGTGCGACTGGAGTACAAGCCGGTCAAGCTCGGTTACTACGTCCCGGCGGAGAGGAAGTACTGATGGCGAGCCCTCGAGGAGCGGAGGCGGTAGGGCAGATGAACGGGTCCGTGGGCGATGTGCTCGAGGGCTCCGACCAGCGTCAGGCCGGGGGGTCCGGCAGGGTCAGCCTCACGCTGAAGATCCGCCGCTACAACCCCGAGCTGCGCGGCGACGAGTCGTGGTGGGACGAGTTCACGGTGGAGGCCGACCCCAACGACCGGCTCCTCGACGCCCTGCATACCGTGAAGTGGTACCACGACGGCACGCTCGCGCTGCGGCGCTCGTGCGCGCACGCGATCTGCGGCTCGGACGCCGTCATGGTGAACGGGGCGAACCGGCTGGCGTGCAAGGTCCTGGTCCGCGACGTGGTCCCGAAGGTCACCGTCGAGCCGATCCGCGGCCTCCCGGTGCTGAAGGACCTGATCGTCGACATGGAGCCGTTCTTCGCTGGCTACCGGTCGGTGCTCCCGTATCTGATCAACGACGAGGGCGACCCCGACCGCGAACGGCTCCAGTCGCCCGAAGACCGGCACCGCTTCGACGACACGACGAAGTGCATCCTGTGCGCGTGCTGCACGACGTCCTGCCCGATCTTCTGGGGCGACGAGGAGTACGTCGGGCCCGCCGCGATCGTCCAGGCGCACCGGTTCATCTACGACTCGCGCGACCAGGCGGCGAAGGAGCGGCTGCAGATCCTGTCGGACAAGACCGGCGTGTTCCGGTGCCGGACGACGTTCAACTGCACGGAGGCGTGCCCGCGCGGGATCGAGGTCACGAAGGCGATCCAGGACGTGAAGCGCTCGATCCTGTTCGACCGCTTCTGACATCGGACGAAGGCCCTCTCGGCCGCGGGACCGGCGGACTCGCGCTCCGCCCCGCTCCGAGGTACAACCATGCTGTCGGTCGACGCTGACGGAGGGCGAGATGCAGGCGAAGGTCGGTGACCACATCGTCGTCGAGTCCGAGACCGTCGGAACCCCCACGCGCGAGGGGGAGGTCTTGGAGGTCATCCAGGGCGAGGTAGGCGTGCGCTACCGGGTCCGGTGGGAGGACGGCCACGAGTCGACGTTCACGCCGAGCGCGGGCAGCGTTCGCGTGATCGCGAAGCCTCGCCCGAAGACGCGATCGAAGCGGTAGCGCGTCAGTGCGGGTGATCCGCCTCCGGACCCCGACCGGGGTCCCCGGAAGGGACCTGTCAGCATCCGGGTTCGCCCGGGTGTCCGCAGCACCCCTTCAGCAGGAGGATCGCCCGCGTCCGGTTCCGCATCGTGAGCTGCAGCTTCCGCCCGAACGAGCCGTCGTACTCGCGCCAGTTCGTGAAGAAGCTGCGCGGGCCCGGTCTCTCGGGTGCGTCGCCCATCGCGTTCCGATGCTACGCCGATCCGGCGATCGGCCGGCTACGCGTTCGCCGGCAGGCGGAACTCCTCGGGGAGCAGGTCGTCCTTGCGCCAGGGCGCCACCGCCTGGCCGTAGAAGTCCTGCCCACGGCAGTCGTCGATGACCCAGACCGGGAAGTCCTCGACCTCCATCTGGCGGATCGCCTCCGGGCCGAGCTCGGGGAACGCGATGACCTTCTGGGCACGGATCTGGAGCGCCGCGAGCGCGCCCCCACCGCCGAGCGCGGCCATGTAGACGCCCGTGTGCTTCTGCAGCGCCTCGCGCACCGCCGGTCCTCGGCCGCCCTTGCCGACGATCCCTTTCAGCCCGACCTGGAGCATCCGGGGCGTGTACGTATCCATCCGGCTCGCAGTGGTCGGCCCGGCCGAGCCGATCGCGTGGCCCGGCTTCTCGGGCGACGGGCCGACGTAGTAGACGATCTGCCCGGTCGGGTCGAACGGCAGCTCCCGCCCGGCGTTGAGCATCTCGACGAGGAGCTTGTGCGCGGCGTCGCGCGCCGCGTACATCACGCCCGAGATCAGCACCACGTCACCGGCCTCGAGCTGACGGACGTCCTCGTCGGTGAGCGGCGCGCGGATCCGCTTCCTGCCGTCCTCCAGCAGCTCCACGGTCATCTCAGATCACCCTCGTTCCGGTCCGGTGCGCGTGGCACTCGATGTTCACCGCCACGGGCAGCGACGCGATGTGCGTCGGCATCATCTCGACGTGCACGGCCAGGACCGTTTGCGTCCCGCCCAGGGACTGCGGCCCGATGCCGAGCGCGTTGCACTTCTCGAACAGGTCCGCCTCCAGGTCCGCGATGCGCGGCTCGGGATTCGGCTGGCCGACCTTGCGCATCAGCGCGCGCTTGGCCAGGATCGCCGAGTACTCGAAGTTCCCGCCGATGCCGACCCCGATGATCCCGGGTGGGCAGGCGTCGGGCCCGGCGTCGACGACGGCCTGGAGCACGAACCTCGTCACGCCCTCCAGGCCGTCCGAGGGCTTCAGCATCGCGTGCTTGCCCTTGTTCTCCGAGCCGCCGCCCTTCGCATCCACCTGGATCCTGATCTGGTCGCCGGGGACGATCCGCGTGTGGACGAACGCCGGTGTGTTGTCGCCGGTGTTCTTGCGCTCGAAGAGCGGGTCGTCGACGATCGACTTCCGGAGGTACGCGTCCGTGTACCCCGTGCGGACGCCCTCGTCGATCGCGTCGGCGAGGTCGGCGCCGACGATGTGGACGTCCTGCCCGACGTCGATGAACACGACGGTCGAGCCGGTGTCCTGACAGTACGGGTACTCGCCCTCGGCGGCGAGCTTGGCGTTGCGAAGCACGAGGTCCAGGATCTGGCGGCCGAGCGCGGACTCCTCGTCCTTGCGCGCTCGCGCCACCGCCGCGACCAGGTCCTCGGGCACCGTGTAGTTGATCTCCATGCAGAGCTCCCGGACGGTCCGGGTGATCTCCGCCGCGTCGATCTCACGCAGGTCGCCCATCACGCGCCATCCTCTCAACGGCTTCCGGCGCCATCGTAGGCACGCTGCTTGGACCCCCACCGCGGCCGTGGGACACTGCCCAACGTGCCCGAACGTCCCGAGATCCTGTCCACCGCACGCCCCACGCCGATCCGCCTTTGGGGCTTCCTGTTCCTGGTCGCGGGGGCCGTGGTTGCTGGGCTGGGGGCCGTGCTGGACTGGGCGATCCTGGGCTTCCCGGGGGACGAACAGGGCACGCTGGACGTCGCCGTGAAGGGCGTCGACGTCTGGGAGGGCAAGGTCGTACTAGCCTCCGCCGCGCTCGCGCTGGTCGGCATGCTCGCGATGCGCCTGGTGCCCGGGACCGAGACGCGCAGGGCGATCGCTTTCGGTATCGCCACGCTCGGGGCGCTCGTCATCGCGCTCGCGCTGTCGGTGGCGATGCGCGCGGACGCGCGGTTCGGCGGCTCGGAGGGGCTCGACGAGATGGCGACCGGCCTGGCCGAGCAGCTCGGCGAGGACCCCGCCGCGATCCGGGCCGAGCTCGAGGAGCAGATCGGCGATCAGCTGCGGGTGGACCTGGGGCCCGGGGTCGCGGTCGCCGTGGTCGGCGGGGTGCTGATCGACGTCGGCGGCGCGCTGGGCCTCCTGTGGGTCAGGCAGCGGGCGGCCGCACCGATCCCGCCGGGGGACGCCGCTGCGGCCGACCCGGCGCCGGCGCCCTGAGCTCACACCTGGGACAGGTCCAGGCATTTGGCCCGGATGCCCTCGGCCGCTGCCCGGAGCGCTCCGATCTCGTCGTCGTTCAGGTCGAGCTCGACGATCTCCTCCACGCCGCGGCGCGACAGGCGGGCCGGGACCCCGACGTAGACGCCGTCGATCCCGTACTGGCCGGTCGTCCACGCGCACACGGGGAGAACCTCGTCCGAGCCCGCGGCGATCGCCTCCACCATCTTCGCGACCGAGGCCGAGGGCGCGTAGTACGCGCTCCCCTTCTTCAGCAGCGCGACGATCTCGGCGCCGGCGTCCCGCGTGCGCGAGTACAGGCGCTCGAGCGTGGCGTCGTCCACGAGCTCGGTGAGCGGCTTGCCCCCGACGCTGGCCTGTCGCGGCAGCGGGACCATCGCCTCGCCGTGCGAGCCCAGCGTCATCGCCTCGACGTCGAGCGGCGAGACGCCCAGCTCCTCGGCGATGAAGTAGCGGAGCCGCGCCGAGTCCAGCACTCCTGCCATCCCCATCACGCGCTCCTTGGGGAACCCCGAGACCTCGGCGGCCAGGTAGGTCATCTCGTCGAGGGGGTTCGTGACCACGATGACGATCGCGTCGGGCGAGCCGGGCGCCACCTGCTGGACGACGCTGCGCACGATGCCGGCGTTCTTGCCGAGCAGGTCCATCCGGCTCATCCCCGGTTGGCGAGGGAACCCGGCGGTGATCACCACCACGTCGGAGCCCGCGGTGTCCGCGTAGTCGTTCGTGCCGACCACGGCGGGCTCGAACCCAACGACCGGACTCGACTCCTTCATGTCGAGCGCGAGGCCCTGCGGCAGCCCCTCGACGATGTCGATCAGGACGATCTCGCCGAGGCCGCGCTCCACCAGCCGCATGGCCGCGGTCTGGCCCACGAACCCGCTCCCGATGATCGTGATGCGCATGTCGAAGGCTCCTTGGGGTCGTCGAACCCCCGCATCCTAGTCGCTCGACCGTGCCGGGAGACCGGGCCGGGAGCCGTGGCGACCTTCCGACCATGACGGCCGTCCGCGGTAGGCTCATCGGGTTCACCCCGGCCAGGGGACGGTCGAGCGATGGAGCGGGTGATGGCGTGACGGAGAAGGGACTGCGCGAGGTCGTCGCGGCGGCGACGAGCATCTCGGACATCGATGGCTCCCGCGGGCGTCTGTGGTACGTGGGCTACGAGATCGAGGACCTGGCGCGCAACGCCACGTTCGAGGAGACCGTCTACCTCCTGCACCACCTCCACCTGCCGAACCGCGCCGAGCTCGACGAGCTCACGGACTTCATGGTCGAGGAGCGCGAGGTCTCCCGGTTCCTCCGGAACCTGATGCCGACCCTCGCGCAGCAGACCTCGCCGATGTCCATGCTCCGGACCAGCGTGTCGGCCGCCTCGGCCTACGACCCTGACGGCTGGGACAACTCGGCCGAGGCGAACGAGCGCAAGGCCCTCCGGCTGATCTCGAAGACGCCCACGCTGCTCGCGATGTACCACCGGATGCGTACCGGTCTGGAGGTCGTGCCCCCGAACCCGAAGCTGCCGCACGCCGCCAACTTCCTCACGATGCTCCTCGGCGAGGAGCCGTCGCAGGAGGACGCCGACGTGCTCGACACGACGTTCACGCTCTATGCCGACCACACGATGAACGCCTCCACGTTCACCGCACGGATCATCGCCTCCACGCTCGCCGACATGTTCTCGGCGATCACCGGCGCGATCGCCTGCCTGAAGGGACCGCTGCACGGCGGCGCGAACGAGGAGGCCATGAAGATGCTCGAGGAGGTGGGCACCCCCCAGCGCGCCGAGGCCTACGTCGCCGACCGCCTGGCGCGCAAGCAGAAGATCATGGGGTTCGGCCACGCCGTCTACAAGACGATGGACCCTCGCGCGGCCGTGCTGAAACGCCTGTCCCGCGAGGTCGGTGAGCGGCACGGCGACCTGCGGTGGTTCCTGATCTCGGACGAGATCGAGCGCACGGTGGCCGAGCAGAAGGGGCTCCACCCAAACGTCGACTTCTACGCCGCCAGCGTGTACCACACGCTCGGCATCCCGACCGATCTCATGACGCCGATCTTCGCGATCGCCCGGATGACCGGCTGGACGGCTCACGTCCGCGAGCAGTACGAGGACAACCGCGTGATCCGGCCGGACTCCGAGTACGTCGGCCCCCGGCACCAGCGCTGGGCGCCGATCGACGAGCGTTCCTAGCTCAAGGCGTGGGAGGCGTGGGAGGCGCGGGGGGGATCGGGGGCGGCGGCGGGGTCATCGCCGGCCGGCCACCCGAGGACGCCACGTCCCAGGACCGGTTCAGGTGTTCCTGGATGTAGGTCCCGTTCACGAACGCGAAGATGAACATGACGACGATGGTGATGGCCGGTTCCAGGACCTGCCGGATACCCAGCCGTTCCTCCATCTGCCGCACGTGGTTCGCGGTGTTCCACATCGCGATGAACGGCGGCACGATGATCAGCCATCCGAACAGCATCGCCATGAGTGACCGGGTCGGGTCGATCGTGTCGTCGTGCTCGACCATCCGGATCTCGTCGTTGATCCTGTAGTACCAGTACAGGAAGTAGATGCCGATCGTGATGAAGCTCAGCCCCAGCACGCCGAGCGGGTTGCGCTTCAGGTACGGGCGGCCCTCGATCGTGACGGTCTCGGCCATCGTTCTCTCCTCCTGACGATGGGCTGACGGCAGTCTAGACGGGCACGGTGGCCGGCCGTGGGAGCAGGTCCGCGCCCTCGACGACCGCGCGGACGCCCTCCTCGTGGCCCATGCCCATCACGTGCACGCCGGCGATCCCCTCGAGCGAGCGCAGGCGCTCGACGACCTCGACGCACTGGGCGATGCCGACGGCGGCGGCGTCTGGCCCGGCGTCCTCGAGGGCGGCGATCAGGTCGGCGGGCACCGCGACGCCCGGGACCTTCTCGTTCAGGAACCTCGCCTGCTTCGCGCTCGACAGCGGTGCGACGCCGGCGATCAGCGACGCTCGCTCGACGGTCCCACGGGACCGCGCGATCTGGACCCACGCCGCGAGCGCCTCCACGTCGTAGACGATCTGGGTCATCACGAACGTCGCCCCCGCGTCGAGCTTGACCTCCAGGCGCGCGGGGTCGTACGAGGTTGCGAGCGGCACGTCGGCTACGCCGATGAAGTAGCGCGGCGGGTCGGCGACCTCGGTCCCCGACGGCAGGCGGCCCTCGTCTCGCAGGTTTGCCGCCAGACGCACCAGCTCCTCGACCGTGAGGTCGTTCACGGTCGCCGCGTCGGGCTGGTCGCCCACCCCGACCGGGTCCCCGGTCAGGCAGAACAGGTTCCGGGCCCCGAGCGCCCACCCGCCGAGCAGGTCCGCGGTGAGTCCCAGGCGGTTCCGGTCCCGGCACGTGATCTGGATCGTCGGCTCGAGACCCGCCGCCGCCACGATCGCGGCCCCCGCGACCGGCGACATGTGCGCGGCCGCTCGGGGGTTGTCCGTCACGTTCACGGCGTCCGCGTACCCGACCAGCTCGCGAGCCTGCGCCCGGACCACGTCGCCGTTCGCCGACCGCGGCGGGACGACCTCGGCGGTCACGCAGAAGGTCCCGGAGCGGACCAGCCGCTCCAGCCGGCTGTGGGGCGTCACCGCTCGGCGGCCTGCCGCTCCGCGGCGGTCACCGTGTTGACGAGCAACATCGCGACGGTCATGGGGCCGACCCCGCCGGGGACCGGCGTGATCGCGCCCGCGATCTCCTTCACGCCCTCGAAATGCACGTCGCCGACCAGGCCGCCGCCCGGCGCCCGGTTCGTTCCGACGTCGATCACGGTCGCGCCGGGCTTCACCATGTCCGCCGTGACCATCTCGGCCTTGCCGGCCGCGGCGATGACGATGTCGGCGCGCGAGGTGTGCTCGGCGATGTCTCGGGTCCGCGTGTGGCAGATCGTCACCGTCGCGTTCGCGCGCTCGTGGCGCTGCGCGAGCATGATCGCGAGCGGCATCCCCACCAGGTCCCCGCGGCCGACCACGCACACGTCCGCGCCCTCGATCGGGACCTCCGAACGCACGAGGAGCTCGACGATCCCGAACGGCGTGGCCGGCAGGAACACGGGGTGTCCACGCGACATGAACCCGACGTTCGTGGGGTTCAGCCCGTCGACGTCCTTCGCCGGGTCGATGGCCTGCTGCACGGCGAACTCGGACACGTGGTCCGGCACCGGGAGCTGCACGATGATCCCGCTGATCCGCGGATCCTTGTTCAGACGGTCGATCTCGGCCAGGACCTCGGCCTCGGGGACGTCGCCCGGCAGGTCGACCCGCTCGGACAGGATGCCGGCCTCCGCGCACGCCTTCTGCTTCATCCCGACGTAGATCGCGGACGCCGCGTGGTCGCCGACGAGGATCGCGGCGAGCCCCGGCTGCGCGCCCCGCTCGCTGAGCCCCTTCGCGCGCACGGCGACCTCGGCGCGGACCTGCGCGGCGATCGCCTTTCCGTCGATGATCCTCGCCGTCATGGGAGGAATCCTATCCCCCGTGCCGGAAGGCGAGGTCGACCGCAGGTCAGTGTCGGAAGTGCCGCCGGCCGGTCACCACCACGGCCATCCCGCGCGACTGCGCGACCGACAGGACGTCGTCGTCGCGGATCGAGCCGCCGGGGTGGATGACGGCCGTGACGCCGGCCTCGGCCGCGACCTCGACCGCGTCGGGGAACGGGAAGAACGCGTCGCTCGCCATCACGGCGCCCTTCGCACGATCGCCGGCCTTGCGGACGGCCAGGAACGACGAGTCCACCCGCGACATCTGCCCGGCGCCGACGCCGACGGTCGCCCGTTCCCGAGCGAACACGATCGCGTTCGACTTGACCCGCATGGCGACCGTCCACGCGAACAGGAGGTCCCGCCACTCGTCCTCGGTGGGCTCGCGGTCCGAGACGACCTCCATGTCCTCGCGCCGCTCGGCGACGACGTCGCGGTCCTGCACGAGCGCCCCGCCCGGCAGGAGCCGCACGTCGAGCCCTCCGGCGGCCGGCAGCGGCGCCCGGACGACGCGCAGCGACTTCCGCGCGCCGAACGCCGTGAGCGCGCCCTCGGTGAACGCGGGCGCCACGACGACCTCGGTGAAGACGTCGGCCATCGCGCGCGCGGCGTCCTCCCCGGCCTCGCGGTTGAAGGCAACGATCCCGCCGAACGCCGAGACCGTGTCGGACTCGAACGCGCGCCCGTAGGCGTCGGCCAGCGAGCCGCCGACCGCCGCCCCGCACGGGTTGTTGTGCTTCACGATGACCGCGGCGGGCTCCTCGAACCCCGCGGCGAGCGCGTACGCCGCATCGAGGTCCAGCCAGTTGTTGAACGACATCTCCTTGCCGGCGATCAGCACCTGCGCGCCGCCGAGCGGGCCGGGCCCGGCGGCCTCCGCGTACAGCGCGCCGCGCTGGTGCGGGTTCTCGCCGTAGCGCAGATCCTCGAGCTTCTCGAACGCCGTGCCGACGAAGCCCGGGAGCGTCTGGGGCTCGGCGGCGAACCAGCCCGCCACGGCGGCGTCGTAGCCCGCGGTGTGCGCGAAGGCCTCGGCCGCGAGCGTCCGTCGCAGCTCCCGGGTCAGGCCGCCCTGGCGTCGGATCTCCTCCAGCACGTCCCCGTACCGGGCCGGGCTCACGACGATGCCGACCGACTCGAAGTTCTTCGCCGCGGCCCGCACCATCGTCGGGCCACCGATGTCGATCTTCTCGATGACGTCCTCGGGGCCGGCGCCGCTCGCGACGGTCTCGCGGAACGGGTAGAGGTTCACGACGACCAGATCGAACGGCTCGATCCCGTGCTCGGCGAGCTGGGCCTCGTGGTCGGGCTTGCGGCGATCGGCGAGGATCCCTGCGTGGATCCTCGGGTGGAGCGTCTTGACCCGCCCGTCGAGCATCTCGGGCGAGCCGGTGACCTCCTCGACCGGGGTGACCGGGATGCCGGCGTCGCGGAGCGTCTGCGCCGTCCCGCCCGAGGAGACGAGCGCCACCCCCTGTTCGACGAGCGCGCGCGCGAGCTCGACGACCCCGGACTTGTCGTAGACGGCAAGCAGCGCCCTGCGGACAGGACGGACGTCGCTCATCCCTCACCCTCCTCCTCGAGGACGTGCACCACACGACCCTCGACCTTCAGCCGCCCCTCGACGAGGGCGCGGACCGCCTTGGGGAAGATCTCGTGTTCGGTCTCGTGCACGCGGGCGAGCAGCGAGTCGAGGTCGTCGCCGGGCAGGACCGGGACGGGCTCCTGCGCCACGATCGGTCCGTGATCGACCTCCTCGTCCACCAGGTGCACGGTGACCCCGGTGACCTTCACGCCCCACTCGAGGGCGTCTGCCACCGAGCGCATCCCGGGGAAGGCCGGCAGGAGCGCAGGATGCAGGTTCACGATCCGTTCGGGGAACGCCGCGATGAGCTCGGGCCCCACGATCCGCATGTAGCCGGCGAGCGCGACGCAGTCGATGCCCTCGGCCATCAGGAGGTCACGGAGCGCGCGGTCGTGGGCCGCCCGGTCGGGATGATCCGCCGGACGGCAGACCGCGGTCGCGATCTGGCGGTCCCGCGCGCGCCGCAGCGCCATCGCCTGGGCACGGTCCGAGACAACGAGCGCCACGTGCGGGCCGACGGCGGGGTCGTCCATCAGGGCCTGGAGGTTCGTGCCGGTCCCGGAGGCGAGCACCGCGAGGCGGGCGTTCACGTCCGTCCACGCTAGCGCAGGCGACCGTCGCCGTCGAACACGTCCCGGCCAACGCAGGCGCTACGCTTTCGCCGTGCCGGTGGAGGAGCGGAGCACCAGGAGCCTCGAGCGCTGCGACCAGCACCCCACGCGGTCCGCCGTCGCTCGGTGCGAGGGGTGCGGGCGCCCCCTCTGCCTGTCGTGCGCCGTGCCGGTGCGGGGCGAGGTCCTCGGCGCCGAGTGTCTCCCCGAGCCCTTCGGCTCGGACCTGCCGAGGATCGTCCGCCCGCCCGTCACGGTCCTGCAGCTGATCGCCGGCGCCGGTCTCGCTTTGGCGCTCCTCGGGACGGTGCTGCCGTGGAGCCGGTTCGGGGTCGGATCGGGGGCGTTCGGCGCGTGGGGCGAGCCGATCCGATGGGCGACGCTCACGGTCGTCGCCGTCGTCCTCGCGCTCCTCGCGTGGGGCGCGCGCCGAGCGCTGCTCCGGCCTCCCTCCTTCCTCGACACCGCGATCGCGGTCCTCGCCGGCGTCGCGTGCGTCGCCGCGCTGCTCTCCGTGTGGCATCCGCCGGCGTTCGCGCGCACGTGGATCGGGCCGTGGGTGGCCTTCGCCGGCGGAGCGATCGCCTGCACGAGCACCCTGGTCGAGATCCGCGCCCGTCGTGCGGCATCGGTGCCCACGTAGTTGACTCGGTCCCCGCCGGGCAATCTAATTACGCGGGTCGCAACCTGGCGACGTCGCGAAAGGAGACTTCATGGCGCAGAGCAGCTCCGGTTTCGACATGTCGAAGATGTCGATGGGGAGCAAGGTCCTGCTCGGCTCGGGGATCCTGCTGCTCATCTTCTCCTTCTTCGCATGGCAGGAGGTGTGTGTCGCCGACGTCCTCTGTCTCTCGGAGAACATGTGGGGAGGAAGCGGCGGCTTCTTCGGGCTCCTCGGCGGCCTGGTGCTCATCGCGCTCATCGTCTGGGAGGGGCTGCAGGTCGCCGGGACGGACGTCAACGTCGGCCAGCCGGCCTCGAGGATCAGCGCCTATCTCGGCTTCGCGGTCGCCGCGCTCGTCCTCATCAAGTTCATCTACGCGGTGACCAACGAGCCCGCCTTCGGCGCGTTCATCGGGCTGATCCTCGCGCTCGGCGTCGCGTACGGTGCCTGGATGCGCCTCCAGGAGCCGGCGGCGATGCCAGCCGCGCCCACGAACGAGGGGCTCGCCTAGGGCGCACCCGCTCGCCCCCTGGAACCCGGCCGCACGTGGCCGGGTTCCTCGCTTCCCGCCATCGTCCGCGGGTACGATGCCGACGCCATGAAGACGTGCCCCTACTGCGCGGAGCAGGTCCCGGACGACGCGACCGCCTGCCGGTACTGTGGGTCGGCGCTCGAGCGCGGGGCGCCGGCGTACGGGACGCAGCCCGGAACGCCTGCCAGACCCGCCGCCGTCCCGGCCCCGCCCGCGCCAGAGGCCGCCCCCGCGCCGTCCTGGCAGACGCCCGCGCCGGCCGCGATGCGCCCCGAGGACGAGGCGCTGCAGTACAGCCACTCGGGGCAGCGGTACCTCCTCGGGTACGGCATCGACTTCTTCGGGATCTGGGACCGCCTGCAGCCAGGGGCGCCGGTGCGCCGGTTCCCGCGGACCGACGACGGCTGGCGTCAGGCGTGGTCGATGTACGCGAGCATGGAGCCCTACCGCGCCGAGGTCGGCATGACCTCCGGCCGGGCGGCGGTGCCCGAGGTCCCGAGCGGGGAGCAGGCATCGCTCGGCGTGCCGGTCCGCAAGCCGGTGAACGGCGCCTGGTGGCTGCTCCCGATCTTCCTGGGGTGGCTGGGCGGGCTCATCGCGTGGCTCGTGAACCGGGAGGCCGACCCGAAGACCGCACGCGCGATGCTCCTGGTGGGCATCGCGATCAGCTTGGCCGTCGCGCTTCTGGCGGGACTCCTGTCCACCTCGGTGGACCTGCCCTGAACGCCGCGCCGAGCGCGCCTCCCACGACGCCCCACACGAGCGAGAGCAGGACGGTCGCGCGCAGGTCCGGGCCGATGCGCACCGCACCCTCGTCCGTCGCCAGCCCCACCGTGAGGGACCCCCACGCCGAGGCGGATCCGGCCCAGCTCACGACGGCCAGGAGCGCCGAGAACACGACACCGGCCCCCGCGCCGAGCACCAGCGCGCGGGGGATCGAGCCGTCCACGTCCCCGATCGAGGACACCGCCCGCCAACCGCCCGCGAGCGTGGCGGCCGCCGGCGCGATCAGGAAGAGGAAGTATGCGGCGGGGGCGTCGCCGAACCGGACCCACTCGCTCGGTTGCAGCCACGAGCTGGGAGGCGGCGTACCGAGAGGCGTCTCGAGCGGGAAGCGTCCGTAGCACAGGAACGGGTCCGCGACGTCGCGATCCCGGAGGACGCCGATGCACCCGCCCATCGCGGGCGTGAGCGCCCATGCCCCCTCGTTCGGCGCGACGGCGAGGTGATGCACGAGCACGACGGCTCCCACGTCCGGACGGTCGAAGACGGCGCGGTAGTAGCCGCCCGTCGTCGGCGTGAGGACCGCCTCGGGACCGTCGGGCCGGACGACCCCTGCCACGACCAGCCCGGCGTACGCGAGCCCGATCCCGACGACGAGCATCGTCCAACCCCCCGCGAGCAGGCCCCGCAGCCGTCGGCTCTCCGGCTCCTCGGACGCGGTCCACCATCCGCCCCCGGCGCCGGCCAGCGCGGCCAGCGCCAGCGGCAGCAGGAACGCCTGCGGCGCCGAGGGGCGCACATCGAGCACGCCCGAGGTGACGGCCTCGACCCGCGAGACGCCGACGCGGGACGGGAGCGAAGCGAGGAAGACCGCCGCCGCGTACGCGGGAGCGACCTTGGCACCGTGCAGAGCCCGCTGGAGCGGACCGCCTCCGACAACCGTCGCCACCGCGCGGCCGGCCCTCCACAGGAGCCAGGCCGCGAGCGCGGTCGCGGCGAGCGGCGCGAACGCGACCTCGGCCTGGAGCCGCGCGGCGTCGGCGCCCACGGGAGCATCCACCAGGCCGCCGAGCGCCGACTCCGCGGCCGAGAACCGGATCGGCACGCGATGGAAGACCGCCAGATACAGTCCGCCGATCCTGAACGCCTCGCCGAGCGAGAGTCCCGGCAGGTCCAGGAGGTACACGCCGACCGCGGCGACGCACGAGAGGCCGGCGAGTGCGGCGAACGCGAGGAGACCTTGCAGGCTCGCCCTCCCCCATCCGACGACGATCCGGGACCGGACCGAGCCGGGCCCCGCCGCCGAGGCCGTCACGGCGTGGCGGTCTCCGACAGCCGGGACTCGACGAGCCCGGCGACCTCGGTGGGCGTCCGGCCGACCGGGACGTCGGCCGCCTCGAGCGCCTCGGCCTTCGCCCGCGCCGTGCCGCGCGAGCCGGTGACGATCGCGCCCGCGTGCCCCATCCGCTTCCCGGGCGGCGCCGTGAAGCCGGCGATGTACGCGACGACCGGCTTCGTCATCTCCTGCGCGATGTACTCGGCCGCGCGCTCCTCGTCGTCGCCGCCGATCTCGCCGATCATCACGACCAGGTCGGTCGCCGGGTCGAAGTTGAACAGCGCGAGCGACTCGAGGAACCCCATTCCGTGAACGGGGTCGCCGCCCATGCCGACGCACGTGGACTGGCCGATCCCCCGCTGCGTCAGCTCGTGCACGATCTGGTACGTGAGGGTCCCGCTCCGCGAGACCAGCCCGACGCGCCCGGGAGCGCAGATCTCGCCGGGGATGATGCCCACGTTCGCCTTGCCAGGGCTGATCACGCCCGGGCAGTTCGGGCCGACGAGCGAGGACGGCTTCCCCCTCAGGTAGCTCGCCGTCCGCGCCATGTCGCGGACCGGGATCCCCTCGGTGATGCACACGATGAGGTCGAGCTCGGAGTCGGCGGCCTCGAGGATGGCCTCCGTCGCGAAGCGCGGCGGCACGAAGATCAGCGAGGTGTTCGCGTCGGTCTCGGCCACGGCGTCGGCGATGGTGTCGAACACCGGGATGCCCTCGACGTCCTGGCCGGCCTTGCCCGGCGTCACGCCGGCGACGACCTTCGTCCCGTAGGCGCGGTTCCGGAGCGCGTGGAACCTGCCCTCCCGGCCGGTCAGACCCGAGACCACGACCTTCGTCGACCCATCCACCAGGATCGCCACTACGCCGTCACCCCCGTCGCGAGCTCGGCCGCCCGCTGCGCGGCCTCGAGCATCGTTCCGGCGACGACGATCCGCGGATGCGCGGCGTCCTCGAGGATCCTGCGGCCCTCCTCGGCGTTCGTCCCGTCGAGCCGGACCACGATCTGGACCGTGGGCTGGACGCGCTCGAGCGCCTCGAGCAGGCCGTGCGCGACCAGGTCGCATCGCGTGATGCCGCCGAAGATGTTCACGAGCACCGACCGAACGTTCGGGTCGGACAGGATGACCTCGAGCGAGGTGGCGATCGCGTCCGCGCTGGCGCCACCGCCCACGTCCAGGAAGTTCGCCGCACCCGCTCCGGCCTGCTGCACGACGTCGAGCGTGGACATCACGAGTCCGGCGCCGTTGCCGATGATCCCGACCTGCCCGTCGAGCTTCACGTACTGGAGGCCGGCTTCGCGCGCGAGGAACTCCAGCCGGTTGATCGGGAAGACCGTCCGGAGCATCTCGATCTCGGGCTGGCGCCACAGCGCGTTGTCGTCGACCGTCACCTTCGCGTCGAGGGCGAACACGCGCCCGTCGGTCAGGAGCACGAGCGGGTTGACCTCGACCAGCGTCGCGTCCTCCTTCACGAGGACGTCGTACAGGCCGGCGAGGATGTTCTCGACGAGGTCCCGCGCCTCCGACGGCAGGGCGCCCGTCAGCGCGCGCAGGTGGTACGGATGGATCCCGATCTCGGGGTCGATGTGGAGCCGCCGCAGGGCCTCGGGGCGGGTGCGCGCCAGCTCCTCGATGTCGATCCCACCCTCGGCCGCGACCATCGCGAGATCCGTGCCGGTCGAGCGATCCAGCAGCATCGCG
Organism: Actinomycetota bacterium; assembly: GCA_035762085.1. Lineage (GTDB taxonomy): Bacteria > Actinomycetota > UBA4738 > UBA4738 > HRBIN12 > HRBIN12. The sequence continues at coordinate 29,286 of DASTPT010000033.1, read as the reverse complement.
GCGTAGAACTCGCGCCCGATCGACAGGCGCTCCTCGACGAGCACGCGGTTCACTCGGTGCCCCTGGAAGCCTTCGCGCAACATTCGCTCGGCCGCCGCTTCGGCCTCGTCGGGCGTGTCGGCCAGGACGACCCCGCCGCCCTTGCCGCGACCGCCGACCTGCACCTGGACCTTCACGACCGAGCGCCCGCCGAGGATCTCGGTCGCCGCGCGCGCCGACTCCGCGTTCTCGGCGATGATGAACCGCGGCACGGGGATCCCGTGCCGTTTGAACAGCTCCTTGCCCTGATACTCGTACAGGTCCACTCAGGCCCCCACACCGGAGAGCCGCTCGCGGAGCCAGTCGACGATCTCCTGCGTCGACGCGCCCGGGGTGAAGATGCGCTCGACGCCGACGTCGGCGAGCTTCGCCACGTCGTCCTTCGGGATGATCCCGCCGCCGAACACGATCACCTCGCCGACGCCGTGCTCTCGCAGGCCGGCCACGACCCTCGGGAACAGCGTCATATGCGCGCCCGAGTGTAGGGACAGCCCGACCGCGTCCGCGTCCTCCTGGATCGCGGTCTCGACGATCTGCTCCGGCGTCTGGTGCAGCCCGGTGTAGATGACCTCGAACCCGGCGTCGCGCAGCGCCCGGGCGACGATCTTCGCCCCTCGGTCGTGCCCGTCGAGGCCGGGCTTCGCGATCACGATGCGGTGCTTGGCTGCCATGGCGCGGCCCAGTCTAGCCGAGGGGCTCCGACCCCCTTGCGACGGCCGTACGGCCCGGCGGAGGATACGCGGATGCAGCTCCCCGACACGCGCTACGCGATCACCCGCGACGGGGTGCACATCGCCTACCAGACCGTCGGCGAGGGAACGCCCGACATCGCGTACGTCGGTGGCTACGCGACGCACGTGGAGGTCGAGCTCGAGCTCTCATGGGCGGCGAGGTACAACCGGAACCTCGCGTCGATCGGACGCCTGATCCGGTTCGACAAGCGTGGGAGCGGGCTCTCCGAGCGTGCGTCGCCGCTCTCCGATCTCGAGACCCGTACCGACGACCTGCGGGCGGTCCTCGACGCGGTCGGCTCCGAGCGCGTGGTCCTGATCGGCGAGGGCGAGGGCGGGGCGCTGGCCTCGTTCTTCGCGGCGACGTACCCGGACCGGACGATGGGTCTCGTGTGGATCGGACCGTACGCGAGGACGGCCTGGGCACCCGACTACCCGTGGGGCTGGCCCTCAGAGGAGGAGGCTCGGGCGGTCGAGTTGTTCCGAACCACCTGGGGCACCCACGCGTATGCGAAGGAGCTCCTTCGGGGTGACATCTCCTCGGTCGCCGACGACGAGGAGTGGGTCGCCTGGGCCGCGAAGTACTTCCGGTACTCGATGTCGCCGGGCGAGGCGGTCCGCTTCGAGCAGATGTGGTACGAGACGGATGCGCGAGCGATCCTCCCCGCGGTGAGCGTACCGACCCTGCTCATCTGTCCCGTGCTGAGCCACGACCCGGGCGAGGACTCGCACGTCGTCCTGCAGGCGCGGGACGTCACCGAGCGGATGGTCGGCTCCTCCCGACTCGTGATCCTTCCGCCGGGCGACTGGGCACCGGTCTCTCCCGGCAGACAGGACCAGGTCGTGGAGGAGATCCGGGCATTCGTCGATGAGCTCGCGACCGAGCAGCTCGCCCTCGACCGCGTGCTCGCGACCGTGCTCTTCACGGACATCGTCGACTCGACGGCCAGGGCATCGGAGCTGGGCGACCGAGGCTGGGGCGACGTCGTGGAGCGGCATCACGCGATCGTCCGCTCGTTCCTCAGCCGGTACCGGGGCATCGAGGTGGACACGGCGGGCGACGGCTTCTTCGCCACGTTCGACGGTCCGGCGAGGGCGGTGCGGTGCGCCCAGTCGGTCGCCGACGCGGTTCGGTCGCTCGGGGTGCAGGTGCGGGCGGGCGTCCACACGGGCGAAGTCGAGACGATCGCGGGCAAGGCCGGGGGCGTCGCGGTCGTGATCGGTTCGAGGATCGGCGGACTCGCCCGACCGTCGGAGGTGCTCGTCTCCTCGACGGTGAAGGACCTGACGGTGGGCTCCGGCCTCGCCTTCGAGGACGCGGGCGAGCACGAGCTGAAGGGCGTGCCCGACCGCTGGCGTCTCTACCGGGTGGTGGCCTGACATGGAGGTCCCCGAGGTCCACTACGCCCGGAGCGGCGAGGTCAGCATCGCCTATCAGGTGGTGGGGGACGGTCCGATCGACCTCGTGTTCGTCCGGGGGATCACCGGCGACCTCTTGTCGACGTGGGACCAGCCGCTCCTCGTCCGCCATGTTCTCGGGCTCGCCGAGGATGGCAGGCTCCTGATGCTCGACAAGCGCGGCACCGGCCTGTCCGACCGAGTCGGCGGGGTGCCGACGCTCGAGACCCGGATGGACGACGTCCGGGCGGTGATGGATGCGGTCGGCTCGGAGCACGCGGTCCTGTGGAGCGGGATGGAGGGAAGCCGGATCACGACCCTCTTCGCGGCCACCTATCCCGAGCGGACGTCGGGGCTCATCCTGCTCAAGCCTTCCGTCAAGGGACGCCCCACTCCCGACTACCCGTGGGCCCCATCCGAGGCCGAGTGGCGCGAGACACTCCGAGAGGTCCGGGAGCGCTGGGGTGAGCGATCGTATTTCCACGAGCTGCTGAGGACGCAGGCTCCGGGCGTCGCCGATGACGAGGCGTTCCGCGATTGGTTCGTCGTCCACATGCGTCGGAGCCTGTCCCCCGGTGCCGCGATGGCCTTCTACCGGATGTCGATGGAAGCCGACGTCTCGGACGTGCTCCCCGCGGTCCGCGTTCCGACGCTCGTCCTGTTCTCCCCCGACGCGCGGGGGCCGGCCGAGTTCGTGGCCCGCCACATCCGCCGCGCCGAGCTCCGCGAGCTCTCGAGCATGCGCGGCGAGTTCACGTGGGTCGACGACGAGACCCACGAGGCGTTCATGGCAGCTGTCCGCGGGTTCGTCTCCCGACTCCACCCCCGCGAGCACGCGGACCGGATCTTGACCACGGTCCTGTTCACCGACATCGTGGGCTCGACCGAGCAGGCCGCAGCGCTCGGGGACCGTGCCTGGAAGGAGTTGCTCGCTGCACATCACGCGAGGGCACGAGGCGAGCTCGCGAGGCACCGGGGGCGCGAGATCGACACCGCCGGCGACGGGTTCCTCGCCACCTTCGACGGACCGGCACGAGCGGTCCAGTGCGCCCGAGCGATCGCGGACGCCGTCCGCGACCTTGGGATCGAGATCCGGGCGGGCGTGCACACGGGGGAGGTCGAGGTCGACGGCGACGCGGTGCGTGGGATCGCTGTGCACATCGGGGCGCGGATCTGCGCCACAGCGAACCCGTCAACGGTCGTGGTATCGCGCACCGTCAAGGACCTCGTGGCGGGCTCGGGGCTGGTCTTCGAGGACGCCGGCGAGCACGAACTGAAGGGCGTCCCCGACCGCTGGCACCTGTATCGGGTGGTCGGCTGAGATACTCGGTGGGATGTTCGGGAACAAGCGCGTCCGGTTCCGACCGCCGGGGCTGAAGCCCACGACGAAGGTCGGGACGCTGGGCCCCTACCGGGGGCGCCTCGGCCTGGCGTGGGTCATCGCGCCGATCGTCGCGGGCGTGGTGATCGTCGTGGCCGGCTACATCGCTCTCTTCCGCTGACGCCATGCGGGTCGCGGTCTTCAGCGCGAAGCGCCACGACGTCGACTTCCTCGGGGCCGCGAACGCCCGGTTCGGCCACGAGCTGGTGTTCCTCGAGCCCCGGCTCACGCTCGAGACGGTCTCGCTCGCCGACGGCTTCCCCGTCCTGTGCCCGTTCGTGAACGACGAGCTGAGCGACAAGGTCATCCAGCGGCTCGCCGACGGCGGCACCCGGATGCTCGCGCTCCGTTCGGCCGGTTACACCCACGTCGACGTCCAGGCGGCCGCCCGGCTCGGCCTTGCGGTGACGCACGTCCCCGCGTACTCGCCGCACGCCGTCGCCGAGCACGCCGCCGCCCTGATCCTGGCGCTCGACCGCAAGGTTCACCGCGCCTACGTGCGTGTGCGCGAAGGCAACTTCGCGCTCGACGGCCTGCTCGGCGCCGGACTGCACGGGCGGACGGTCGGCGTCGTCGGCACCGGGGCGATCGGCCGGGCGTTCGCCCGCATCATGCTGGGGTTCGGCTGCCGGGTCATCGCCTTCGATCCAAAGCCGAACGAGGAGCTCCGAGCCGAGGGCGTGGGCTACGTCGACTGCGGCGACCTGCTTCGCACCTCGGACGTCATCTCGCTGCACTGCCCGCTCACGCCGGCGACGCACCACCTGATCGACGCCCGCGCGGTCGGGACGATGAAACCCGGGACCGTCCTGATCAACACGAGCCGGGGTGGGCTCGTCGACACCGCCGCCGTCATCGAGGGCCTGAAGTCCGAGCGGATCGGCGCGCTCGGGCTCGACGTGTACGAGGAGGAGGCGGGCCTGTTCTTCGAGGACCTGTCGGCGCGCATCATCCTCGACGACGTCCTGATGCGGCTGCTGACGTTCCCGAACGTGCTGATCACCGCCCACCAGGGGTTCTTCACGGAGCAGGCGCTCCGCGAGATCGCCGACACGACCCTCGCGAACATCACCGCGTTCGAGCGGAACGACCCGCTGCCCGACCCCGTTCCCGCGGGGTGATCCGATGCGCTGGGACGCGTTCGAGCGGGGGTGCCCCGAGATCGCGGGGCTGGCGAGGGACCGGTTCGCGAAGGACGAGGTGGTCCTCGTCGGCACGCTCCGCCGGGACGGCTCGCCCCGGATCAGCCCGAACGAGCCGGACTTCGCGGCCGGCCGGCTGTTCGTCTCGATGATGTGGCGCTCGAGGAAGGCGCTCGATCTGCTCCGGGACCCTCGCGTCGTCGTGCACAGCGCGCCGAGCGACCGGATGAACCCCGGCGGCGACATCAAGCTCTACGGGCGGGTCGTCGACGAGCAGGATCCCGGCGTCCGCCTTGCGTTCCGAGACGCGATCCGCGCCCGGATCGACTGGGCTCCCGACGAGCCCGAGTACCACTGCTTCTCTGTCGAGGTGACCTCGGCCGGCTACACGGTGTTCGGGGAGGGCAGGAGCCACGCCCTCGCGTGGGACCAGGAGCGCGGTCTCAGGCGGCTCGAGCTGCACTAGCCGGCGGCGCCGGGTGCGGCTCGATCGCACCGTACGCGTACAGCCCCATCGCCGCGGCCGAGAGCGCGTGCCAGATCGCGTGCCACTGGAACGTGCTGTCGGGGTTGCAGAGCCAGGCGTCGGTCCGGCCGACGAGGAAGGCCGCCGAGGCCAGACCGAGCACCGCCAGCACCGACAGCCGCGCGAGGCGGCGAGCCGAGAAGCCCTCGCGCCGGAGACCGGGCATCTCGTGCCGGTACTCGACGACCTCGGTCGCGCCGGCGGCCACGGCCAGCACCCCCGAGAGCCCCTGCACCGTCCCCGGCCACAGCGCGATCACCGCGCCGAGCGCCGCCAGGCCGATCCCGAAGGCCGTCATCGTCCACCGCGTCGGGCGGTCGAGGAGCCGGGCGACGCCGAACGCCACGACGAACCCCAGCACCGCGACGATCGAGACGTCGTGGATCCAGCGCGCCCCCCACGCCTGCACGCCGTGGAACGCGAGGCCCCCGACGGCGTTCAGCGCGACCGCCACGCCGAAGACCGCCAGCTCGACCCGCCGACCCGGGGACCTGGCCGAGAGCCCGAGGATCCACAGCCCCACCAGCAGATAGGTCAGGCTCGAGACCGTGTTGACCGGCTGGGCGAGCAGGCCCGCGCCCGTGCGCTCGCAGTCGGAGCGGGCGAGGTCGAACAGCGGCGTCATGCGCTACACGTGTCGCTGCCCGAGTCCTCGAACGAGCCGCCCGCGGCGGGCAGGAACCGCCAGTCGTAGCCGTCGGCGCGCAGCGTGAGCTCGAGCACGCCGAACGTGTGGTTGTTGCGGACCTGGCTGTTGGGCTCCGGACCACCGAACGCGTAGAGGTTCCGGCCACCGGTCCCGACGACGAACTCCCGGATGCCGTTGCCATCGGGGCGTTGCCTCGGATCCTGCGGTGCGAACCGCTCGTACGTGTGGTCGTGCCCGTTCAGGACGACGTCGGCGCCGGCGTCGTACAGGGCCCGCCAGAAGGCGGCCGAGGCCGCGCTGTTGCCGTGGAGCCCCGAGGAGAACCTCGGGTGGTGCCAGTAGGCGAGGGTGCACGTCCATGGATGCGCGGCCAGGTCCTGCCGGAGCCACCTCTCCTGGCGCGACCCCCTCTCGCAGCCGCCGACCTCGCCGCAGTTCGAGTTGAGCGCGACCACGTGCCAATCGCCGACGTCGAAGCTGAAGTACCCCCTGCCGCGCCGGCCCGCGGGCGGGCCGAAGTACGAGAAGTAGTCCCCGGCGCCGGCGACGTGGTAGTCGTGGTTGCCGACCGAGGGTCGCGTGATCGCCTTCACGCGCCCCCACGACGCCGAGTAGGACCGCCGGAAGTCCTCGAGGGCTCCGTCCTCGTACTGGTTATCGCCGAGCGTGAGGACGAGCCAGGGGTCGCGCCGAGCGAGCAGCTTCGACGTCGCCTCGTGCTGACACGCGGTCTCGCTGGGCGAGGCGCCCGGGGCGCAGACGATGTCGCCGGCCGCGGCGATCACGGGGGACGATCCGGGCCCCCAGCAGCTGGTCGCGCGGTCGTGCTGCTTCGGGTCGCACCGGTCGCCACCGGCGCCACCGTCCAAGGCATCGCGGCGCGGCCCTCCGTCGAGGAGGTCGATGTCGCCGCCGCCGTCGAGCGAGTCCGCGCCGCCGCCGCCGTAGAGCCCGTCGCTCCCCGGGCCGCCGATCAGCGTGTCGCCTCCTCCGCGCCCGATCAGGACGTCGTGGCCGCCGAGCCCGCACAGCGTGTCGCCCTGCGACGTGCCCCGCAGGACGTCGTCGCCCCCGGTGCCCGAGATCGTGCAGGCCTCGGCGGCCACGGCTGCGAGCTCGAACGTCGCGGCGGCGCGCTCCGAACGGGGGAACGACGCCTCCACCGAGCCGCACGAGACCACGACGCCCGCCAGGAGCGTCAGCGCGGGCACGCCGTGTCGACGGTGGCGTCTCATCCCTTGCGGAGCGGAGCGTACGCCAACAGGAGCCGTTTCTCCCCCGCCTCCTCGAAGCGAACGGTCGCCTCGGCGTCGGCGCCCATGCCGCTCACGTCCAGGACCACCCCTTCCCCCCACTTGTCGTGCAGGACGGTGTCGCCGGCGCCGATCTGCAACGGCTCGCGCCGGCCGGTGATCACGGCCTCGCGGATGGGGGAGCGCCCACCGGCCCCGATGATCGACCCTCCCTCCTCCTCATCGCCCTCGAGCGACCGCAGGAGCTCGCCCGGGATCTCGCCGAGGAACCGCGACGGCGGGTTGTACGAGGTCGTCCCGAACAGCGTGCGGCTCCACGCGTGGCACAGGTAGAGACGTCGCTGCGCCCGGGTGATGCCGACGTAGGCGAGCCGACGCTCCTCCTCCAGCTCGGCCTGGTCCCCCATCGAGCGGTAGTGGGGGAAGACGCCGTCCTCCATCCCGATGATGAACACGACCGGGAACTCCAGCCCCTTCGCGATGTGCAGCGTCATGAGCGTGACGCTGCCCGCTTCCTCGTCGTACTCGTCCTGCTCCGAGACCAGCGAGATGGACTCGAGGAAGTCCGTGAGCTCCCCCCCGGGGAACCGTGCCTCGAACTCGGCCGCCACGCCGCCGAGCTCCCGGATGTTCTCGATCCGTCCCTCGGCCTCGACGGTGCGCTCGGCCTCGAGCTCGAGCAGGTAGCCCGACTCGGTCGCGGCGGCCTCGACCATGCGCTGCGGTCCGGCGCCGGAGTCGAGCGCCTCGTGGAGGCGGTCCATCACGCCGACGAACCCCGCGACCGCGCCCTTCGCCCGCGGCTGGAGCGTGGCGATCTCGTCCACGCGCCGGCAGGCTTCCAGGAACGAGATCGCCTCGACGGCCGCGAAGCCCTCGAGCGCCGCGACGGTCTGGTCGCCGATCCCGCGCTTCGGCGTGTTGACGACCCGCCGGGCGCCGATCACGTCCTGCGGGTTCACGAGGACCCGCAGGTACGCGAGCACGTCCCTGATCTCCTTGCGCTGGTAGAACCGGACGCCGCCGACCACCCGGTAGGGCGTGCCGGCCCGCATGAACACGTCCTCGAGCACGCGGCTCTGCGCGTTCGTCCGGTAGAACACGGCGACCTCCGCGTACCGGAACCCCTCCTCCTCGACGAGCCGGTGCGTCTCCTCGGCGACGAACAGCGCCTCCTCGTGCTCGTTGTCGGCGCGGAAGCGGACCGCGAGCTCGCCGCCCTCGGTCTCGGTCCACAGGCTCTTCGGCTTCCGCTGGAGGTTGTGTTGGATCAGCGCGTTCGCGACCGCCAGGATGTTCGACGTGGAGCGGTAGTTCTGCTCCATCAGGAACACCGCGGCGTCGGGGTAGTCGCGCTCGAAGTCAAGGAGGTTCTGGATCGTCGCGCCGCGCCACGAGTACACGCCCTGATCGGCGTCGCCCACCACGCAGACGTTCCGGTACTTCGCCGCCAGCAGGTTCACCAGCTGGTACTGCGCGCGGTTCGTGTCCTGGTACTCGTCCACCAGGATGTAGCGGAACCACTCCTGATAGTGCTCGAGCACGGGGGGATGCTCGCGGAACAGCCGCACGACCTCCGCGATGAGGTCGTCGAAGTCGAGCGCGCCCGCCGCGAGCTTGCGCTCCTCGTAGGCCGCGTAGACCCTCGCGATCGTCTGCTCGTAGAAGTTGCCGGCCGCCCCCGCGAACTCGCCGGCCGAGACCACGTGGTCCTTCGCCCGACCGATCGCGGCGGCCATCGCGCGGGGCGGGAAGCGCTTCGGATCCAGGTTCAGGTCCCTCAGGACACCGGCGATCAGGCGCTCGGTGTCGCCGTCGTCGTAGATCGTGAAGCTGCTCGGCAGGCCGAGGTGCTCGTGCTCGCGGCGGAGGATCCGGGCGCACGCCGAGTGGAACGTCAGGATCCACATGCCGCTCGCGATGCGCTGGCCGAGGAGGCCCTCGACGCGCTCGGCCATCTCGCGCGCGGCCTTGTTCGTGAACGTGATCGCGAGGATCGCGTACGGGCTCACCCCGTGCTCGCGGATCAGGTACGCGATCCGGTGGGTGAGCGCCCGGGTCTTGCCCGATCCCGCGCCCGCGACGATCAGGACCGGCCCCTCGGTGTGCAGGACGGCCTCGCTCTGAACGGGGTTCAGGGACTCGAGCAGGGGGGAAACGGTGGCCACGAGGAGATTCTAGGGGGCCCTCGCGACCCTCAAGTTCGGGGCCGAACTCTGCGACACTGGAACGATGCAGGGCTCACCGACCGTCGCCGACGACGCGCTCCCCCAGGCCGGGACGGCCCCGCGCCGCCGCGGCCATCGGGGCCGCGTCCTGCGGGTCGTCGGCGTCCTGTTCCTGCTGGCCGCGCTCTCGATCGGCGGCTACCTCGGGTGGCTGCTGTGGGGCACGGGGCTCACCACGAGCCGGGCGCAGTCCGACCTGCGCGAGGGCTTCGAGGGCAGCGTCGCGACCCTGGATCCCTCGGCGGGACCGTCCGCGGACGAGGTCGTCAAGGTGCCGGGCAGGGCGGTCGCGATCCTCGTGATCCCGCGGATGGATCTGGACATGGTCGTGGTCGAAGGCACCGGCACCGAGGCCCTGAAGAAGGGCCCCGGCCACTACACGCAGACGGCGTACCCGTGGGAGGACAGGGGGCGCGTGGGCATCGCCGGGCACCGCACCACGTACGGCGCGCCGTTCTGGGACCTGGACAGGCTCCGCGAGGGCGACCGCATCACGCTGGAGACCGAGTACGGGGTGTTCGAGTACCGGGTCACACGCCGCCAGATCATCCTGCCGTCCGAGGGATGGGTCCTCGACCAGACGAAGGAGCCGACGCTCGTGCTCACGACGTGCAACCCGCGGTTCTCGGCGGCCCAGCGGCTGGTCGTGTTCGCCGAGCGCGTGAGCGCCTGAGCTTCGGTTCGGTCGCCCCCGACCGCCGCGCCCGCCCGATCCCTCAGACGCAGCCGAGCGCGGCCGGCCAGAGGTCGTCGATCCGATACACGCACGGGTTCACGCGGATCCACGGCGAGAACGTGAGGTCCTCGGCCCGGCCCGGGAAGCACGGGTCGTCGACGAGCGAGAGGCGCAGCTCCCTGCCGTCGAGCGTCCAGGTGTAGACCCCGCGGGCCTGGGGGCAGATCGGATCGTTGAAGAAGGCCGCGCGCTCGGCCTCGATCTGGACGTGGCCGAGATCCGTGAATCCCGAGAGCTGATGGTTCACGTAGAACGCGCCCTCGTGGATCACGAGGGTGTGGACGCCGGGGTCGAGCTTGTACGGGATGCAGCGCAGGCACCGGCGCGGGATCGCGTACCGGAAGCCGCCGGCCTCCTCGAACGTCAGGATGCGGATGTACGTGCCGTCCAGCTCCGTGCGCTCGGGCGCGGGCGTGGGCGTCGTGTAAGGGTACGGCAGCAGCTCGGGCGGCAGGACGACCTCGCGACGGACGGTCGAGACGCCGCCGACCGCGGTGCGGACCTCGTCGCCCTCCGGCGACGGCGACGGCGTCGGGCTCGGCGACGTCGCGGCCGGCGAGCCCGACGCGGCCGAGGCCGGCTCGGAACCCCGGGTGCACGCCGCCGAGACCAGGACGAGCAGCGCGGCGGCGAGCGCGGGCGGCGAGCGTCGGAGCCGGGTCACTCCCATTCGATCGTGCCGGGGGGCTTGCTCGTCACGTCGTACGCGACACGGTTCACGCCGGGGACCTCGCGGATCACGCGGCTCGCGATCCGGTCCAGGACCTCGTGCGGCAGCCGCGCCCAGTCGGCGGTCATCGCGTCCTCGCTCGTGACGGCGCGCAGGATCACCGGATGCTCGTACGTGCGCCCGTCGCCCATCACGCCGACGCTCCGGACCTCGGCCAACAGGACGCAGAACGCCTGCCAGGTCTCGCGCTCCAGGCCGGCGCGCCTGATCTCCTCCCGCACGATGTGGTCGGCACCCCGGACCATCGCGAGCGTCTCCGATGTGACCTCGCCCACGATCCGCACGGCGAGCCCGGGGCCGGGGAACGGCTGGCGCTGGACGATCTCCTCGGGCAGGCCGAGCTCGGCGCCGACGCGACGGACCTCGTCCTTGAACAGGTCGCGCAGCGGCTCGACGAGCTCGAGGTCCATCTCCTCGGGCAGCCCGCCGACGTTGTGATGGCTCTTGATCGTGGCCGCCGTCTTCGACCCCGACTCGATCACGTCCGGGTACAGCGTGCCCTGCACGAGGAACCTTGCGTCCGCGTGCTCGCGCGCCACCTCCTCGAACACCCGGATGAACTCGGTGCCGATCCGCTTGCGCTTGTCCTCGGGATCGGTGACGCCGGCCAGCCTTGCCAGGAACCGGTCGGCAGCCTTCACGTGCTCGAGCGGCACCTTGAAGTGCCGCCCGAAGGTCTCCTCGACCTGCTCGGGTTCGCCCTCGCGGAGCAGGCCGGTGTCGACGAACACGCAGGTCAGCTGGTCCCCCACCGCCTTGTGCACGAGCAGCGCCGCCACGGCCGAGTCGACGCCGCCGGACAGCGCGCACAGGACGCGGGCGTCGCCGACCTGTGCACGGATCGCCTCGACGCCGCGCTCGATCACGTTCGCGGGCGTCCAGTCGGGCAGCAGGCCGCAGCCGTCGTAGAGGAACCGCTTCATCACGGCGACCCCCTTCGGCGTGTGCGCCACCTCTGGGTGGAACTGCACGGAGAACAGGCCGCGCTCGGGATCCTCCATCGCCGCGATCGGGATCTGCTCCGTGCGTGCCGTGACCCGGAAGCCGTGCGGCGCACGGGTGACGGCGTCGCCGTGGCTCATCCAGACGGGCTCCTCGGGCGCCAGGTCCAGCAGCAGAGTGCCGCGCTCGGTCACGTGGAGGGTGGTGCCCCCGTACTCGCGCTGCCCGGTCGCCGCCACCTCGCCGCCGAGCGTCCGCGCCATGAGCTGGTGCCCGTAGCAGATCCCGAGGACCGGCACGCCGAGCTCGAACAGCGCCGGATCGACCGAGGGCGCCCCCTCCTCGTACACGGACGCCGGCCCGCCCGAGAGGATCAGGCCGGCGGGCCGCCGCGCGCGGATCTCCTCGACCGTCGCGTCGTGCGCGACGATCTCCGAGTAGACGTGGCACTCGCGAACCCGCCGCGCGATCAGCTGGGCGTACTGCGCGCCGAGGTCGACGACGAGGACCGGCCGGGGGTGCTGCGCGCTCACGCCGTCAGTGCCCCATCCCCACCCGCTGCTGGGTCTGGTACGTCTTGCCCTCGGTCTTGATCGACGGCGCGACGACCAGCTCCGCCTTCTGGAACTCCTTGATCGTCGCGTAGCCCGTGGTGGCCATCGACGTCTGGAGGGCGCCGAACAGGTTGAACGTGCCGTCGTTCTCGTGCGCTGGGCCGAGAAGGATCTCCTCCAGGCTGGCGACCTGCTGGGTCTTCACGCGGGCGCCGCGGGGCAGGGTGCTGTGGAACGTTGCCATCCCCCAGTGGTAGCCCCGGCCGGGCGCCTCGTACGCGCGCGTGAGCGGCGAACCGATCATCACGGCGTCGGCGCCGCACGCGATCGCCTTCGCGACGTCGCCCCCCGTCCGCATCCCGCCGTCCGCGATCACGTGGCAGTAGCGGCCGGTCTCGCGCAGGTGCTCCATCCGAGCGGCCGCGGCGTCGGCGATCGCCGTCGCTTGCGGGACGCCCACGCCGAGGACACCGCGCGTGGTGCACGCGTTGCCCGGGCCGACGCCGACGAGCACGCCGATCGCCCCCGTCCGCATCAGGTGGAGCGCCGTCGTGTACGACGCGCAGCCGCCCACGATCACCGGCAGGTCGAACGAGCGGATGAACTCCTTCAGGTTCAGCGGCTCGGAGTGCGTGCTGACGTGCTCGGCGGAGACGACCGTGCCCTGGATCACCAGGACGTCGAGCCCGGCGTCGAGCACGAGCTGCTGGTACCGGGCCACCCGCTGCGGCGTGAGCGAGGCACAGGAGGTCACGCCGGCGTCCTTGATCTCCTGGATCCGCCGCCCGATCAGCTCCTCATTCACCGGCTCCTGGTACAGCTCCTGCATCCGGCGGGTCGCCTTCTCGTCGGGCAGCGAGGCGATCTCCTCGTAGACGGGCGCGGGGTCCTCGTACCGCGTCCACAGGCCCTCGAGGTTCAGGCACGCCAGCCCGCCCAGGCGGCCGACCTCGATCGCGGTCGCCGGGCTCACGGCCGCGTCCATCGCGCTGGCCATCATCGGGAGCGGGAACGCGTACGCGTCGATCTCCCAGGAGATGTCGACGTCGTCGGGGTCTCGCGTCCGTCGCGAGGGCACGATCGCGACCTCGTCGAACCCGTACGCCCTGCGCGCCGCCTTGCCCTTGCCGATCTCGATCTCCATCGCGTCTCCCCCAGGATGCAGCGACGCCCACCCGTTGCCGGGTGGGCGTCAGACGTCCTCCATGCGGGGAAGGTACCACGCCGCCCGAGGGCGGCGGCGACGGTTCCTCAGTGCTCCTTGACGACGTGCCCCGAGCCGTGGACCCGCAGGTCGGTCATCCCGGAGTGCAGACGGTCGCCCTCGACGAGCCTCGTGTCGTCCTCGAGGTATCCGAGGTCCTTCAGCTTCGTGAGCACGTTCTGGAGGGACTCCTCGGGGGTCTCGACCATGGTGTCGACGACGAGCTCGGGGTCCTCGGGGGCCTCGTACGGGTCGTCGACGCCGGTGAAGCCCTTGATCTCGCCCGCCATCGCCTTCTTGTACAGGCCCTTCGGGTCGCGGTTGGAGGCCAGCTCCTCCAGCGTGGCGTGCACGTAGACCTCGACGAAGTCGCCGATCAGCTCGCGGTTCGCGTCGCGCGTCGCCTTGTAGGGGCTGATCGGACAACAGATCGCCGCGACCCCGTTCCGCGTGAGCAGGTTCGCCACGAACCCGATCCGCAGGATGTTCGTGTCGCGGTCCTCCTTGCTGAACCCCAGGCCCTTGCTCAGGTTCTGGCGGACGACGTCGCCGTCCAGGATCTCGGTCTTCATGCCGCGCGCCTGGAACTCGTGGTAGAGCATCTCCGCGATCGTCGACTTGCCCGAGCCCGACAGCCCGGTGAACCACACGGTGAACCCCTTCTGATGCGTCACAGGAAGCTCCTTCCGACCGCCCCCTCGGGCGTCTCGATGCCGTAGAGGCTGAGGATCGAGGGGCCGACGTCGATCAGGTTCAGGCCCTTCACCTCGCCCGTCCGCTGCCCGGGCAGGCCCGCCATCGCGAAGATCCCCGCCCGGTCGTGGTTGGCCCCGTCCGGGCCGGTGTCGTTCTCGTACGTGTAGACGCTCGCGTTGCCGACCGAGCCGACCGAGCGCCACGACAGGTCGCCGAAGTAGACGATCAGGTCGGGCGCCACCCCGCGGACGTCCGGGTAGACGTCCTGCGGCTTGAACACGCGGGTGCCGAGCGGCTCGCCGTCGGGGCCGGTCTGCGCCTCGAGCTTCTGGATCAGCTCATCGCGCACGGACTCGTAGCGGGCGGGCTCGATCTGGCCCTGCGGCTCGCGGCCCTTGACGTTCAGGAACAGGCGGCCGTAGTAGCCGCCGTCGCCCCACGCGACGGTCCGGCTCCAGTCGATCTTGGCCTCCTTGATCGGGATGACCTGCTCGGGCTCGTCCTCGAGCGTCAGGTAGCCCTCGCGGATCAGCCAGTCGTTGAAGCACAGGCCGCCCATCATCGGACGAGCGCCGTGGTCGCTCATCACGATCGTGACGACGTCCTCGGGCAGCACCTCCAGGAGCGAGGCGACCTGCTGGTCCAGGAACCGGTAGTACTCCTGGAACGCGGTCACGTACTTGTTGCCCGGCTCGTGGAGCGGGTGCGTCGGGTCCCAGTGCTGCCAGAACACGTGGTGGAGCCGGTCGAGCGCGATCTCGCACAGCATGAAGAAGTCCCACGGCTTCGTCCGGGCGAGCCGGCGCCCCGCCAGGAACCGGCGCTCGGTCATCTTGAAGACCTGGTCCAGGACGACGTCGAACCCGGCCTTGCGGAAGTCCGGGATGTCGAAGATGTAGTCGTGCTCGCCGCCGAGCTCCTCGACGATCTCGGTCTCGAGCTCCTGCGGGTAGGCCCAGCGATCGGCCGACGCCGGGGTGAGGAAGCACCCGACGCGCCAGCCGGGGAAGTCCTTCGGCGGCGGGAACGAGGGCGGCACGCCGATCAGCATCGAGCGGAGCCCCTTCTGCCCGAGCAGGTCCCAGACCGCCGGCTCCTTGATCGAGCCCGAGTGCGCGATCGACAGGCCGTCGTAGGTCGTGTCCTTGCGGTTGCGGAACCCGTAGATCCCGAGCTGGCCCGGCGTCTTGCCGGTCATCGCGCAGGCCCAGGCCGGGACGGTGATCGGCGGGGTGATGCTCTCGAGGTCGCCGTGCATTCCGCGCTGCATCAGCTCGTGGATGTTCGGTGTCTCGGTGGCGAAGTCGCGGAACAGGAGCTGGGGGGTCGCGCAGTCCAGCCCGATGACCGCGACCCGGGGCGTGTCGGTCATGTGCTCCCTCGTGGGTCGGGTGGTCACGGAACGGGAGCCCGTGGGGGGCTCCCGGTCGGTCATCCTACCAAGGCGCCCCTGCCGCGACCTGGGAGGATATGCGGCCGTGAACCTCCTGCGCAGGGTCCTGTACCTCGAGGCGGCGGGGCTCCTCGCCTGGGCGATCTCGGCCGGGCTGTTCCCCGCGTGGGTGACCGAGACGCTCGGCGACCAGGTGCCGCTCGTGGAGTACGCGTGGGTGCGGATGTCGGCGGTCCAGGCGTTCGGGTTCGCAATGATGTACGTCCTCGTCGCCGTGCAGATCGAGACGCGCTGGTGGTTCTCCTGGGCGTTCGTGTTCACGGCCGCCGGGATCGCGGTGCTCGGCGCCGGCGCGGCGTTCGCGGGGTCGATGGACGGCCGCTCGCCGCGCCTGTGGTGGTTCCTGTGCGGGGCCGCCGTCGTCTACGCGATCGGCCTGGTCGTCGGGATGGCGAAGACGGGGCTCGAACGCCAGCCCGACTGACCCCGCGGGAGCCCGTCCGCTTGCGGTAGTCGGGATACGGCCCCGGTCGGATGCGATAAGCGAGGGGCCGGTCCTACCGTCGGGATACGACCGGACGCCGCCGGGGACATCGCTCCAGCCGAGGAACGGTGCAAGCCCGGGAAGGCCGGAGGGCCCCGCCGGCGTCCGGATCGTCCAAGGTCCTGGTGCACCTGGTGCACCGGGGCGCCCAGATGAAGACGACGAGGGGGCCGGGCACGCCCGGCCCCCCCGTCGCCATCTGCGGATCTCAGTGCATGTGGCCGTGACCGCCGCCGGCCGGAGCCTCGTCCTCCTCCTCAGGCTTCTCGACGACGGCGCTCTCGGTGGTGAGCACGAGCGCCGCGATCGAGGCCGCGTTCTGGAGCGCCGAGCGCGTGACCTTGGCGGGATCGAGGATCCCGGCCTTGAACATGTCGACCCACTCGCCCGTCGCGGCGTCGTAGCCGCGGTGGTCGCCCTCGGCGCGGATCTTCTCGACGATCACCGCGCCCTCGACGCCGGCGTTCTCGGCGATGAGCTTGGCCGGAGCGGACAGCGCCGAGCGAACGATCTTCGCGCCGGTCGCCTCGTCGCCCTCGAGGTCGATCTTGTCGAGCGCCGATTCCGTGCGGATGAGGGCGACGCCGCCGCCGGCGACGATGCCTTCCTCGATCGCGGCCCGGGTCGCGGACAGGGCGTCCTCGATCCGGTGCTTCTTCTCCTTCAGCTCGACCTCGGTGGCCGCGCCGACCTTCACGACGGCGACCCCGCCCGAGAGCTTCGCGAGACGCTCCTGGAGCTTCTCGCGGTCCCAGTCCGAGTCCGTGTTCTCGATCTCGCCCTTGATCTGCGCGATGCGGCCCTTGACCTCTTCCTCGTCGCCCGCGCCCTCGACGATCGTGGTGTCGTCCTTCGTGACGACGACCTTGCGCGCGCGGCCGAGCAGGTCGAGCGTTGCGTTCTCGAGCTTCAGGCCGACCTCCTCGGAGATGACCTGGCCGCCCGTGAGGGTCGCGATGTCCTGGAGCATCGCCTTGCGGCGATCGCCGAATCCGGGAGCCTTCACCGCGACGGCGTTGAACGTGCCGCGGATCTTGTTCACGACGAGCGTCGCGAGCGCCTCGCCCTCGACGTCCTCGGCGATGATGAGCAGCGGCTTGCCGCCCTGGAGGACCTTCTCGAGCAGCGGGAGCAGCTCCTGGACGCTGCCGACCTTCTTGTTCACGAGCACGATGGACGGGTCCTCGAGGATCGCCTCCATCCGCTCCTGGTCGGTGACGAAGTACGGGGAGATGTAGCCCTTGTCGAACTGCATGCCCTCGACGAACTCGAGCTCCATGCCGAACGTGTTGGACTCCTCGACCGTGACGACGCCGTCCTTGCCGACCTTGTCGAGTGCCTCGGCCAGGACCTCGCCGATCGCCGGGTCGGCCGCCGAGATCGACGCGACCTGCGCGATCTCGTCGCGCGACTCGACGTCCTTCGCCTGGTCCTTGATGGCCTCGACGACCAGGGACACGCCCTTCTCGATCCCGCGCTTCAGCGCCATCGGGTTGGCACCCGCGGCGACGTTGCGCATCCCGTGTCGGACCATCGCCCGCGCGAGCACCGTCGCGGTCGTGGTGCCGTCACCCGCGACGTCGTTCGTCTTGGTGGCGACCTCCTTCGCGAGCTGCGCGCCCATGTTCTCCCACGGGTCCTCGAGCTCGACCTCCTTCGCGATCGTGACGCCGTCGTTCGTGATCGTGGGGGGTCCCCATTTCTTGTCGAGCACGACGTTGTGGCCCTTCGGGCCGAGCGTCAGCGCGACGGCGTCGGCGAGCTTGTTCACGCCCGCCTCGAGCCCGCGCCGAGCCTCCTCGCTGAACTTCAGCAACTTGACAGCCATGCGGCCCTCCTCGTGGAACGAGGACCCGGCGCGGGGTGCGCGCGAGCCCTCGTCCGAAGCGTCGGTGGTTACTTGTTGACGACCGCGAGGACGTCGCGGCCCGACAGGATCAGGTAGTCGTCGCCCTCGACCTTGACCTCGGTGCCCCCGTACTTGGAGTAGATGACGGTGTCCCCGACCTTGAGGTCGAGCGGGATGCGCTCGTCGCCGTCCTCGTTGAAGCGGCCCGGTCCCACCGCGACGACCTTCCCCTCCTGCGGCTTCTCCTTCGCCGTGTCGGGGATCACGATGCCTGACACCGTGGTGGTCTCCTCCTCCGAGGGCTTCACCACGATCCGGTCCTCGAGCGGCTTCAGCTGGAACTCCTTCGCCATGCCTTCCCTCCTTGCGTTAGCACTCCAGGGTCGTGAGTGCTAACAGGATAACCACGTGAGTGCCAGGCGGTCAACGGGGGTCTGGGGTAGGGGTTCGGCCAGTTTGCGCGGTGACATGGGAAATGTCACGCTCCGCGCGAGAAGCGTTTGTCGGGGCTTCGGCGCGCGTAGCGCCGGGAGAGGAGTCCGGATGAAGAAGAAGATCGCGGTGGTGGCGCTGGTCGGGGTGCTGGCGCTACTGTCGACATCCTGCCTGTTCTCGATGCAGGGATTCACGGTGCTCAAGGGGAAGATCAACGCCGGCGATTCGACAAAGGCGCAGTTCACCCTCCACCCCACGTCGACCACGAAGTGGAGGGAGTACCAGTTCGTGCTCGTGGGTACCAGCAATCCGGCCGCGCTGACGGTTCGGAAGGCGACCTGGGGCACGAATGGCGCGTTCGGCGGACCCTCCAAGATGCCTTCGTCCAACAACCTCGCGACGACCCTGGTCGCGGACGGCGGATGCGAGTCGAACGGCCTCGCCTTCGGCGACGTGACTGGAATGACCTGGAAGGGGTTCTTCACCTCAACGCAGGTGGCGAACAAGGGCAAGCCGGCCAAGAAGGTCGTCGTCGAGGTCGGACTCAAGGCGCCGAACGACGCAACGGATACTGGCGTTGGAGTGACCGGTGTCACGGGCATGTGGCAGGACGATGGTGACGGCATCCTGAACGTCGCCGACGTATTCGTCTGCACCGGGATCGCGTCCACCAGCGTCTGGGTCGAGGGCGCTGCGTAGACGAAGCGGAGCGGGGGCGGCCAGCTCGGCCGCCCCATCCCCCCGCTCAGAGTCCATCCCAACGGGGTCACTGCACGACCGCATTGCGCCAGAGGTGACGCGTGATCGACTGCGCCGAGCCGACGAGCGGTGCCGTCACAAGCGGGACGATGGGCGCGTGGAGCACGTGGGTCGTCGACGCGGCGATCCCGAGGACCACGAGGGCCGCCGCCCCGAGGACGACGTACGCGTCGGGCGCCGGGTGGAGCCAAAGGCGCGCGAACCCCCACAGGAACAGCAACACGGTGAGGATCAGGCCGGCCCAGCCGAGCTCGGCGCCCTGCTGTAAGACATCGTGGTCGGCCCAGCGGACGTCGCCCTCGGGGAGGAACCGAGGCGGCACGTCGTCGAACCGCCCGGGGCCGACGCCTGCGGGACGCTCCGACAGGATCTCGAGCGCTGCGTGCCAGAACGCGACCCGATCCTCTCGGATCACGCGGACGGCCTCGGGCTCCTCCCGGTAGGTCGCGCCGAGCGCGATCGTCGTCGCGAGCACCGCGACGAAGACGAGCGCCGCCGCGGCGATCGCGGCGCGAGGCCACCTGGGCGCAACGGCGGCGGCCCACCGGAAGCGGATCGAGCCGACGGCGAGCATCGCGGCGGCGATCGCGCCGATCAGGGCGAGCGTCACGACGGCGGCGTCGTACCCGAGGAGCGCCCCACGACCGGCCGAGGACGCCGCCCCGATCGCCACCGAGAGCGCCACCACGACGACGATCGCCGGGACCACGGCGCGATGCACCGACCCGAGCACCCGACCGGCCGCGAGGGCCGTCGCGACGCCGAGCAGCAGGAGCAGCATGCGGCTTCGGTCGCCCCTCGACGCGGCCAGCGTCACGGCGCACAGCGCGAGGAGCAGCGCGATACCGACCACATCCGCCCACACGTGCGGGGCAAGGCGCGAGCGCCGATCGCTGCCGATCGTCGGGCCGTGTCCGGACCGCTGCATCCCGACCTCCCCTCTTCGCGCCGTCATCGTAGAGGCGGCCTCGGGTACCAACGCGTGTAGACTCCGGCTCGCCGTGCGTGTCCCGATCGCCCGCGCGCTCGCCCTCACGGTGGCCACGACGTGGATGGTGGCCGGGGGCCTTCCAACCGCCTCTGGCGGCGTCCCCGAGGCACCCACGCTGATCCAGATCATCGACACCTCATCGTTCTCGCCTCCGAGCCCCGACCCCGCCGGCATGGCGGTCCTGCGCGGCGGGAGGCTCCTGATGTCCGACTGTGAGGTGGACGAGACGCCGTGGTTCCAGGGCAAGACCGTCTTCAGGTTCGGGCCCGACGGCGACCTCCTGAGCACATTCAAGACCACGAGGTTCTCGATCGAGCCCACCGGCCTCGAGGTGAGGAAGAAGACGCTGATCGTGTCCGACGACGACAGGGATCGGATCTTCTTCGTCCGCAAGGGCAAGGACCACAAGTGGGGTACGAGGGACGACAAGGTCCGGTCCTTCGCGACCCGGCCGTTCGGTTCGCGCGACCCGGAAGGCATCGCGCTCGGCGGCGGGTTCCTGTTCATCGCGGACGGGGCGAAGGCCGAGGTCTTCCGGCTGAAGCCGGGCCCCAACGGGATCTTCGACGGGGTCGCCCCGGCGGGCGATGACCGCGTCCGCCGATCCGACACGAAGACCCTCGGCCAGCCGGACCCGGAGGGGATCGAGTACCGCCCCTCAAGCGGCACCGTGTTCCTGGTGAGCAACCGCCGGAACTCCGACATCACCGAGGTGACGATCAGGGGCAGGCTCGTCGCGACGTACGACACCGCGGGGTTCGGCCTCCACTCCCCCGCCGGCCTGGCGTGGGCACCGGGAAGCACCGGCCCGAACGTGAAGCACCTTTGGATCGCGGATCGCGGGGTCGACAACGCGGCCGACCCCGACGAGAACGACGGCAGAGTCTTCGAGGTCGCGCTCTAGCCGCGGCCTGCGGCCGCCGATCCGCGCTCCAGGAAGGCCTCGCGACGAGCATTTTGTAGACTGCCGACATGCCCACACGCCCGCTCCACCTCATGCTCATCGTCGCGGTGGCCGTTCCGTTCATCGCCGCCGTGGCCGCTGGTCCGGCATCTGCCGGCGTCGCCGTCCAGGCCGACATCGTCCAGGTCATCGAAACGTCTGCGTTCAACCCGCCGAGCCCCGACCCCTCCGGCGTGGCGCTCCGCGGCGGCAAGATCTACGTCTCCGACGCGGAGGTCGAGGAGACGAAGGTGTGGAAGAAGAAGAACGTCTTCATCGTCTCGAGGACGGGCGAGCTGCTCAAGACGTTCGCCACGACCAGGTTCTCGAAGGAGCCCGCGGGCCTCGACGCGACGAAGAAGCAGCTGATCTTCTCCGACGACGACATCGACAAGATCTTCTTCGTCCGCCCCGGGAAGGACCGCAGGTTCGGGACGCGGGACGACAAGGTCAGGTCGTTCGGCACGAGGCGTTTCGGATGCAATGACCCCGAGGGAGTCGCCCTCGGTGGCGGCTTCCTGTTCATCTCCGAGGGGACCGACGCCAAGGTCTTCCGGTTGAGCCCGGGGCGCAACGGCATCTTCGACGGTGTGGGCCCGAAGGGCGACGACCGGGTCAGGAGCTTCAACACGGACACGCCGGCCCTGAACCAACCGAATCCCGAGGGGATCGAGTACCGGCCCTCGAGCGACACGCTGTTCATCGTGAGCAACCGTCAGAACTGGCACGTGACGGAGACCACGATCAGGGGTGCGCTCGTCCAGACGATCGAGGTGACGCAGAACGGGGACCCGCTCGAGCTGCACTCCCCCGCAGGACTCGCCTGGGGGAAGGCGAGCGACTCGAACGCCAAGCACCTGTACATCGTCGACCGACGCGTGGACAACTCCGCCGACCCCGACGAGAACGACGGGATCCTGGTCGAGATCTCGTTCTAACCCCGCCGCGGCAGGGTCAGCCGGTCTGATACTCGACGTGGAGGATCGGTGCCCACGAGCCTTCGAACGAGTCCGCCGTTCGCTTGCCAGACCCCTCGACGATCAGGACCACGGCGTTCCCCGACGTCCAGCCCGTTCGGCTCACGATCTCCTGGATCACCGCGGCGAGGTTCGGCGTCCGCTGATCGGCGCCGGCCAGATTCCTCTGGAGCCACGGCGGAGGCTCCCAGCCGACGGCCGAGGCGGTCCGCTGCCGCGATGAGATGTTCCGGAGGGTCTTCACGATCGGGGCCGCATCGTCGGCCGCCTCGCCGCTGATGACCAGGGACGTCGCGACGCTCCCGACCTCGTCCGAGCGGAACTGGACGTAGGCGTTCGTGACGGTCGCGCCGATCGGGATCGGCACGCCGTCGAAACGCAGGCCGACCGTCTGGATCGTGGACTCCTGAACCAGCTCGAGGTCGGAGCTCGCCGGCCGCACCCGACCCGCCGCCGTCTCCTCGGCGTCGTCCGCTCCCACCGAGACGGGCACTTCGATCACGCCGCCGGGGCCGCCGCCGCCCTCGGGCAAGACGGTCACCGTCGTCTGATCCGAGGTCTGGGCGGCCGAGTCGTCGGCGGTCAGCCGGAGCACGTACGTGCCGTCGGTCGAGAACGTGGCGCTCGTCGACGCGGAGGACGCGTTGGCGAAGACCACGGTCCCCGGCCCGCTCACCTTCGACCACGCGCTCGTCGTCGCCCCGGGCGGATCCGGCAGCCCGTCGTCGCTCACGGTCCCCTGCAGGGTGGCGGGACTCGGGAGCGTCACCGTCTGGTCCGGGCCGGCGTTTACCGTCGGCGGTGTGTTCGCGGGCGTGCCTCCGCCGCTCACGGAGATCTCGAACATCATGCCGTCGTTCTCCCTCGGATCCGGCCCGTTGTCGACCGCACGGTCGACGATCCAGTAGTGCAGCCCCGATCCGACGGTGGCCGGCGCGACCCCGAGCCCCGAGATCC
Organism: Actinomycetota bacterium; assembly: GCA_035762085.1. Classification (GTDB taxonomy): domain Bacteria; phylum Actinomycetota; class UBA4738; order UBA4738; family HRBIN12; genus HRBIN12. The sequence goes on along the minus strand of DASTPT010000033.1, from coordinate 6,229 downwards.
TGCGCAGTCCGGCGATGCCGCCGACGTTGATGATGCGCAGCAGGGCTCCCGCCTTCGTGACCTCGAAGATCTTGTCCGAGGGGCGATCGCCGACCAAGAGCGTGCCGCGCTCGGGATCCAACGCGAGGCCCTCCGTGTCGCGCGCCCCGTACTGCGTCACGTCGAAATGGCTGATGCGGTCGTCGCCGTCGCCGAACACCCCGTTCACGGGGTCGAGGTCGTACACGTCTGCCGTCGTCCCGTTCACGAAGAACAGATGGCCGCTCACCGGGTCGTACGCGGGGTCCTCGGTGTCGCCGAGCCCGTACGCCTTCGTGTCGATCGTGGTCCGGGTGTCGTCGGACGTGCCGAAGCGACCGTCCGGTCCGGCCCGGACGACGAAGATCTTGTTCCCGACGTCGGTGGAGACGAACAGCGTCTCCGTCGCGGGGTCGAACCCCACCCCCGTTGGCTCGTTGGTGTAGGGCAGGGTCGTACCCGTGTCCGTGACGACGCCGGCGCGCGTGACCTCCCAGAGATTGACCCCGTGATAGCCCGCGCCGGTCTGCTCGTCCACCTCCGAGTCGACGACGATGAGGCGGTCCCTCGATGGGCGGTAGGTCACCCCGGACGGGTCGGGGCTCGCTGGGTTCCACTTGGAGGTGTCGACGGCCCGAACGAGCGTGGCGGTCTCGGTCGGGACGGCCGCCGCCGCGGCGGCGAGCAGTTCCCGGGCGACCCGTCGCTCGAGCCTGCGCTGCTGTCGGCGCTCGGATCGCGTCGTCGCCACGCTCCCGTCGGTTCGACCTCGGTCCGATGGGGACCGCACGGCGGTGCGGCTCGGGTCCTCACGGGACGTTCCGGAGGTCTCGCCGACCGCCACCCCGGCCGTGACGGGCGAGGCGACGAGGAGCGCTGACAGCAGGACGGCGCCGAGCCCGCTCCGGACAGGGCCCCTCCGACGCCTCCGCCTGGTGGGTTCCGTGGAAGCGCCGATAGGTCCCCCGTCCGTCATGATCACCCTCCCGGATCCGATGTCGAGTCAGGCTTACGCGCACGCGCGGGCGCACGCCTCCCGCACCGTACCGTGTGCGCGAGGCACCGCCATCGGGCGTCCGCCGTACGACGCGTACCGCACGGACCTGCGATCCGCGCGTCGCGTGTGCGCGGGGTGCCCACCGCCGGCCGCCGGATGGCACCCCACGGGCTACGGTGTCGGCGGTATCGTCGCTACGACGCTCGTGGGTCGGCGCGTCCGGCGGCTTCCCGGTAGCCTCGTGGGGTGATCCGCGCAGGTTCCCCTGCGCGGATCGGACACCCGCATGATCGTCGACCGATTCCGGGTGCTCAGAGCCGCCGCCGCGAGAGCGAGGAACGACATGAAGATCACCGTCATGGGAACCGGACACGTCGGGCTCGTCACGGGCGTGGCCTTCGCCAGCTTGGGTCACGACGTCGTCGGAACCGACATCGATGAGGAGAAGATCTCGCAGCTCACGGGAGGCATCTCGCCGTTCTTCGAGGATGGCCTCGAAGAGGCGCTCCGTCGAGAGCAGGCCGCCGGAAGGCTCATGTTCACGATCGACGCGTCGGAGGCCCTGAAGGAGGCCGAGGTGGTCTTCGTCTGCGTCGGAACACCCGCGCGAGCGAACGGCGAGGCGAACCTCGTGGCGATGGAGGGCTCCGCGCGGGCGATCGCTCGATACGCGCCCGACGGCGTGGTGGTCGTGGAGAAGTCGACGGTCCCGGCGGGCACGGCGGAGCGCGTCCGCATCACGCTCGGCCGCGAGCGGCCGGGGTTCCTGTTCGACGTCGCCTCGAACCCCGAGTTCCTCCGCGAGGGGACCGCGCTCCAGGACGCGCTCGAGCCGGACCGGATCGTGATCGGCGTCGAGTCCGATCACGCCCGAGACGTCCTGCGTCGCGTGTACCGACCGCTGACCGACCGCGGCCACCGGCTGATGGAGACCGACATCGCCACGGCCGAGCTCGCGAAGCACGCGAGCAACGCCTTCCTGTCGCTCAAGATCTCGTTCGCGAACGCGCTCGCGCGGATCTGCGAGCGCGCCGGGGCCGACGTGACCGCCGTGGCCGACGTGATGGGCGCCGACCCCAGGATCGGGCGGGCGTTCCTGAACGCGGGGCTCGGCTACGGCGGCTACTGCTTCCCGAAGGACGTCATGGCGCTCGAGCGGCTCTCGGCGCGCCTCGGGTACGAGTTCCCGCTGATGCGCGAGGTGGCGCGGCTGAACGACGAGGCCGTCGCGGCGGCGAGCGCGCGCGTCGAGGAGGCCCTGTGGAACCTGGAGAACAAGCGCGTGGCGGTCCTCGGGCTGGCCTTCAAGCCCGGGACCGACGACGTCCGCTTCTCCCCCGCGCTCGCGCTGGCCCGGCGGCTGCTGGACGACGGCGCACAGGTCGTCGGGTTCGACCCGCAGGCGGCCGCGAGCGCGAAGCAGGAGCTGCCCCAGCTGCAGATCGCGAGCGATCTCTACGAGGCCGCGACGGACGCCCACTGCCTGGTCGTCGCGACCGAGTGGCCCGAGTTCGGCGACCTGGACCTCGGCCGGCTCCGGGACCTGATGGCCTACCCGGTCATCGTCGACGGGCGGAACGCGCTCGACGCCGACGCGGCGGCTGCCGCCGGGTTCACGTACTATGCGATGGGCCGGCCGCCGGTGCACCCGACGCGGGCCGAGCCGAACGGTGACGGGCGACCGGTCGCCCGCACGCCGGACACGCTGGAGACGTGACGACCCCGCGCGCGGTGATTGCCGGGGGCGCCGGCTTCCTCGGCTCGCACCTCGGCGACCGGCTCCTGGCCGAGGGCTGGGACGTCGTGTGCGTCGACAACCTGCTGACGGGCGCCTCGGACAACCTCGCGGACGCCCGCGGGCACGAGCGGTTCGCGTTCGTCGAGGCGGACGTGAGCGAGCCGCTCCAGGTGGACGGACCGGTCGACTGGGTCCTCCACCTCGCCTCGCCGGCCTCACCGCCGGACTACCTCGAGCACCCGATCGAGACGCTGAGGGTCGGCGCGCTCGGCACGTTCCACTGCCTGGACCTGGCCGAGGCGAAGGGCGCCGGCGTGCTCCTCGCGTCCACGTCCGAGGTGTACGGGGACCCGAAGGTCCACCCGCAGCCCGAGTCGTACTGGGGCAACGTGAACCCGATCGGCCCGAGGTCCGTCTACGACGAGGCGAAACGCTACGCCGAGGCCGCGACGATGGCCTACCACCGGGCGCGAGGCTTGCCGGTGCGGATCGTCCGGATCTTCAACACCTACGGCCCCCGGATGCGCCTGGACGACGGCCGGGCCGTTCCGAACTTCGTGACGCAGGCCCTCCGCGGCGAGCCGCTCACGGTCCACGGCGACGGGAGCCAGACGCGCTCGCTCTGCTACGTCGACGATCTGATCGAGGGCATCTGGCGGGTCCTCGGGGCAGACATCATGGGGCCGGTCAACCTGGGCAACCCGAACGAGGTGACGGTCCTCGAGCTCGCCGAGCTCGTGCGGGAGGCCGCCGGCAGCCGCTCCGAGATCGTCTTCACCCAGCGGCCCGTCGACGACCCCGAGGTACGGCGCCCCGATATCTCGCTCGCGCGGTCCGCGCTCGGCTGGGAGCCCGTCGTCCCGCTCCGCGAGGGACTCACGCGCACGGTCTCGGCATTCCGGGCGGTGGCGGCGATGCCGGCGGCGGAGCGCTAGGAGCCGGGACCCGGGGCCTTCAGCTCCGGTCGCCGCGGAAGACGACCTCGAGCGTCCGGAACAGGATCAAGATGTCGCCCCAGAGCGACCGGTTCTCGATGTACGAGTTGTCGAAGCGGGCGCGCTCGGGGATCGAGTCGATGTCCCGGCTGCGGCCGTGCACCTGCGCGAGCCCCGTGATGCCGCCCTCGACACGGGTCCGGTCCGCGTAGGTCGGCACCGAGGCGCCGAAGGCCTCGGCGAAGTGCGGCTGCTCCGGCCGGGGGCCGACCAGCGACATGTCGCCGCGGAGGACGTTGAACAGCTGCGGGAGCTCGTCGAGGCTGGTGCGCCGGAGCAGCTTGCCGATCCTCGTCACCCGGTGGTGCTCGATCGTCCAGCTCGGCTCGGTCTCTTCTTCGACGGTCATCGTGCGGAACTTCAGCATCTCGAACGGCTCGCCGCGCTTGCCGATCCGGAGCTGCCGGAACAGGACCGGCCCGGGGCTGGTCGCCTTCACGGCCACGGCGGACGCGATCAGGATCGGCGAGAGCAGGAGGAGGAGGAACAGCGAGACGGCGACGTCGAACACGCGCTTCGACGCGCGCGGGAGCGCTCGGAACGCGGGTCGGCGCAGGTGGACGAGCGGGAGGCCGCGCAGGTCGTCCGCGGCGCCGTGCGGGATCGAGCCGAGCTCGAAGAACCGCGGCACGATGTGGACCTCGATCCGGAGCGTCTCCAGGCTCCGGAGCAGGGTGGCCATGTCGCGGTCCTTGCCCCGGCCGAACGCGACGACGATCCGGTGGACGTTGAACTCCTCGACCACGCGCTCGAGGTCGTGCGGCCCGCCGAGGAGCGGGTACGGCAGGTCCTCGGCGGTCGGGCCGTCGATGAAGCCGATCGGGTCCAGACCGTACTCGGGGTGCCGTTCGAGCGCCATCGCGATCTCGACGCCGACGGGCCCGGTCCCGACGACGAGCGCCCGCTCCGAGATGATTCGGCGCGACTTCGCCGAGCGGCTGATCGCGTAGGCGACGACGCGGCCCACGAGCACCGCCGCGGCGCCGAGCGAGCCGGCAACGACCAGCCGGTCGAGGTCCCGAACGGGGCCGAGCCACGGGACCAGGTCGACCGACACGAGCCAGACCAGGACGAGCAGGGGGACCCCCAGGCGGCCGAGCAGCCACCCCATCTCGTGCCCGACCCGCGGGTCGAGCCGGTAGGCCCGAGAGGTGTCCACGTTCAGCACCAGGAACGTCAGCACCGCGGCGGCGATGAACACCGGGTCGCCACCGGACACGACCACCGCGGCGAGGAGCGCACCAGCATCCAGCGCCGGGACGAGACTGAGCACCAGCGGCCGGGGAGAGACCCGACCGCGTGCTGGAACCTCGATCTCGAGCTTTCGGAGCGCTGCCACGGTACCCCCTGCCGGTCGCGCGGGTTCGTCGGCCATATCGAGCGGGCCGCGCGAAAACGTGTTCAGTCAGTCTCCCCTTCGGGTGCTCGTTCACACATCTGGCGATTGGGGTAGAAATCGTGCCCCGCATATACGACGACCTCCGCGGCCGCGAACGAGGCCGCGACCTGGGGCGTTCCCTCGGACCCCCCGCGGCCTCATGCAGGCGTGTGAGCTGGGATACGTCGCCGCACGCATGCGTGGTTGAGGTCCTCTCCCTATCGTCGAGTGACCATGAGCATGCCCGAGGGGGTCGTCGACCTCCGCGACCAGCCACGTCCGGACGTCGTCAGCGCGTTCAGCGTCGACGTCGAGGACTACTTCCACGTCGAGGCCTTCCGCGGCGTCGTGGATCCCAACGACTGGGCCTCGATGGAGCAGCGCGTGGAGCCGAACACCCGACGACTGCTGTCGCTGCTCGACGAGTTCGACGTGCGGGGGACGTTCTTCGTCCTCGGCTGGGTGGCCGAGCGCCGTCCCGAGCTGGTGCGGGACATCCTGGACGCCGGGCACGAGGTCGGGATCCACGGGTACGACCACCGGCCGATCACCGCGATGACCCCCCAGGCGTTCCGCGAGGACCTGCGGCGAGCGAAGGGCCTCGTCGAGGACTTGACCGGCGAGGCCGTCCTCGGGTACCGCGCGCCGACGTACTCGGTCGTGAAGGACACGCTGTGGGCGCTCGACGTCATGCTCGAGGAGGGGCTGCGCTACGACTCCTCGGTGTTCCCGATCGTCCACGACCGGTACGGCATCCCCGACGCCGCCCGCCACCCATGGGTCGAGGAACGGGACGGTGCCGATCTGGTGGAGTTCCCGATCTCGACCGTCCGACTGCTCGGCAGGAACCTGCCGTTCGTCGGCGGCGGCTACCTTCGGCTTCTACCGATGCGCTACGTGCGATGGGGGATGCGTCGCGTGACTGGCTCGGAGGGCCGGCCCACGATGCTGTACGTGCATCCGTGGGAGATCGATCCGGGCCAGCCCGTCCTGCCGCTCGGCCGGCTGGCCTCGTACCGCCACTACCACGGGCTCGGCGGGGTCGAGGATCGGCTCCGCGCGCTCCTTCGGGAGTTCCGGTTCGGGACCGTCCGCTCGGTGCT